>NZ_JBKABN010000004.1:0-343905 GCF_046269175.1 Serratia sp. J2
ACCCAACCCTCTCCCTCAAGGGAGAGGGAGCTGAAACGGAGCAGCTGTCAGATGCTGAGCGACTCTGGAATAAAAGGAGTGGGTACAGAGTAATAACCAGTTACAGAAGCTAATTAGTGGCGAGCGCAGGAGTTGGCTGGTGGCACGGTTCGATCCCCTCTCCCTGTGGGAGAGGGTTAGGGTGAGGGCTAGCAACAGCACCGGATCATCCGCATCCACAGGTATTTATAGCGTATTAACCGTTTTATTTTTAAGGAGTTACCATCATGACAGGTTATTTTTCTTACGATGCGGACTGGCTGGAGCAACATCATGCGCTGCATACCGCCCGTGAGATTTGGCAGCAGCCGGACCTTTGGGCTGCCTTGCACCAGCAGTTGGTCGCCCAACAGGAGCAATGTTCCGCTTTCCTGACGCCGCTGCTGCAAAACCCGCGCCTGCAGATTGTGCTGTGCGGTGCTGGCAGTTCAGCCTTTGCCGGTCGGGCCTTGGCCCCATGGCTAAGGGAAAAAACCGGCCGAGATGTTGCGGCCTATGGCACCACCGATATCGTCGCCAATCCGCAGCAGTTTCTCGATCCATCACGCCCGACGCTGCTGGTCTCTTTCGCCCGTTCCGGCAACAGCCCGGAAAGCGTCGCCTCGGTGGCGCTGGCAGATCAACTGCTTCCCCAGTGCTATCACCTGATGCTGGTGTGCAACCCGGACAGCCAGTTGGCCAACTACGCGCACGGCCGTAAGAACGTCTGTGCCCTGGTGATGCCACAGGGCTCAAACGACCAGAGCTTTGCCATGACCTCCAGCTTCAGCTGCATGATGCTCAGCACCGCGCTGCTGTTAGGCCCCTATTCCCTGGACGCCGCCAAGCAACCACTGGTGCAAATGATCGAGCGCTGTAGAGAACTGCGTGAAACGCTGCAATCCCAAGTAAAAACCCTGGCCAGCAGCGGCTTTAGCCGTTACATCGTGCTCGGCAGTAGCTGTTTCACCGGCCTGGCGGAGGAAGCCTCGCTGAAAATGCTGGAACTGACCGCCGGGCAGATCGTCACCCGCTACGACTCGCCACTGGGCCTGCGTCACGGCCCTAAATTTATGGTCGATCCACAGACGTTGGTGCTACTGATGCTCTCCAGCAACCGCTATACCGAGCGTTATGAGCAGGATCTGTGGGACGAACTCCAGCGCGACGGTTTGGCCAAGCAAATGGTTGGCCTTGGTAATTCACCAACAGAGAAAACGGACCAGTCCGATTTGCATCATGCCGACGACGATATCTGGCTGTTATTCCCCTACCTGCTGTTCGCCCAAATGCTGGCGTTTGAAACCTCGCTGGCGCGCGGCCTGACGCCGGATAACCCTTGTCCAACCGGAGAGGTCAACCGAGTGGTAAAAGGCGTGACCATTTATCCCTACTCTGCTACCGAGCTGTAAGGAGCCGTTATGTACCTGATATCCAACCGTGAAATGCTGTTGAAAGCACAAAGGCAGGGCTATGCCGTACCGGCGTTCAACGTCCACAATCTTGAAACGGTGCAGGTAGTGGCAGAAACCGCCGCCGAACTGCAATCCCCGGTGATCATGGCCGGGACACCAGGCACCTTCAGCTATGCGGGTACCGACTATCTGGTGGGAATTTGCCGTTCGGCAGCCCAGCGCCATGACCTGCCGCTGGCACTGCATCTGGACCATCACGAAGAGCTCGAGGATATCGCCACCAAGGTCAGAGCCGGGATCCGTTCGGTAATGATCGATGGCTCGCACCTGCCTTTTGAGCAGAACATCGCGTTGGTTGCGCAAGCCGTCGCGTTATGCCATCGCTACGGGGCTAGCGTAGAAGCGGAGCTGGGCCGCCTGGGTGGCCAGGAAGACGATCTGATTGTCGATGCAGCAGACGGCTTTTATACCGATCCAAAAGCCGCCCGCGAGTTTGTCGCGGCGACCGGGATCGACTCCCTCGCCGTCGCCATTGGTTCGGCTCATGGGCTGTACCACGGGGAGCCCAAGCTGGATTTTGACCGTCTGGCGCTGATCCGCGAACAGCTGGAGATCCCGTTGGTGCTGCACGGTGCCTCCGGTATCCCGGAAGCGATGGTCAAGCGAGCCATCTCGCTGGGGGTGTGTAAAGTGAACGTGGCGACCGAACTCAAAATCGCCTTTGCCGATGCGGTGAAGAGCTATTTCTCGCAGCATCCGGAGGCCAACGATCCGCGTAAATACATCGTCCCGGGTAAATTGGCGATGAAAGAAGTGGTAGCAGAAAAGATCCGTATCTGTGGCAGCGCAGGTATGCTGTAACTCTAAAGAGTAGGATTAAGGGCCGCAGAATAACCATGAATATGCGGCCTTAACATTAATATCGCCATTTAAAGTCACACCCGTTATTATAAGCAGTATCAAAAGTAATAATTCTCACATTAACCCCTAAATTCCCCCCACTATGATCTAAATCATGGTTTTACTGCCTGCCCATCTCTACTATTAAATTCAATTAACGAACGATTGCTGTTATTATTATTTACTCAATACATTATAGTAACGTTGGAAATTAAATCATCAGGCAATGGAAGTTTATTTTTTAGACAATAATCGACTTTTTTGTTAATGGATGGTTTTACTTTATGCTAATAGGAATAGCTTATGAAATCTATTATTACTGCTTTGGCCATACTGGCAGCTTTACCACTTTCTGCCCATTCAAAACAAGATGTTAGCCACAACGCCATCTCAGGGAGCATCCAGTTTTCCGGCAAAATCAGCGCCCCAACCTGCGAGATTTCGCGCAATAATGGTCAGTATATATCCAGTTGCTATCGTGAAACCGCCTTCAATACCAATGAATTTATCCAAATGCCATTGGATAATATGGGTTCGGAATTAATGGGGAAACCTATTCGTGAATCGGTGTTTAATGACCCTTCTCTACAACGAATTACGTTAATTTACAATTAATCCTAATCGACGTAATTATGTCATACAATTAGCCATCGAAAATGACTTTGTGATTTTATAAACATTTTGGCGTTTCATCTCAGGGGTATACCTATTTGGGTGTACCCTGTTTTTTCCTATAGCCCCGCCCCATCAGCATGTCCGAAATCCGCCATCACATCCGGCTCTTTCATGTAATAATCGCCCTATCAAACGCAAGGAGTGAACAACATGCTGACCTTTTTTATTGATCGTATGCCGACGCCGGTCGGTGAACTGGTGTTGATCGGAGATGAGCAAGGACGGATGCGCGCGCTGGACTGGACCGATCACGAGGCTCGCCTGATGAAGCTGCTCAACAGCCACTATCGAGCCTCACCCTTCGTGATACAGGAGCGAGTCAACCCGGGCGGCCTGACGGAAGTGATGCAGCGCTATTTTGCTGGCGAGTTGGCAGCCATCGACACTGTGCCAGTGATGACTGCGGGCACCGAGTTCCAGCGCACCGTCTGGCAGCAACTGCGGCAAATTCCCTGTGGGGAGATCATCACCTACGGTGAATTGGCCAAGCGCATTGGCAGGCCAACCGCATCACGCGCAGTTGGCATGGCAAACGGCACTAACCCAATCAGTATCGTGGTGCCCTGCCACCGAGTGATCGGTTCACAGGGAGCGCTGACCGGTTACGCCGGAGGGGTGCAGCGCAAGCAATGGCTGCTGAAACATGAAGGTTTCCTGCCCCAGGATCTGATTTAATCGGCCAGCAGCGCCAACGCGCTCTCCTCATCCGTCACCAGGCCGTTGATCCAGCGGCCCAGCAAGGCGGCACGAATGGCCTGATGCTTTTCCGCGCCACCGGCTAGCGCAATCACCGGCTTTTCCGGCCGCTGGCGCAGATTGACGCTGGTCAGCCGCCGATCGAGTTCGCTGGCCACCCGCTGGCCTTGCGGATCGATAAAATGACCCAGCATTTCTGCCACCGCGTTAGATTCGCACAGGCGATCGACATCTTCTGCGGTGATAAACCCATCCTTGTGCAGCGGGCAGTGATATTCGATGGTGCCAATACCGATAAAGGTCACATCGGCCTGGCTGGCCTTGTCGTTCACCGTGCGGTAAATGCGGTGGTTGCACCACAGGGCGCGATCCTGTTCGCTATCGGCAAACAGCGGTGCGGGCAGGATAAAGTAGCGTCCCTGGGTTTTCTCTGCCATCCATAGCGGTACGTCATAACGGGTACAGGAGCCATCAGCCGCGATCGCACCAATCAGCGAGACGCAGCTATGCTGTGGCCGCTCCAATTCCGGCAGCTCATCGATCGCCGCCTTCAGGCTGCGGCCTGAACCAACCCCAATGTTCAATGGCTGTTCACTGCGCAAAAACTGCGCCATCACTTCAGCCCCGGCCACCGCCACCGCACGGTTTATCCCGGCACTCTCCATTCCTTGGCTAGGCACCACCTGGCAAAGCGTTAAGCCATAGCGTGCGCTAAGACGGGCCGATAACTCCATGCAGCGCCCTACCGGGTGGGAAATATTGACGCTGATCAGACCGCTGTCGATCGCCAATGCCACCAGCCGCTGCGCAACCTGGCGCGATACGCCCAACGCCTCGGCAATTTCATTCTGAGTCTGTCCGGCCACGTAATACATCCAGGCGGCTCGTGCCGCCTGATCCAGCTTCTTATCGTGTTTGACCATGTTATTTCACCCGCTACCCCTGATGGCCCCATTTTACTGGCATTCCTGCTGCTCGCAGAGGTCGATTTGCACATTTGTGAGCTAAAGCCCATTTAAAGGGCAAAAGTTTATTTACTCTATCGCCATTAACGGAGCAAATGCCCTACTAAAGGGCTATTGCCCTACAATAACCTTTAGTGGAGAACCTTATGAGCAAACCCGTGAACTCTTCTCAGGCCATTTGGCTGCATATCGGCGCCGGATCTTTCCATCGAGCTCATCAGGCGTGGTATCTACACCGGCTGATTGCAGCGGGCGATAGCCGCTGGTCAATTGCGCTTGCCAACATTCGCGATGACGCCACGCCGTTACTGGATACGCTGGCTGAGCAACAAGGCCAATACGTGCTGGAGACCGTCACTCCACAGGGCGTACGCCAGTATGAAACCATTACCTCCATCAGTAAGGTCATTCCCTGGGATAACGAACTGGCCGCGTTGACCGAACAGGGGGCCAAACCAGAAACCCGCGTCATTTCCTTCACCGTCACCGAAGGTGGCTATTATCTGGATAACCAGTTCAACCTGGATCGTGCTAACGCTGATATTCAGGCCGATCTGCTGGGCGCCTGCCGCACCATTTACGGCACCATGGCACAGCTGTTGGCGCGCAGAAAGCAGCTCAATGGTGACACTGTCACGTTATTGAACTGCGATAACCTGCGCCATAACGGTGAACGCTTCCGTCACGGCCTGATGCAGTTCCTGCAACTGCGCAAAGAGCCAGAGCTGATCGCCTGGATCGATAGCCACACCCGCTGCCCCAATACCATGGTTGACCGCATCACGCCACGGCCAGCGCCGGAAGTTGCCGAGCGCGTTGCCGAAGCCACCGGCTTCCAGGATCGTGCGCCAGTGATGGGCGAAGCCTTTATCCAATGGGTGATCGAAGATGATTTCATCAACGGACGGCCAGCATTAGAGAACGTCGGCGTCGAAATGGTTGAATCAGTGCTGCCCTATGAAGAAGCCAAGATCCGCATCCTCAACGCCAGCCATAGCTGTATTGCCTGGGCTGGCACGCTGATTGGCCAAAGCTTTATTCATGAAAGCACCGGCACCCCGGCCATCCACCAGTTGGCTTATGACTATGTGACCCAGGACGTGATCCCGTCCCTGACGCCTAGCCCGCTCGACTTGGCCGCCTACCGTGACGTGGTTCTGGAACGCTTTAGCAACCCCTATATTCGCGATACCAACCAGCGCGTCGCCGCCGACGGTTTTTCCAAAATCCCCGGTTTCATTACCCCAACGCTGCAAGAGTGTTATCAGCGCGGTCAGGAGCCGAAAGCCACGGCCATGCTGCCTGCTCTGTTCTTTGTCTTTATGCAGCGCTGGCACCAAGACCAACTGCCTTATGAATATCAGGACGGCATTCTGGACGCCGCCGCAGTCCACCAGATGTTCGAAGCGGCCGATCCGGTGGCAGTATTTGCCTCAGATGAGAAATTGTTCAGCACCTTGGCTCACAGCAGTGCCTTTAGCCAACTGCTGCGCCAATCCATCGATCGGGTTAACCACTGTCTGGCGCAATAAAGGGAGCGAACCATGTATCTAGGACTCGATTTAGGCACCTCAGAAATCAAAGCCGTGGTGATTGATGACCACGGCACTCTGATCGCCAGCGCCGGTGAACCGCTGGAAGTACAACGCCCGCATCCTCACTGGGCAGAGCAGGATCCGGCCGATTGGTGGCGAGCAACGCAGGCAGTGGTGAGCCGTTTACGCGCCAAAATTCCACAACAATGGCCGCAGATCCGCTCGCTGGGGCTTTCCGGCCAGATGCACGGTGCGGTTCTGCTCAACCGTGATAATCAGGTTTTGCGCCCGGCGATTTTATGGAATGACACTCGCAGCGCCGAACAATGCAAACAGTTGACGCAGAACGCACCAGAGTTGCATGACGTTGCCGGTAACCTGGCGATGCCGGGTTTCACCGCACCCAAGCTGTTATGGGTTGCCAAGCATGAACCGGATATCTTCGCGCAAATCGCCACCGTGCTGCTGCCCAAGGACTTCCTGCGCTGGATGATGAGTGGCGACAAGGTTTCGGATATGTCGGACGCGGCAGGTACGCTGTGGCTCGACGTCGGCAAGCGGGACTGGTCAGATTCCTTGCTTGCCGCCTGTGGCCTCAACCGCGATCAAATGCCACGTCTGGTAGAAGGCAGCGAAATCTCCGGCCAGTTGAAAGGCGATATTGCCCGCTCCTGGGGCCTTGCTGACAATATTATTATCGCCGGTGGCGGTGGAGATAACGCAGCCAGCGCGGTGGGCATTGGCGCGGTTAATCCAGGCGACGCGTTTATCTCGCTGGGGACGTCCGGCGTGCTGTTCGCCGTTAACGATCGCTTCCGCCCCAATCCACAATCCGCCGTCCATGCGTTTTGCCATGCCCTGCCTGAACGTTGGCATCAGATGAGCGTGATGCTTACCGCCGCCAGTGCCCTGCGCTGGTTCTGTCAACTGGTGGGCAGCAATGAACCCACGCTGTTGGCCGAAATCGCCCAGATGAACCTGGCGGAACAGCGCCTGGCCCCGGTCTTTCTGCCCTACCTGTCCGGTGAACGGACGCCGCACAACGATCCGCTGGCGACCGGTGCGTTCCACGGCCTGACCCACAGCCATCAGCGTGCGGCAATGGGCTATGCGGTGCTGGAAGGCGTGGCATTCGGCATGGCGGACGGCCTGGACGTACTTTCGCAAGCCGGAACCCGGCTGGATCAATGCTCACTGATTGGCGGCGGCGCTCGTAGCGAGCATTGGGCGCAACTGATGGCTGACGTGCTCGATCTGCCGGTGGTCACCCATCTTGGCGGAGAAGCCGGTGGCGCTTTAGGCGCGGCGCGGTTGGGATGGCTGGCAGCGGGTGGAACGGTGGATCAGGTTTGCCACAAACCCGCCATCGATCGGCGCTACTTGCCCGACGGTGAACGCCAACCTCTGCTCGCGGAACGTCTTGCCACCTACCGTCAGCTCTATCAACAACAATTGAACCTGCGCCGGGCATGATCCCGGCGCGGTAAAAAAATAATAAGACTGTACCCTTACACCTATCCTGGAGTTTGTTATGCCACAAACACATAAACACTGGTTCGGCCTGCCGATGAACCTGTTCTGGGGCTACATCGCCATCGCCATTTTCATGAGCGGCGACGGCTTTGAGATGGCTTTTCTGTCTAAACACATCACCGATATGGGGTTCACTCCGGCACAGTCGGCGCTGGTGTTTACCGTGTATGGACTGGCAGCGGCGCTGGCGGCCTGGAGTTCCGGCGTGGTGGCCGAAATCATCACGCCACAAAAGGCAATGCGCATCGGTTTTATCCTGTGGCTGGTGATGCACGTGCTGTTTATGCTGTTTGGCCTGGGGATGCGTAACTACCCGCTGATGTTGCTGTTTTACGGCATTCGTGGCCTGGCCTATCCGCTGTTTATCTATTCGTTTGTGATGTTGGTGGTACAGAACGTCCCTAAGCAGCAACTCTCTTCCGCGATGGGCTGGTTCTGGGCAATGTATTCGATCGGCATCGGCTGTGTCGGCAGCTATCTGCCCAGCTTTACCATTCCGTTGATGGGCGAAACCGGCACCCTGTGGTTTGCCATTGCATGGGTGGCGGCCGGTGGCTTGATGGCGATGTTCCTGCTGCGCAACGTGGGTGAGGCCAGCCCCAAGGCCGATCTGTCACCGCAGGAGAAACTCAAAGAGCTTTCCCGCGCGGTGACGATCCTGTTCACCAACCGCAATATCTTCCTCTCCTGCCTGATCCGTATCATCAACACGCTGTCGCTGTTTGGCTTTGCGGTGATTATGCCGATGCTGTATGTAGGCCGGCTGGGCTTTAGCATGTCAGAGTGGCTGCAAATTTGGGCGGTGTTCTTCTTTGTCACCATCTTCACCAACATTATGTGGGGCATTCTGGGGGAGAAAATCGGTTGGCTGCGCCAGGTGCGCTGGTTTGGCTGCATCGGTTGCGCCATCTCCAGCCTGGCGTTTTACTACCTGCCGGTACATTTTGGCCATAACTTCTGGATCGCGCTGGTGCCAGCAGTCATGCTTGGGATCACCGTTGCGGCCTTCGTCCCCATGACCGCAGTATTCCCGGTGCTGGAACCCAACCATAAAGGCGCAGCCATCTCGATCTATAACCTTTCCGCTGGCCTGAGCAACTTCGCGGCCCCGGCCATCGCCTCTATAGTGCTACCCTTCTTTGATATCGAAGGCGTGGTGTGGGTATATACCGGTTTGTATCTGGTGGCGGCGGTGTTGACGCTGATCGTCAAAGTCGACCAGCCAGGACATAACAACGTCCCGCGCTATGTTCCGGCTAATGATGCTTTGGCTAAAAATAGTGCCTGACGTTTAAAGACGGGCGCTGCTGCGCCCGTTCGCCCTACGCAGAGTTTTACCTGGGAACATAATCAGGAGGCACGCTGCTGTCTGGTGCAGGAGAATAATCCGGCGGCGCCGAACGAAGGTCCGATTGCTGATAATCATAGCCCGCCGGTACTTGATCGCCTCGAGCATACATACACTGGGTATAGGCAATATCATATTGCTGTTGCAGATCGTCCGAACGGCGTTGTCCTGCACTACTTCCTACCGCGCTGCCCAGTAATAATCCGCTCCCCGCCCCGATCGCCGCTCCGGCTCCAGCATCACCCGTCGCGGCCCCAATCAGCGCCCCGGCCGCCGCACCCAGTACCGTTCCTGCCGCTGCCGACCCCACGGCGTTATTAGTGGCCGCTTGTGTCCCGCCGCTGATGCTGGTCTGCGCACTATTGCGGCACAAAGCATCATCACGGTTAAATTGCTGATAGCTCTTGCCACTGCCTGGCAATACTGTCACTTCCGGGCCCGTTGGCGGGGAAACGCATCCCACCAGCAAGACGCCGCCAGCGACCAGACTTACCGCCAGAGATAATTTCATTGCCATTTATCACCTGCTTTACCGTGGGGGAGCCGCATCGGGTACCACTTTCAGCCAGCCGGACGCGCAACGCGGAATCTGCGGATAGTACCCAGCCGGGCTACGGCAGTAATACGCATAATTCGGCGCTTTTTCGACATAGGTTTGACTTGGTGCCGGAGCTACGTAAACCGTTGGCGGGGCCTCGTAGTAGACCGGTGGCGGCCCCAGTGGCACATCCAGGATCACCGGTGGGCCGTAGTAATGCGGGCCATAATAACCATGTTCGTAATAACCATGGCCGTAATAGCCATAGGCAAAAGACGGGCTGCTGGCAGACATCAGCCCCCCGAGACACAGCAATAAAGCCATGACTTTTTTCATAATCAACTCCCTGCTAAGGCATTAATTGCTTCAATTGCTTCGTTACCCTAAGCATAGTGCGGTTCACAGAGGGATCGTGGGTTGAGATTAGGGGGAATGTGCTAAGCAATACGCCAAATTTGTGTTGAAATATTGATTTGTTAATAACCGTTACATTCGCGGACGAAAACTATCAAACCGTCGATGTCCATGTAAAAACCAAGACTAATCGCAAAAACCCGATGATACTGCGGGACTTATTCGTTTTTTATATGGCTTTAGTCAACTTCAGCTTGGCTTTTACGAAGTCGATAAATCACTACACATCAGTATGCTACAGAATGAGGAGTAACAGCTCAGTTTAAAAATCACACAAATTGTCGCTGCTCTTGTTCTTGCTGTACTTATCACCTGCCTCAAAAGATGTTAAAATTGACTCATATCAATTATTGCGTGAGCTTAATCTATGATCCCGGAAAAACGCGTGATTCGTCGTATCCAGTCTGGTGGTTGTGCGATCCATTGCCAAGACTGCAGCATCAGCCAGCTGTGTATTCCTTTTACGCTGAATACGCATGAGCTGGACCAACTCGACAACATCATCGAGAGGAAAAAGCCGATCCAGAAAGGCCAAACGCTGTTTAAAGCCGGTGACGAACTGAAATCACTGTATGCCATCCGCTCCGGGACCATCAAAAGCTACACCATCACCGAACAGGGTGACGAACAAATTACTGGCTTCCACCTGGCGGGCGATCTGGTAGGCTTTGACGCCATCGGTGGCCTGAAGCACCCAAGCTTCGCTCAGGCGCTGGAAACGTCCATGGTCTGTGAAATCCCGTTTGAAACGCTGGACGACCTTTCGGGCAAAATGCCTAATCTGCGCCAGCAAATCATGCGTTTGATGAGCGGTGAGATCAAAGGTGACCAGGATATGATCCTGCTGCTGTCGAAGAAGAACGCCGAAGAGCGCCTGGCCGCTTTCGTGTATAACCTGTCGCACCGCTTTGCCGAACGTGGCTTCTCACCGCGTGAGTTCCGTTTGACCATGACCCGAGGTGATATCGGCAACTATCTGGGCCTGACGGTGGAAACCATCAGCCGCCTGTTGGGGCGTTTCCAGAAAAGCGAAATCCTCAGCGTGAAAGGCAAATACATCACCATCGAAAACGCAGACGCCCTGTCACAACTGGCGGGTGCCGCACGCATCAACGTCTCCGTAAGCGCCTGACCCCTACTGGGCCAATAATTCGCTGAAATTGTTGGCCTAGCCCCCCTCTGCCGCTGTTCTGTTTTTCAATGTTGGGTTACTCTGTATGTGAACAGACTGTTGATCTACAGCTGTAAGGAGGCCCTATGGCGAAGTATCAGAATCTACTGGTGGCTATTGACCCCAATCAGGACGATCAACCGGCACTGCGCCGGGCAGTTTACCTGATCAAGCGGAACGGTGGGCGGATTAAGGCCTTCCTTCCTATCTATGATTTCTCTTACGAAATGACCACCCTGCTTTCCCCTGACGAAAGAACGGCAATGCGGCAAGGGGTGATCAGCCAACGGGCGGCGTGGATTAAAGAGCAATGCCGCTTCTATCTTGAAGACGGTGTCCCCATTGAAATCAAAGTGGTATGGCACAATCGGCCCTATGAGGCGATCATTCAGGAAGTGCTGAGCGGCAACCATGATTTACTGCTGAAAATGGCCCATCAGCACGACAGACTGGAATCGGTAATTTTCACCCCGACAGACTGGCATCTGCTGCGCAAATGTCCTTGCCCGGTGTGGATGGTCAAAGACCAACCTTGGCCAGAAGGAGGTAAAGCGTTGGTGGCGGTTAATCTATCCAGCGAAGAACCTTATCATGACCCACTCAATATCCGGCTGGTGAAGGAAACGCTCGAGCTGGCGCAAAACGTCAATCAAACCGAAGTGCACCTGGTGGGTGCCTACCCAGTCACCCCAATCAACATCGCCATCGAACTGCCCGATTTTGACCCCAGCATCTATAACGACGCGATCCGCGGGCAGCATCTGATCGCCATGAAGGCGTTAAGGCAGAAATTCCACATCAACGAAGAATTCACCCACGTGGAGAAAGGCCTGCCGGAGGAAGTGATCCCGGATTTGGCCGAGCATTTGCAAGCGGGCGTAGTGGTGTTAGGTAGCTTGGGGCGCACCGGTATTTCTGCCGCGTTTATCGGCAATACCGCGGAACAGGTGATCGACCATCTGAAATGTGACCTGCTGGTGCTCAAACCGGATGACTTCGACTGCCCGATCGTAATGGATGAAGACGACGAGCACGACGATGAGGATTGATTTCGGTACGTTATAAAAACAAACAGGGCCCAATCGGGCCCTGTTTTACATTCTAGGGGTAGAAATTAAAGCTCTACCACATCGAAACGCACGTCTGGATTAACGTCCGCGTCATAGTCCACTTCTTCCAGACCAAAACCGAACAGGCGCAGGAACTCCTGCTTGTAGCCGGTGTAGTCGGTCAGTTCACTCAGGTTTTCCGAAGTGATTGACGGCCACAGATCGCGGCAGGCCTGCTGCACATCATCACGCAGTTCCCAGTCATCCATACGGATACGGGCATGATCGTCCAGCGGCATCTCTTCGCCGTACAGACGGGTGTGCATCAAACGGGAAACCTGTTCCATGCAGCCTTCGTGGATGCCCTTCTCTTTCATGATCTTGAAAGCCATGGAGATATACAGCGGCATTACCGGAATGGCTGAAGAAGCCTGGGTGACCACGGATTTCAGCACGGCAACGTGTGCGGTGCCGCCCTTGGCAGCCAGGTCGCCACGGATAGCGGTTGCTGCACGATCCAAATCTTCTTTGGCGCGGCCCAAAGTACCGTGCCAGTAGATTGGCCAGGTCAGATCGGTACCGATATAAGAGTAGGCAACAGACTTGGCCCCTTCGGCCAGCACGCCCGCTTCTTCCAGCGCCGACATCCACAGTTCCCAATCCTGGCCGCCCATCACGGTGATGGTGTTCTGGATTTCTTCTTCACTGGCCGGTTCAACAGTGGCGGTGATGATTTGGTCTTTGTTGGTGTCGATAGCGGTGGTGGTGTAAACCTCACCGATTGGCTTCAGCGCGGAACGCACTACTTCGCCAGTATCTGGCATTTTACGCACCGGCGAAGCCAGCGAGTAAACCACCAAATCGATCTGGCCCAGGTCGGCTTTGATCAGCTCAATTACCTTGGCGCGGCATTCGTTGGAGAAAGCATCACCATTGACGCTTTTCGCGTACAGGCCAGCTTCTTTAGCGGCTTTGTCAAAAGCGGCCGAGTTGTACCAGCCAGCGGTGGCGGTTTTGCTTTCGCTGCCCGCTTTCTCGAAGAATACGCCGATGGTGGCGGCGTCGCTGCCAAAGGCGGTAGCAATACGGGAAGCCAGACCATAACCGGTAGATGCACCGATCACCAGCACACGTTTAGGGCCATTGGCAATCTTGCCCTGCGCCTTGGTGTAGGCAATCTGACGACGAACATTGGCTTCACAACCGACCGGATGAGTGGTGGTGCAGATAAAGCCGCGAACCTTAGGTTTGATAATCATATGGGTCTAGGATCCGTTAAAGGGATGAAATCGGGACATAAGATAACTCATTGTGTCCCTTTTTTGTGATCTGATGTGTTGGATTGCACAAATGTTGCGCAAATCTTGTTAAATTAAGCACAAATTCCGTCTGGGATCTGTCTTGTTAAGCATAATCACCCCTGCGTCACAAACCCCAACTCCTGAGAGATGCGCCGCGTTGTCTCCAGCAGCGGTTTCATCAACGACTGCACGCCAACCTGTTGCAGCTTGGCCGTAGGCAGCGAAACCGAAACGGAATAAGGCACCCGCTGCTGAATATCGAACACCGGGGCAGCAATACAGGACACGCCCAGCTCGTTTTCTTCGCGATCCATCGCCACGCCCTGCTTGCGGATATCCGCCAACTCCTCATACATCTTCGGCAATTCGGTAATGGTGTTACGCGTTAGCACCTGGATCTCCTGCTGGTGGGTTTGCCAATAGTGATCCGGGTAGTCGCTCTTGCCATAGGCCATGAAAATTTTACCCATCGCCGAACAATACAGCGGCATATGTTGGCCGATATAGGCGCGGGTACGCATCATGCCGGTGGTCGGTTCCAGCTTGTAGATCAAAATCACGTGATCGTCTTCCCGGCTGGAGAAGTTGACCGTTTCCCCCACTTCCAGGTTCAACTGCTCCAAATGCGGCGCAGCGACATGGATGATATTCAGTGAAGAAAGCGCCTTTTGACCAATAGAAATGAATTTGGTGGTCAGGCGGTAACTGCCTGGGGAAGGCGCCTGCGTAACATAACCGCTGGTATGCAGCCCTTGTAACAGGCGATGCACGGTGCTTTTGTTCATCTCTGCCAGCTCGGACAGGTGTGCCAGCGGGCAGCCATTAGGGAAATTGCTCAATATTTCAATCAGCTGCAAACCACGAAACAGGCTTTGGCTGCCAAGGGGTTTGTCTTTTTTGTCATCTTTTTCGTCAACAGCTTTCAGGCTCATAGCGAAGTCTCTCCATTGTTGAGCCGCCAGCCGTTGCCACGGCGTAAGAAGCGGACCTACTGAGGAGAATGTTACTCCATGGGTCGCATCAGGTGAAGTTGGAACGCCGTATCATTTTCAGTAACGGGGTTAAAACCCGCAACATTCCGGTAACCTTATAAGTGAGTTATGCGTCACAAATTGACAAAATTAAAAATAATCCATTGTTTATTAAAGAGAATTAAAACCGTCCCGGCTTTGCTTTAGCACGACGTTAGGCATATCATTTTTGAAATCTGATTTCGCATAATGAAATTTAGGGTTGTTTTAAACAGCAGCGGTTTACTTATTGGCATCGCGCTAATTGCGCGAACCGACACAGGGGCGCATCACAATGACTCAAGGCAATGCGGATCAACCCATTCTTACGCTCAGCCATATCGTCAAGCGTTTTGGCGGCAACATCGCAGTTAACGACGTCAGCCTGCAGGTGATGCCCGGCGAAGTGCTGGCGCTGCTAGGAGAAAACGGCGCAGGTAAATCTACGTTGATCAAAGTCCTGGCCGGAGTGTATCCGCGCGATGGCGGTGACATCCACTTTCAAGGTAACAGCATTGCCTCGGCCGCGGCGATTAAAAGTGATAGCCGCCAGCCGATTGCCTTTATCCATCAGGATCTGGGCCTGATTGAATGGATGACGGTAGCGGAGAACATGGCGCTGGTAATGGGATTTCCCCGCCGTTTCGGGCTGATCGACTGGCGTGCCATTCGCCGCCGTGCGCTGGAAGCCTTGCAGGACGTTGGGATTGCCCTGGACCCAGACGCACGCGTATTTGAGCTTTCCCGCACGGAGAAATCGTTGCTGGCCATTGCCAGAGCGGTGGCGGTGAATGCTGAACTGCTGGTGCTTGATGAGCCCACCGCTTCCCTACCCGCCAACGACGTACGCCACCTGTTTACGGTGATCAACCGTCTACGCGCCAAAAAGGTCGGCATGATTTACGTCACCCATCGCCTGGATGAAGTGATTGAAATTGCCGATCGGGTTTGCGTGATGCGTGATGGCCGCTACGTTGCCGGAGGCAACACCGCCGACTATTCCCTGCGCGATCTGGTACAGATGATCGTGGGTGAAGCGATGGCGGAAGATCAGCGCGAACCGCTGCCGCAGCACCAACCACCGGTTTTGCAACTGCATAACGTCAGCGTCGGGGATATCGGCCCGGTCAGCTTCGAATTGCAGCCGGGTGAAATGCTCGCTCTTGCCGGGCTGCGCGGTGCTGGTCAGGAAGAGATTGGCCGCCTGCTGTTCGGCCTGCGCCAGCGAGACAGCGGCGAAATCGAGTTCCGCGATAAACCTTACACCGCCAGCACCCCACAGCAGGCAATGGCATGTGGCGTGTCTCTGGTTGCAGGCGATCGCACCGGCGAAAGCCTGGTGATGTCGATGAGCGTACGGGAAAACCTGTTTATCAACCCCTGTGCCAGCGGCCATAAGCTGTTCTCGCGCTATAGCCGCCGCGCCGAAATCGGGGCCAGTTGGTGGAAGGTACAACTGTTCGACGTGCGGCCAAAGGACGTCAATATCGATATCAGCGCCCTGTCCGGCGGCAATCAGCAAAAAGTGGTGATGGCCCGCTGGATGCATCTTGCGGCACCGTTGCTGATCCTGGAAGACCCCACCGCCGGGGTCGACGTGGGCGCCCGCGCCGAAATCTATCATCTGTTAAATAAATCCCTGGCAGCCGGCGTGGCGGTATTGGTGATCTCCAACGATTTTGAAGAGATCGCGCATATCTGTAACCGCGCCCTGGTGTTTAACCGGGGGAAAGTGATGGGCGAGTTGAAGAACCAGCAGGTCTCGTTCGCCAATTTATTGGAGCTGGCCTCTGCCAGCGCCGGGGAAGCCGTTGTGGAGGAATACCATGTCGAATAAAACGTCCGTCAAATCAACGGCGCTGGAGCAGCGTGTCAGCCTGGGGCAGGACGGCCTTGGCCCATGGCTGATGCAAATCATCACCCGCTACGGCCTGCTGTTGCTGTGTATTGCGCTGGTGATCGTCTTCTCACTCACCACGCCGTCGTTCGCCTCGATGCTGACGGTACAGGCGATCCTCTCCAGCAAGGCCAAGATCGCCCTGCTGGCGCTGGCGGCTACCATTCCGATGATCGTCGGCAAGATCGACCTGAACGTCGGTTTCGGTATCGTGCTGTGGCACATCCTGGCGATCACCTTGCAGGTGGAATATGGCTTCTCCTGGCAGATGGCGGTGCTGACCGTGCTGGTCATTTCCGCGCTATACGGCCTGCTTAACGGCATCCTGGTGGCGCTGGCGGATATCGACAGCTTCGTGGCCACCCTGGGTTCAGGCACCGTGCTGTATGCGGTGGCGCTGTGGCACTCCGGCGGGCGGCAGATTGTCGGCGACTTGCCTGACGCCTTTATCGCCTTGCATCACACCGAAATTGCCGGGATCCCGATTGTGGCCTTTTACGTGCTGATCGTCGCCGTCATCCTGTGGCTGATCACCGAACACACCCCGCTGGGCCGCTGCATGTATGCGGTAGGCGGCAATCCGGCTGCGGCGCGGCTCAACGGGATTTCGGTCAATCGCTTTACCATTGGCGCCTTTATCGCCTCGAGCGTGCTCACCGGTTTTAGCGGCGTGCTGATCGCTGCCGAACAGGGCGTAGGCCAGGCCAGCGTCGGAATGGATTATCTGTTACCCGCCTTGGTGGGCGCATTCCTCGGTAGTACCACTATTCGCCCAGGGCGGGTGAACGTCTGGGGCACCGTGGTCGGCATTGCCATTCTGGCGATCGGCATCGCGGGGATCCAGCAGTTTGGTGGGGAGTTCTGGGTCGAACCGTTATTCAACGGCGCCACGCTGCTGCTGTCCATCACGCTGGCGGGCTATGCCCAACGCCGTCGGTTACTCAATCAGAAAGCAGTACAACACAGTCAGGCGGCATCTGCCGACAACAACAACCAAAAAGCGATCAATCCTTAATCAGGAGCACAGCCATGAAACATTGTTGGATTTTGCCCGGGATCACCACTCTGCTGTTGGCCACCTCACCGGCCTGGGCAGATGCCTATCTCGATGAGGCTACGGCCGCGGTAGCCAAAGCCACGGCCAGCAGTACCCAATGGGATGGCCCTACCAGCGGGCCGCAGCTGCAGGCGAACAAGAAAATCATCTTTATTGCCTCCGACATGAAGAACGGCGGAGTGCAGGGAGTGCAGCAAGGGCTGAGCGAAGCGGCCAAGGTGGCAGGCTGGCAGTTGGAAACGCTGGACGGTGGCGGCTCGGTTAAAGACCAACTGTCGTCGCTAAATCAGGCCATTGCCCAAAAGCCAGACGGGATCGTGATCGGCGGCTGGAACCCTAACGTGGCTAAAATCCCGCTGAAAAAGGCGGTGGCTCAGGGGATCGTTCTGACAGCCTGGCATGCTGTGCCAGAGCCTGGCCCCATCGCCAAATACGATGTGTTCTATAACGTCACTTCCGATTCCAACGAGGTAGCGCGCATCGCCGCACAATATGCGGTAGTGAAGTCCGATGGGCAGGCCAACGTGCTGATCTTTACCGATTCGCTGTACCAAATCGCTCTGGACAAAGCCAACGTGATGAAAGAGGAAGTGGCTAAATGCAGTGGCTGTAAACTGGTAGAGTTTATCGACACCCCGCTGGCAGACACCGCCAGCCGTATGCCAGCCATGACCTTCAGCCTGTTGCAGAAATACGGTGACAAGTTCCAGTACGCACTGGCGATCAACGATCTGTATTTCGATTTTATGGCCCCGGCGCTGAAAACAGCCGGTAAAGGCGGCAGCAATGCGCCGTTTAATATCTCGGCCGGTGACGGCTCCATTTCTGCCTACCAACGCATTCGTTCCGGTGACAGCCAGTCTGCCACCGTGCCCGAGCCGCTGAAGCTGCACGGCTGGCAGTTGCTGGATGAGTTTAACCGTGCCTTCGCCAAGCAGGCGCCTTCCGGTTACGTGACTCCGGCCCATCTGGTCACCCGCGAGAACATCGCCAATGACGGTGGCCCGAATAATATGTACGACCCTCAAAATGACTATCAGGGACATTACAAAACCATTTGGGGCGTGAAGTGATCGGGAGGTTGAGATGATCGAACAACAACTGGAACGTTTGTGTTCCCCCGCCGTCTGGGCTGAAGGCCCGGTATGGCTGCCGCAACAGGATGCAGTGGTATTCAGCGATGTAAAAGGCAACCGCATGTTCCGTTGGGAACGCAATGGCGAGCTCAGCGTATGGCGTGCTGCATCCAACTATGCCAACGGTAATGCCCGCGATGCCGAGGGGCGTGTCATCAGCTGTGAACATGGGCGGCGGGGTATCAGCCGCACCGAACACGACGGCAGTGTCCAACTGCTGGTCGACCGGGTGGACGGCAAGCGTTTCAACTCACCGAACGACATCGTGGTGCGTTCCGACGGAACATTATGGTTTACCGATCCGCCGTACGGCATCATCGGCGATGAAGAGGGCTACAAGTCTGAAAGCCAGGTGATCGGCTGTTATCTGTATTGCTACGATCCCCGTGATGGCTCGCTGAACATTGCCGCCAGCGATCTACAACGGCCCAACGGCCTGGCTTTCTCGCCGGATGAAAGCCTGCTGTATGTGGCGGATATGTCGATTATTGACTTCCCTACCCTTGGGCGTCGCGAGCTGCGGGTATATCAGGTTGAAGGGCGGAAGTTGAAGGCTGGCAGGCATTTTGCTCAGGTCGCGCCGGGGATCCCAGATGGCTTCTGCCTGGATAGCGCCGGTAATCTGTTTTGCAGCTGTGCCGACGGCGTGATTATCTTTAATCCGCGTGGGGAGCAAATTGGCAAAATTCCGGTGCCGGAGTGCGTTTCCAACTGCACCTTCGGCGGGCCAGAAGGCAATGAGCTCTACATTACTGCCACCACATCGTTGTACCGCATTGTCCTGAATACCCACGGGTAATCACGGGCTGATCATCACGCAGGGGGAGTTTACCTCTCCCTGCTTCGTCACGTCTGTAGCACGCCAACCCCCTCAAACTGTGTTGCCGATCACATAATCGTCAGGTTAATTTAACTATCTGTTTTTACGAGATAATTTCCCACACTCCAGCTTTGACTTCGTCCCAACAGGGGTATAGCATTTATTTGAAATGCAATTTCGTATATTGAAATTAAAAGAACGCAAAACATTCGATTCGCCATAGGGGAGCAGTAGTATGAGAGTGAGCTATACCGAGTTAAAACAGCAATTCAAACGCGTGTTGCTGGCACGGGGAGTGGCGGAACCGACGGCGGATGAGTGTGCCACTCTGTTTGCCGATACCACCGAAAGCGGCGTCTATTCCCACGGGGTCAACCGCTTCCCACGCTTTATTCAGCAGTTGGACGCAGGTGATATCGTGCCTGACGCCGAACCGAGCAAGCTGCTTTCGTTAGGCGCAATCGAACAGTGGGATGCCCATCAGGGCATTGGCAACCTGACCGCCCGCAAGATGATGGATCGCGCCATGCAGTTAGCGGATCAACACGGGATTGGCCTGGTAGCATTGCGTAATGCCAACCACTGGATGCGTGGCGGAGGTTACGGCTGGCAAGCGGCAGAGCAAGGCTATATCGGCATTTGCTGGACCAACTCGATCGCCGTCATGCCACCTTGGGGGGCTAAAGAGTGCCGTATCGGCACTAACCCGCTGATCGTCGCCGTGCCGAGTAACCCGATCACCATGGTAGATATGTCGATGTCGATGTTCTCCTACGGCGCGTTGGAAATGAATCGCCTTGCGGGCAAAAAACTGGCGGTAGACGGCGGTTTCGATAACGACGGTAACCTGACGCGCGATCCGGCTACCATCGAAGAAAATCGGCGTATCTTGCCGATGGGCTATTGGAAGGGGTCTGCGCTGTCGATAGTGCTGGATATGATCGCTACCCTGCTCTCTGGCGGTTCATCGGTCGCTGAAGTTACCGAAGATAACCACGATGAATACGGCATTTCGCAGGTGTTTATCGCCATTGAGATCGACCGCCTGATCGACGGCAAAACCCGTGATGAAAAGCTGCAGCGCATTATGGATTACGTGACCAGCGCCGAGCGTGATAACCCAGAGGTCGCCATTCGCTTGCCGGGCCACCGCTTCCCGCACGTCCGCGCCGAAAATCAACGCGATGGCATCCCGGTAGACGATCGCGTCTGGGCCCGCATTCAGGCACTTTAAGGAGCAATTTATGATCTTCGGCCATATTGCCCATACGGCAGCAGAACACTATCCCCCGGCGATTGCCAAAGCCGTGGCCTATTTGCAGAACACCGATTTTACCCCCCTGTCTGCCGGGCGTTATGAGGATCCGGCAACCGGTTATGTGGTGCAGGTACTGGATCTGCACACACAACATAAAGATGAGTTGCGCCCTGAAGTGCACCGTAAAAATATCGACGTGCAGTTCCTGGTAAGCGGCACTGAGTTAATAGGCGTTGCGGCGGACAGAGGAAATAACGTTATTCATCAGGAGTTATTAGCACAACGCGACATTATTTTCTATCAGGATGTGGAAGACGAATCCTGGTTAACCATGCAGCCCGGTAATTTTGCGGTATTTTATCCGCAGGATGTCCATCGCCCTGCCTGTATTAATCAAACGCCCTGCGACATCAGAAAGGTGGTGGTGAAAATACCGATAACATTACTTTCCAGCACGATGAAATAAAGACTGTCTCATAACGTGAATTTAGCCGTTTCATTGATTGCGATAATATCAGGTGAAAAATATGGAAAACACAACGCCGGGCTTTATTATTGGTGCTTATCCTTGCGCCCCTTCATTTCATCAACTCGAACGTGAAAAGGAAGTTCAATTCTGGGATCGGCTGGCTGAACTGCCGCTGATCCGTGGGCTGGAGCAACCTTGTCTGGACGACTTGCATCCTTATGGTGACGATTTCTTGCTTAAGCTGATCCCCAACCACTGGCAACTGGTGCTTACCGCGGTGATGGGGACTATGCAACGACGCGGTAGCGGGCGGGATTTTGGCCTCGCCGCCCGTAATGAAGAGGAGCGCCAGGCTGCGGTGGATTATATCCGTTCAATACATGACAAAGTTAAGCGCACCAACGATCGCGCCGGTCGCCAACAGGTGGTAGCCCTGGAGCTGCAATCCGCCCCCAACCGGCAGGAAAAAGACAGTGCGGCGGCGCGACAGGCCTTCATTGCCTCGTTGGAAGACATTGCCGGTTGGCACTGGGAATGCGATTTGGTGATTGAGCACTGCGATGCGCTGACCGGGCCCATGCCACGCAAGGGTTTCCTGACGCTGGAAGATGAGATCATCGCGGCACAGGCGATTAACCGCCACTTTGACGATACGCTGACCCTTGCCATCAACTGGGGCCGATCTGCTATTGAGGGGCATAATGATCATCTGCCTTTGCAGCAGGTGAAGCAGTGTCAACAGGCCGGGTTATTAAGCGCCCTGATGTTCTCCGGCACCGCCAGCCACGGTGCTTATGGCGAATGGGAGGATACACATGCGCCCTTCGCCCCATTTGATGGCAGCCATTATGTTTGTCATGAATCATTAATGACGCTGGACAGTGCGCGGCAATTATTTAATCAGGCTCCGCTGGCAGAATTAAACTATGCCGGTATCAAATTACTGTCCACCTCGGCACAAGAGAGCGTCGAGCAACGGATCGCTATTATCAAGGATGGTATCAATGCCCTGGCGTTAAGCATTGGCCTAATATCATGACGTCCAAAAGATAGAACATCAAATAATACCTATAAAACGGTAAACAATAATACGGATTTATTCCGAGCCCCCTATTTATGCGAAGGTATCAATAACATGAATACTGCTTCTGTTGCTGTTAGCCAAAGTCAGGCCATACCCAAATTACGCTGGCTGAGAATTGTGCCGCCAATTCTGATCACCTGCATTATTTCTTATATGGACCGCGTTAATATCGCCTTCGCCATGCCTGGCGGCATGGATGCCGAATTGGGGATCACCGCCTCAATGGCCGGATTGGCGGGCGGCATCTTCTTTATCGGTTATCTGTTCCTGCAAGTGCCCGGCGGTAAGCTGGCGGTTAACGGTAACGGCAAGAAGTTTATTGGCTGGTCGCTGCTGGCCTGGGCGGTGATCTCGGTGCTGACCGGTTTGGTGACCAATCAATACCAACTGCTGTTTCTGCGCTTTGCCCTCGGCGTTTCAGAAGGCGGTATGCTGCCGGTGGTGCTGACCATGATCAGCAACTGGTTCCCGGACAAGGAGCGTGGCCGTGCCAACGCCATCGTGATCATGTTCGTACCGATCGCCGGTATCCTCACCGCCCCGCTATCCGGCTGGATCATCACCGCCTGGGACTGGCGCATGCTGTTCCTGGTGGAAGGTGGCTTGTCACTGGTGGTGATGGCGTTGTGGTGCTTCACCATCAGCAACCGCCCGCAGGAAGCCAAGTGGATCTCGCAGGCCGAAAAAGACTACCTGATCAAAACCCTGCATGATGAACAACTGCTGATCAAAGGCAAAACGGTACGCAATGCTTCACTGCGGCGCGTGCTGGGCGACCGGATCATGTGGCAACTGATCCTGGTTAACTTCTTCTACCAAACCGGGATCTACGGCTACACGCTGTGGCTGCCCACCATTCTGAAAGGCCTGACCAACGGCAATATGGAACAGGTGGGCTGGCTTGCCGTACTGCCCTACATTGGTGCCATTTTCGGCATGCTGATCGTTTCCACGCTGTCCGACCGCACCGGTAAACGCAAAGTGTTCGTTGCCCTGCCGCTGGCCTGCTTTGCTATTTGCATGGCGCTTTCCGTCCTGCTGAAAGATCACATCTGGTGGTCTTATGCCGCGTTAGTCGGCTGCGGCGTATTTATTCAGGCGGCCGCAGGCGTGTTCTGGACTATTCCCCCCAAATTATTCAACGCCGAAGTGGCCGGTGGTGCACGTGGTGTGATCAATGCCTTAGGCAACCTCGGTGGCTTCTGCGGCCCCTATATGGTCGGCGTGCTGATCACGGTGTTCAACAAGGACGTTGGCGTCTATAGCCTGGCTGCCTCACTGGCGATCGCCGCACTGCTGGCGCTGATGTTGCCAAATAAATGCGACCAGGTCGCCGGGAGCGAGCAATGAAATACTGGCTAGGGCTCGATTGCGGCGGCACCTTTATCAAGGCAGGTTTGTATAACGCCGAGGGTAAAGAACTGGCCATCGCCCGCCGTAATCTGGCAATCGTTGCCCCGCAACCTGGCTGGGCGGAGCGGGATATGCCCACACTATGTCAAACTGCCGCCAGCGTGATCCGTGAGGTGTTGGAACACAACCGTATCGCCGCGTCTGCCATTCAGGGGCTGGGGATTTCGGCCCAGGGCAAAGGCGTGTTCCTGTTGGATAAACAGGGGCAACCGCTGGGTAACGCCATTCTGTCCTCCGATCAGCGGGCATTGACCCAGGTGATGGCCTGGCAACAAGCGGGCATGCCGCAAGCCCTGTACGAGCACACTCGCCAAACTCTATGGACCGGCCATCCGGTTTCACTGCTGCGCTGGATCAAGCAGCATCAACCCGAGCGCTATGCCCAGATCGGCAGCGTGCTGATGGCGCATGACTACCTGCGGTACTGCCTGACGGGCGAACTGGCCGGTGAAGAAACCAATATCTCCGAATCCAATCTGTATCAGATGGAGCGCGGCTGTTATGACCCGGCGCTGGCACAATTGCTTGGCATCGGCGAGATCGTGCCAGCCCTGCCGCCGATTGTCGGTTCTGCCGAGATCGCCGGGCGCGTTAGTGCGGAAGCTGCGGCGCTGACTGGCTTGCAAGTCGGCACCCCGGTGGTGGGCGGTTTGTTTGACGTGGTATCCACCGCACTCTGTGCCGGATTGCAGGATGAAACCCGACTCAACGCGGTAATGGGCACCTGGTCTGTCACCAGCGGGATCACCGCAACGATCGCTTCCGACTCCAGCTATCCATTCGTTTATGGCCGCCATGCCGAGCAAGGCAAATACATCGTCCACGAAGCCAGCCCCACCTCCGCTGCGAATCTGGAGTGGTTTTGCCAGCAATGGGGCCTGCACGATTACGCGCAGATCAACCGCTGGGTGGCTGACCTACCCAAAGCTGGCAGCCAGTTGCTGTTTGCCCCCTTCCTTTATGGTTCCAACGCCGGGCTGGGATTAAGTGCCAGCTTCTACGGTATGCAGGCCTTCCATCAGCGCGAACATCTGGTACAGGCGATTTTCGAGGGCGTGGTGTTCTGCCATATGACCCACCTGAACCGTATGCGGCAACGTTTCCCTCAGACCAAGGCACTGCGCGTCACCGGCGGACCGGCTAAATCGGCCCCCTGGATGCAAATGTTTGCCGACGTCAGCGGCTTACCGGTCGAACTGCCGCAGGTGGAGGAAACCGGCTGTTTGGGCGCTGCGATGGCTGCCATGGTGGGCACCGGCGCTTTCAGCGACTTTGCCGCCGCACAGCGGGCATTGGCTCCACGCATCGAAACCGTTCTGCCGGATCCCGCCGCTCAGGATGCTTACCACCGTAAATACCAACGTTATCAGGCACTGGTTGCCACGCTACAAACGCTGCAACACGGCAACTTTCAGGAGGCTTTATGACCATCAAACCGCGCCTGCAACTGGCGCTCGATCACACCCGGCTGGATGCCGCTCTGCAAACGGTCGACCGTCTGCATCCGTACGTCGACATCATCGAGGCGGGCACCATTTTATGCATCAGCGCCGGGATCCAGGCAGTGAAAGCCCTGCGTGAACGTTGCCCGCAACATACGCTGGTCGCCGATCTGAAGGTGGCCGATGCCGGAGCTACCCTGGCCGAACAGGCTTTTTCGCAGGGGGCCAACTGGATGACCGTGATATGCGCAGCCCCCCTGGCCACCATGGCTAGTGCGCTGGAGGTGGCCGAGCGCTACCGGGGTGAAATCCAGATTGAGCTGTTTGGCCGCTGGACGCTGGAAGATGCCAAAGCCTGGCGCGATCTGGGCATCAAACAGGCGATTTACCACCGTGGCCGCGATGCACAAGCCAGCGGACAAACCTGGGGCCAACCGGATCTGGATACCATGAAGGCGCTGTCAGATCTGGGGATTGAGCTTTCGGTGACCGGCGGGATCGTCCCGGCCGATTTGCCGCTGTTTAAAGACATTGCCGTGACGGCGTTTATCGCCGGGCGTGCGCTGGCCGAGGCTGCCAATCCGGTGGTGGCCGCACGTCAGTTCCGTACCGCCATTGATGACATTTGGAGATCTTGATATGCGCCAGCATCCGTTGGGAATTTACGAAAAAGCGCTGCCGAAACACCTGAGTTGGCCGGAGCGGCTGGCATTGGCCAAAGCCTGCGGTTTTGATTTTGTCGAGATGTCGGTCGATGAAAGTGATGAGCGTTTATCACGTCTGAGCTGGAGCAAAGAGCAGCGTCTTTCGCTGGTCAGCGCCATGTTGGAAACCGGCATCAGCATCCCCTCGATGTGCCTTTCCGGCCACCGCCGCTTCCCGTTCGGCAGCCATGACGAGGCTACGCGGCAACAGGCTTATCTGATCATGGAACAGGCGATCCAGTTGGCCAAAGACGTTGGCATCCGCACCATTCAGTTGGCGGGTTATGACGTGTATTACGAGCCGCAGGATGAAGGAACTCTCACCCGCTTTACCGAGGGGATGCAATGGGCGGTGGAACGTGCCGCTGCCGCGCAGGTGATGCTGGCGGTCGAAATTATGGATACCGAATTCATGAGTTCCATCAGCAAGTGGAAGATTTGGGACTCCCTGCTGGCTTCCCCATGGTTCACGGTATATCCAGACGTTGGCAACCTCAGCGCCTGGGGTAACGATGTAGCGCAAGAATTGCAGCTCGGTATTGACCGCATCGCGGCCATTCACCTCAAAGACACCTTCCCGGTCACTGAGACGTCACCCGGCCAGTTCCGCGATGTGCCATTCGGTGAAGGCTGTGTGGATTTTGTCGCCCTGTTTCACACGTTGAAGCAGCTCAACTATCGCGGCACTTTCCTGATTGAGATGTGGACCGAAAAGGCTGACGAACCGGTTGCCGAGATCGTGCAAGCCCGCCGTTGGATTGAACAGCAAATGCAGCAAGGAGGAATGACATGCTAACTCTGCCACAGCTAAAACAGCAGGTATTGGAGGCCAACCTCGACCTCCCACGCCACAAGTTGGTGACCTTTACCTGGGGTAACGTCAGCGCCGTTGACCGCGAACGCGGGTTGGTGGTGATCAAGCCTTCCGGCGTGGAATATGCGCATATGCAGGTGGAGGATATGGTGGTAGTCAACCTGGCCGATGGACAACGTGTTGAGGGCAGCAAGAAGCCCTCTTCGGATACCGCTACCCATCTGGCGCTGTACCGCGAGTTTGCCGATATCGGCGGCATCGTGCATACCCATTCACGCCATGCCACCATCTGGGCGCAGGCCGGGCTGGATATCCCTGCCTGGGGCACCACGCATGCCGACTATTTCTACGGTGCGATCCCTTGCACCCGGTTGATGACCGCAGATGAAATCGAGCATGATTATGAACTGGATACCGGCAAGGTGATTATTGAAACCTTCCGCCAGCGCGGCATCAGCCCAAGCGCCATCCCGGCGGTGCTGGTCAACGCCCACGGGCCGTTTGCCTGGGGCAAGGATGCGCATGACGCGGTTCACAATGCGGTCGTACTGGAAGAAATTGCTTATATGGGGATTTTTTCACGGCAGTTGACGCCGGGGATTGGCAACATGCAGCAGGTGCTGTTGGATAAGCATTACCTGCGTAAGCACGGCAAGAACGCCTATTACGGGCAATAGCCCCCTCATCCCAATCCTCTCCTACTGGGAGAGAGCTGTTAGCCTCTGCGCTTTTGGAAGTAAAGAGGTCATCTCAGCAAACTCGATCGGTCCTCGCTCTGAGAAAGGGTTCAATACAAAAAATGCCAGCCACTTCTCAGTGGCTGGCATTGTGCTTTTCCAACAGTGATATTACAGCGCGCGCAGGATCGCTTCCACGCTGGCCTTGGCATCGCCAAACAGCATCTGGGTGTTCTCTTTAAAGAACAGCGGGTTCTGCACCCCGGCATAGCCGGTATTCATCGAGCGTTTGAACGCGATAACGTTTTGCGCTTTCCACACTTCCAGCACCGGCATGCCGGCGATAGGGCTGCGTGGATCTTCCAACGCCGCCGGGTTCACCGTGTCGTTGGCGCCAATGACCAGGACGGTATCGGTGTCCGGGAAGTCATCGTTGATTTCGTCCATTTCCAGCACCACATCGTACGGCACACGGGCTTCCGCCAGCAGCACGTTCATGTGGCCCGGTAAACGACCCGCCACCGGGTGAATACCAAAGCGCACCTTGATGCCACGCGCACGCAGCTTCTCGGTGATTTCCGCTACCGGATACTGCGCCTGCGCCACCGCCATGCCGTAGCCTGGGGTGATGATCACCGAGGTGGAGTTACGCAGCTGTTCAGCCACTTCTTCCGCCGTGGTTTCGCGGTATTCGCCCATTTCTTCTGCGTCGCCGGTTGAGGAACCATCGGTACCAAAACCACCGGCAATCACGCTGATAAACGAACGGTTCATTGCCTTACACATGATGTACGACAGGATCGCACCGGAAGAACCGACCAGCGCACCGGTCACGATCAGCAGGTCGTTGCTCAGCATAAAGCCTGCCGCCGCCGCTGCCCACCCGGAGTAGGAGTTCAGCATTGATACCACCACCGGCATGTCTGCCCCACCGATTGACGCAACCAGATGCCAGCCGAAGCCAAGAGCAATCACGGTCATGATCAACAGTGCGAACACTTCCCAACCAACACTGTTGGTACGTACGAACAGCACCATCAGCAGGAAGGAAACCACCAGGGCAGCCAGGTTCAGCTTGTGACGGTTAGGCAACATCAGCGGCTTGGAAGAGATGATGCCGCGCAGTTTGCCAAAGGCCACGATAGAACCGGTAAAGGTCACCGCACCGATAAAGATGCCGAGGAACACTTCGGTAAGATGGATATTTTCCATCACCGGTTCCATGGCCACCGTACCGTGATCCAGGTAGCTGTTGAAGCCGACCAGCACCGCAGCCAAACCCACGAAGCTGTGCAGTACCGCCACCAGTTCCGGCATTTCGGTCATTTCGACCTTCTTGGCCAGATACACGCCGATGGAACCACCGATGATCATCGCGATAATGATCCAGCCCACGTTACCGGAGTCCGGCCCGAGGATGGTGGCGATCAGCGCGATCGCCATCCCGGCCACGCCGAACAGGTTGCCCTGCTTGGACGTCTCATGGCGCGAAAGGCCGGCCAGGCTGAAAATAAACAGAATAGCGGCAACAATGTATGCAGCTGTAACTAATCCACCAGACATTTTTGCTACCCCTTAGTTTTTGCGGAACATCTTCAGCATGCGCTGAGTGACGGTGAATCCACCAAAAATGTTGATGCTGGCGATCAGTACCGCGACAAAGGAGAGGAAACTCACCCAGCCGCCATGACCAATCTGCAACAACGCACCGACCACGATAATCCCTGAGATCGCGTTAGTGACCGACATCAACGGGGTATGCAATGCATGGCTGACGTTCCAGACCACGTAGTAACCCACCACGCAGGCCAGCGCAAACACGGTAAAGTGAGACAGGAACTCTTTCGGTGCCGAATTGGCAAACCAGCCGAACAGGATGATCGCCAGCGCGATCAGGCCGTATTTCACCATCGGTGAGGTTGGTTTCTTTTCAACTTTCTCGATTGGTGCAGCGGCAGCCTGCTTCGGCTGCGCGGATACCTGGATCGGCGGTGCTGGCCAGGTAACTTCGCCATCGCGCACCACGGTGACACCGCGGATCACGGTGTCTTCGAAATCGATATCGATTTCGCCGTTTTTCTCTTTCGACAACAGCTTCAGCAGGTTCACCAGGTTGGTGCCGTAAAGCTGTGAGGACTGGGTCGGCAAGCGGCTCGGTAAATCGGTATAGCCGATAATCTTCACGCCGTTTTCGGTGATGGTCACCTGGTCGGCCACGGTCAGCTCACAGTTACCACCGGTTTGCGCGGCCAGATCGACAATCACGCTGCCCGGCTTCATGGAAGCCACCATCTCTTTGGTAATAAGCTTTGGTGCCGGGCGGCCAGGGATCAGCGCCGTGGTCACGATGATGTCCACTTCCTCTGCCTGGGCGGCGAACAGCGCCATTTCCGCTTTGATAAAGGCTTCAGACATCACTTTGGCATAGCCATCACCGCTGCCTGCTTCTTCCTCAAAGTCCAGCTCGAGGAATTCTGCGCCCATACTCTGCACTTGCTCTTTCACTTCCGGGCGGGTGTCGAAGGCGCGAACGATCGCCCCCAGGCTACCAGCCGCACCGATAGCGGCCAAGCCAGCAACCCCAGCACCAATGATCATCACTTTGGCCGGGGGAACTTTACCGGCTGCGGTGATCTGGCCGGTGAAGAAACGCCCGAACTCATGCGCTGCCTCAACGATAGCGCGATAGCCAGCGATATTGGCCATTGAGCTCAGTGCATCCAGGGACTGCGCACGTGAAATACGTGGCACGGAATCCATGGCCATAGCGGTCACGTTACGGGCCGCCAGCTTCGCCATCAATTCTGGATTTTGTGCAGGCCAGATAAAGCTGACTAACGTACTGCCTTCACGCATTAACGCAATTTCTTCCTCAAGAGGTGCGTTAACCTTCAGGATCAGATCCGATTGCCACACATCGGCTGTATCGGTAATTGTCGCCCCTGCGGCTTGATAAGCTGCATCTTCAAAGCTTGCCAGTTTTCCCGCCGCGCTTTCGATCGCGACGGTAAAGCCCAGTTTCAGCAGTTGTTCTACCGTTTTCGGCGTTGCTGCAACTCGGGCTTCATTGGCCAACCGTTCTCTTGGTACACCAATACGCATAATGTTCCCTTCTCACCTGTTCTGATGATGTTTATTATCGTCTTACCCATAGCGATAGCACCGGCTGGCAAGTTTTTTATCAGCCTTGCCTGTCTGCAAATTAAGGTGCCACCTATAACCTACTGAAAATGTGATCGATGATCCATAATTGCTTACGTTTACCCGTCAGTTTTTACATAAAAATGCAGCTAAGGCCATGACAAATCTCAAATCTGGATGCAAAAACTGCCCTGAAGCCCCTTTTCAGCGCACTATTGTGCAGAACCTGGCCTAGGCCATTTCCTGTCAGCCGGGGACAGCGAGCATAAAAGTTATAAAATTGTGAATAATTAACATTAATGAGATTAAACGCTTTATTATTGAAACTTATAACCTGTTGGCCCAATGTGGTTCACCTAGTGCGGCTCAGCTTTGTCGCATCGCATCACATAAAATGCTGAGACACCTGCCAAGGTTACATGGCATAATCTGCGGCTGAATTACACCTAAACTGTTCAGCACGTTATAAACGTTACTGCGCTTGGCGAAAGGATTTTTTATGAAGCTGAAGACCACGATCATCGCATCAGCCTTGTTATCACTTACTGCGCTGTCTGTGCATGCCGCGCAAGAGTTAACTCCTGAGAAAGCAGCGGCCATCAAGCCGTTTGATCGCATCACCATTACCGGCCGTTTCAACGCTATCAACGAAGCTGCCGATGCCGTATCCCGCCGTGCAGATAAAATGGGGGCTGACGCCTTCTATATCCAGGATATCAACAACGGTAATAACGGCGGCAACTGGCGCGTCACCGCAGACGTTTATCATAAAGATGCGCCAGAAGTCAGCAAAGAGACCAAGTACCGCGTGATTAACGGCGTGAAAGAGCTGCCAAAAGACGAAGCCTTCCTGCTTGAACCTTACGATACCGTGACCGTCAGCGGCTTCTACCGCAGCCAGCCAGACATCAACGATGCCATCACCAAAGCCGCACAGAAAAAAGGCGCTGCCTCGTTCTTTATCGTGCGTCAGGTAGATGCCAACCAGGGCGGCAACCAGTTCATCACCGCTTTCATCTATAAAGCCGATGCGCCGAAACGTGTGGTGCAGAGCCCGGATGCCGTGCCTGCCGATTCTGAAGCCGGTAAAGCCATGCTGGCTGCTGGTGGTGCAGAAGCCGCCAAGGTCGAGATCCCAGGCGTCGCCTCTTCCGGCTCGCCAGCCCGCGACGTTGGCCGCTTCTTCGAAACTCAGACGTCTACCGGTCAGCGTTACACTGTAACCTTGCCTAACGGGACCAAGATCCAGGAAGTGAATAACGTCACCGCCGCGCAGATGGTGCCGTTTGATTCCGTGACCTTTACCGGCCACTTCAACAGCATGACCGACGTTTCCACCGAAGTGGCGAAGCGTGCCGCTGAGAAAGGCGCCAAGTATTACCATGTGACGCGCCAGTGGCAGAACAAGAGCGGCGGCAACCTGACCGTCAGCGCCGATCTGTTCAAATAATCCCTGCTGTCACCTCGATCGAAGGGCTGCCACTGTGCAGCCCTTTTTTTATACCGCTGCTGAATAAGTTTTTACCCATCGCGCATAACCAATCATTGCATCCGCAAGCATCTCCCCTTAGAATTTGCGCCAATTTTTAGCTCCATTGCCTGCCCTTGCGGTAATTGCCATGACGTTATGGCTGGCCTGCACGGAACGCATAGTTGTTTATTCTGTCTCGGGATCCATCATTGGAAAGAAAACTTGGTCTTACCGCGTTAACCGCCTTGGTGCTCAGCTCAATGCTGGGCGCAGGCGTCTTTAGCCTGCCGCAGAATATGGCCGAGGTTGCCAGCCCGGCGGCCTTGCTGATTGGTTGGGCCATCACCGGCGTCGGCATTCTGTTCCTGGCGTTTGCCATGTTGTTACTGACCCGCCTGCGCCCCGACCTGGATGGTGGCATCTTCACCTACGCCAAAGAAGGCTTTGGCGAACTGGTGGGCTTCTGCTCTGCGTGGGGTTACTGGCTGTGTGCGGTGATCGCCAACGTTTCTTATCTGGTGATCGTGTTTGCTGCACTGAGCCTGTTTACAGACCGCAGCGGCACGGTGATCCTGGGCGATGGCAATACCTGGCAAGCGCTGATCGCCGAATCCTTGTTGCTGTGGATCGTTCATGCCTTGGTATTGCGCGGCGTGCAAACGGCGGCCAGCATCAATCTGGTGGCCACCCTCGCCAAGTTGCTGCCGCTCGGCCTGTTTGCCGTGCTGGCCGCTATCGCGTTCCGCATGGATACCTTCACGTTGGACTTCCACGGCGTTGCCCTTGGTACGCCAGTCTGGCAGCAGGTTAAAGACACCATGCTGATCACCCTGTGGGTGTTTATCGGTGTTGAAGGTGCTGTGGTGGTTTCCGCCCGTGCCCGGCAGAAAAAGGACGTTGGCCGCGCCACCATGTTGGCCGTGATTTCCGCTTTGGCGGTGTATCTGGTGATCACCCTGCTGTCGCTCGGCGTGGTGCCGCGTAGTGAGCTGGCGGAAATGCGTAACCCGTCAATGGCGGTGCTGATGGTTGATCTGATCGGCCCTTGGGGTGATGTGATCATCGCCACCGGTCTGATCGTTTCGGTTTGCGGAGCTTACCTAAGCTGGACCATCATGGCGGCTGAAGTGCCTTTACTGGCCGCTCAACACGGCGCTTTCCCCAAAATTTTCCGCAAGCAAAACCGCAACCATGCCCCGTCCGCCTCTTTGTGGTTAACCAACGGTGCAGTGCAAATTGCGCTGGTGATTATCTGGCTGACCGGCAGCAACTACAACTCGCTGCTGACCATCGCTTCCGAGATGATCCTGGTGCCGTATTTCCTGGTGGGGGCCTTCCTGTTCAAGGTAGCCCGTCAGCGGCAGGACAAGCGTCTGATTTTCGCTGCCAGCGGTGCCTGCCTTTATGGGCTGTGGCTACTCTATGCTTCAGGCCTGATGCACCTGTTGATGTCGGTACTGCTGTATGCGCCTGGCTTGCTGGTGTTTATGTATGCCCGCAGTGGGCATCAGGACGTGAAATTGCTCAACCGGCTAGAGAAAAGCACCGTTATGCTACTGCTGGCCGCAACCCTCCCTGCCGGATGGTTTATGTTGCATTGATAGACCTAATTAACCGGGTGATTCACCCGGTTAATTTCCCCCCATCGGTTGGGCGTTAATGGTGATCCGCTCACCGACCTGCATCACCACTATCGATTCACCACACTCTTTCTCAATGGCAGCCAACTGCTCCGCCGCCAGCGGATACGGCAGTTGAATATCAAACACCACCAACTGCTGTTGCCGGGCCAGATCGATCAGGCGAATAATGTTGACCTCATCGCTGACCTGCGTCGAAACCACCTGTAACGCCAACTCTTTCAACTGATCCTGGCGCGAGCGTGAGTCTGTCACGCGCGATTTCACTACCATGCCAAAGATGGGCATCACCCCATAAATTGCATCGATAAAGCGCCACTGCTTCTTGCAGGAGGCCGATAAAAAATGGGTATAGTCAAAACAGACTCTCTCACTGCGCGCGACGAATGCAAGATGATCGTTGTTCATCTTCGTTACCCTTCTGGTGGCCAGTGCTGAAATGTCATCGATGGCAAGCGTTATCCGCTTTCTGACGTATAATGGCATAATTCCTTTAATGTTTGCCAGTTTGCTCAGGAGCTTTACTCGATGGTCTCTCACAACTCGGCCCCTGTGTTGATCACCGGCGGTGCCCGCAGAATTGGGCTGGCTCTGGCCAAGTCGTTCTTACAGCGTGGCGTTCCAGTCATTATTGCCTATCGCAGTGAATACCCTGCATTAGCCGAACTCCAAGACCTTGGCGCGATCTGCCTGCAGGGCGATTTCTCTGCCCATGAAGGGATCTATCGTTTTGCCGATCAGGTAAAACAGGTTGCCCCAAAGCTGCGCGCCGTGATCCATAATGCCAGCGCCTGGTTGGCAGAATCGACGGAAACGCCACCGGAACAGGTGATGGCTTCAATGCTCCAGATCCACGTCTACACTCCTTACCTGTTGAACCAACTGCTGGAACCCTGCCTGCTTGGCCAGGGGCAAGCCGGTGCCGATATCATCCATCTGACGGATTATGTAGTAGAAAAAGGCAGCGACAAGCACATTGCCTATGCCGCCAGCAAGGCCGCGCTGGATAATATGACCCGATCCTTTGCCCGCAAATTGGCCCCCGACGTCAAAGTGAATGCTATCGCACCAGCATTAATTATGTTCAACACCGGTGACGATGAAGCCTATCGCCAACAGGCATTGACCAAATCCCTGATGCAGATCGCCCCAGGGGAAAGTGAGGTAGTCAACCTGGTGGATTATCTGATGGGCAGCCGCTACGTTACCGGACGCACTCACGGAGTAGACGGTGGGCGACCACTGCGTTAAATAATGGGCATGGCGCAACACCGAGCAGCGCGCTATGCTGAATGCCGTTTTTCCTATAAAACCACCCTATTATGACTAAAATTGTGTTTGTAGAAGACGATCCTGAAGTAGGCAAACTGATTGCCGCCTATTTAGGTAAACATGACATCGACGTCATCATCGAACCCCGCGGCGATACGGCACAGGCCTGTATTGAGCGGGAACAGCCAGACCTGGTGCTGCTGGATATCATGCTACCCGGCAAGGACGGCATGACGCTATGCCGCGATCTGCGCCCGGTTTATCCCGGCCCGATCGTGTTGCTCACCTCACTGGACAGCGATATGAATCACATCCTGTCATTGGAAATGGGTGCGCATGACTACATCCTGAAAACTACACCACCTGCGGTGCTGCTGGCTCGCCTGCGTTTACACCTGCGCCAACACGGTGGCAACCAGCCAAAAGAAGAGCAAACACAGAACATCACCCAGCATAATGCCGTGCATTTTGGCTTGCTGTGCATCGACCCGGTCAACCGCCAGGTGACGCTGGGGGAAGAGATCGTCACCCTTTCCACCTCAGATTTCGATCTGCTATGGGAGCTGGCGACCCATGCCGGGCAAATCATGGCCCGCGAAGCGTTGCTGCAAAACCTGCGCGGCGTCAGCTACGACGGTATGGATCGCAGCATCGATGTGGCCATCTCACGCCTGCGCCGCAAGCTGTATGACAATGCTCTGGAACCGTTTCGCATCAAGACCGTGCGCAACAAGGGCTATCTTTTTGCTCCTAACGCCTGGGCATCGGTGCAACAATGAGAAAACTGTTCGTGCAGTTCTTTTTACTGCTGTTCGTCTGCTTTCTGGTGATGGCGATGCTGGTTGGCCTGGTATACAAAGTCACCGCCGAACGTGCCGGGCGCCAATCGATGGACGACCTGATGAAGAGTTCGTTGTATCTGATGCGCAGCGAGCTGCGGGAGATCCCGCTAAAGGACTGGAACAAAACCATCGCCACCCTGGATTTAAACCTGTCGTTCAAACTGCATATCGAGCCGCTCGGCAAGCAGAACCTGAGTGAGGACCTCACCAAGCGGCTGCGCCTTGGGGAGATCATCGCACTGGACGACCGCTATACCTTCATGCAGCGCATCCCACGCAGCCATTACGTGCTGGTCGTTGGCCCCATCCCTTATCTTTTTTATCTGCACCAGATGCGCATCCTGGATTTGGTGCTGCTGATTTTTATCGGCATGTCGCTGGCCCTACCGGTATTCCTGTGGATGCGCCCGCATTGGCAAGATTTGCTGAAACTGGAAAATGCCGCCCAACGTCTGGGGGCCGGGCATCTCGATGAACGTACACACTTTGTCCCCACCTCGAGCCTTTACCGGCTTGGCGTCGCCTTTAATCAGATGGCCGATAACGTCAACACGCTGATCGTCAGTAAAAAACAGCTGATTGACGGTATTGCCCATGAGCTGCGGACTCCGCTGGTACGTCTGCGCTACCGGTTGGCCATGAGCGATAACCTGACCGAAGGCGAACAGCAGGCGTTAAATCGGGATATCGGCCAGCTAGAATCCCTGATCGACGAGCTATTGACCTATGCGCGTCTGGATCGACCACAGGTAGCCTTGAATATTGAGCCAATCGATTTGCCCAGTTGGCTACAGGATAAGGTGGCCGATATCCAGTTGATCCACCCAGAGCGCGAGATTGAGCTGAATATCCCGCATGTCGGTGACTTTGGCGGTGTCGATCTGCGGCTGATGGAGCGCGTGTTAGACAACCTGGTCAACAATGGCCTGCGCTATTGCGAACGGCGTTTGCGCGTCGGCCTGTGGTTTGACGGCGATGCTGCATGCCTGCAGGTGGAAGACGACGGCCCAGGCATTCCTCCAGAAGAACGCGAACGGGTGTTCGAACCCTTCGTCCGCCTCGACCCCAGCCGCGATCGCGCTACCGGCGGCTGCGGGCTTGGATTGGCGATCGTGCATTCCATCGCCGTGGCCTATCAAGGCCAGGTCTTTGTGGAGGCCAGTTCGCTGGGCGGCGCCAGTTTCCGCTTCTGCTGGCCGATTAAACCCCTTTTTGATACCAAAATAGAGCCGGCATAACGATCCGGCCCCGTTGGCTCAACGGATCCACTATGGAGTTGAACAAATGACATCTGCATCATCCTCTACGGCCTACGGCCAACTTCGCGCCCTATTCACCCGCCTTTCACGTTTTGACCATCTATCGGCCATCAGCGGTTGGGATATGCAAACCATGATGCCACCGGGTGGCAATAAGGCGCGTTCCGAAGCCTTGGCGGAGTTGAGCGTGTTGAAGCATCAAATCCTGACGGCACAGAAAACGGGTGAACTGCTCGACCGCGCGCAACAAGAAGCGCTAGATGAATTTGACCGTGCCAACCTGCTCGAAATGCGCCGCCAGTACGATAATGCCGTGCTGGTGCCAGAAGCGCTGGTCGAAGCCAAATCCCTTGCAGGTGCGCGCTGCGAACATGCCTGGCGAGTACAACGCCCGGCCAACGACTGGGAAGGCTTTAGCGATAATCTGCGCCGGGTGGTTACACTGAGCCGTGAGGAAGCGCAGATCCGCGCACAGGCGGCGGGCGTCAGCCGTTATGATGCGTTGCTCAATCTGTATGAACCAGGAATGCGCAGCAGCGATCTCGACCGTATCTTTGGCGATTTGAAAACCTGGCTGCCCGATTTATTGCAAAAGGTGGTCGCCAAACAGCAGCAAGAACCTTGCCTGATCCCGCAAGGTCCGTTCGATGTCGACACCCAGCGTAAGCTGAGCCTGAGCGTGATGAAGCTGCTCGGCTTTGACTTTGATGGTGGCCGGGTTGACGTTAGTGCTCATCCGTTCTGCGGCGGCGTGCCGGAAGACGTGCGTATCACTACACGCTACAACGAGAAAGAGTTCCTTACCGCGCTGCTTGGCATCGTGCATGAAACCGGCCACGCCCGCTACGAACAGAACCTGCCACGTGAGTGGCTGGGCCAGCCCGTGGCACAAGCTCGGTCGACGGCGATCCACGAATCACAAAGCCTGTTCTTTGAAATGCAGCTGGCTCGCGGTAGTGACTTCCTGAAAGTCCTGCGGCCGCTGATCGTCAATCAGTTTGGAGAACAACCGGCCCTGGAAGAGAGCAACTTTATTCGCCTTAATCAGCGGGTGAAACCTGGCCTGATCCGCGTCGATGCCGACGAGGTCAGCTACCCTGCCCATGTGATATTGCGCTATGAAATCGAGCGTGCGTTGATTGAGGGCGAGATCGAGGTAGAAGATATTCCGGCACTGTGGAATGAGAAGATGCACAGCTACCTCGGCCTGGATACCGTGGGCGATTATCGCAACGGCTGTATGCAGGACATCCACTGGACGGACGGTGCCTTTGGTTACTTCCCAACTTACACCTTGGGTGCCATGTATGCGGCCCAACTGTTCGACAGTGCTCGCAGCGCAATGCCCAAGCTGAGCGAAGATATTGCTGCCGGTAATTTAACCGCGCTATTCCATTGGTTACAGCAAAATATCTGGCGTCACGCCAGCCGTTACCCTACCGATACGTTGATCACTAACGCCACGGGTAAAACGTTAGACCCAAGCTATTTCCGCCGGCATCTGGAAAGCCGTTACCTGTAATCTCCGAACCCTCCGTACGTTAAGGCGTTGCTGGTATAGCTTAACGTACGGTTTTGCAAAACAGAGTCCACATGGCCTTAACCATCAATGTGTTACTTGAAAACCGTCGAGCTGCCGGGGCGGATAAAGCGTTAATCGCCAAAGCCGGGTTGAGCCTGTTAGTTCAGGATGAATCAGACAGCGTGCTTTTTGATACCGGGCCGGACGGCAGTTTTTTACAGAATGCTGCCCAAATGGGGATTAACCTCGACAACCTGACCGCTACCGTGCTCTCTCATGGCCATTACGATCACAGCGGTGGCGTACCCTGGTTGCCCGATAACAGCAGAATAATTTGCCACCCCGGCGTGCAAGAGGTGCGCTATGCCGCCGTTAATCTTCTGGGCCGCGTAAAGAAAATCAAACGTTTATCGCCGAAAGTGGATTACTCGCGCCACGCCATGGAGCTGACCCGAACCCCGGTGCAAATCAGTGAGCGGTTCTTCTGGTCCGGTGAAATCGAGGTGCCTGCCCCCAAAGCCTACGGCATTATTGAAAATGCCCAACAGTCCCCTGATTACGTCGCTGATGAAGGAGTGCTGATTTATAAATCAGACCGCGGTCTGATTATCATCACTGGCTGCGGCCACCGGGGAATAATCAATATTGTGCGGCACTGCCAGAAGATCACCGGTATCGATAAGATCCACGCGCTGATTGGCGGCTTTCACCTGAGATATGCCTCTCCGCTACGCTTATTGCAGGTACAGCGTTTTCTCAAACAAATCAAACCCGAGAAAGTAATGGGCTGCCATTGCACCGGTTCTTGGGGGCAATTGTGGTTGCCTAATACGATTAGCCCGGCGACGGGGGATAGGATTACGTTAGCGTAAATCTTCCGGGGCATTGCGCCCCGGCATGCCTGCCGTAATAGTATCCTGCCCTATTTCTACCTACTAAGCCTGCGGATGTTGCATAGTGTACGTTCTCTCCTACAGCACTGGTGCCACAGGAGAGAAGTTTGCACAACTGTCAATGTATGTTGTAACTAATTTAGTTTATTTTGATACACGCACTGCGTGGCGGTGTTCAGCATCATCCGTGACAGCAGCACAAATATGCTAGCTATCACGGCCTGCAAAGCAGCAACGCTCCCTCCCCCAGGCACTCGTACATTAGGTTACACGCCGAAACCAATCACTCACGGAAAGTAATCCTCGGTTTGCATAAGATTATTTCAACGGCCCCGCAGTGGGGTTACAAACCAACAGACATTTGAGGATCTACCGATGAAAAAAGTATTAGCTCTGGTTGTTGCCGCTGCAATGGGCTTGTCATCTATCGCGTTCGCCGCTGAAGCTGCCGCTCCTGCTGCTGCACCAGCCGCCACTACTCAGACTGCGCCGGCCAAAACCACTCACGTGAAAAAACATCACGCGAAGAAAACCACCGAGCAAAAAGCTCAAGCAGCCAAAAAGCACCACAAAGCCAGCGGCAAAAAAGCCCCGGCCCAGAAAGCTCAGGCAGCTAAAAAGCATCACAAAAAATCCAGCAAGAAAGCAGCAACCCCAGCTGCCTGATAGTCAACCGGTGTGAGGCACCCCTCACCTGTTCTGGTAAGATTTGTCCGACACCCGGTTCGCCGGGTGTTTTTTCATGGGGGGGTTGTCTATGCTGCGTCGCTATCGGTTCGAAATCATCCTTGGCACCCTGATCGTTTGCGGGCTCATCGCCAGCTTTTTTTATCTGTAATCTCCGATTTTTCTCAGGAAATTATCGGAAAATCAATCGCCGACCATCTACACAGCGGCTAAATCAGTCTATAGTTAGCATTCAGTGTGACTATGGATGATCCGAATTTGTCAGGCAAACCTATGCGCATCCCTGTTTTAATGTTGTTGTGCTCATTTCCTTTGGTTTTATCCCATTCTGCGCATGCTGATAGCCCTTCCGAGGCGTCCGCGGCCGATCAAACCCGTCTGTTTTTTGGCAAAGACGACCGTATTAAAGTGACCGAAACCAGCGGTTGGCCGTGGCAGGCCATTGGTCAGGTAGAAACCGCCAGTGGTAATCTGTGTACCGCTACGCTGATCTCTCCCCATCTGGCGCTCACCGCAGGCCACTGCGTACTGGCCCCTCCCGGCAATCTTGATAAGGCCGTTGCGCTGCGCTTTGTTTCCGGCAGTAAAGGTTGGCAATACCAGACGGAAAATATCGAAACGCTGGTTGATAAGTCATTAGGCAAGAAGCTGAAGGCGGATGGCGACGGCTGGATCGTGCCACCGGCGGCGGCAGCGTATGATTTTGCGTTGATCAGGTTAAAAGATAACAAGCCGCTGGCGATTAAACCGTTGCCATTATGGCAAGGTGACGGAAAAGCGTTAACGCAAACCTTAAAGCTGGCAAAGCGCCTGGTCACCCAGGCCGGTTATCCGGAAGATCATCTGGACGATTTGTACAGCCATCAAAATTGTAAAGTCACCGGTTGGGCGCAACAGGGCGTGCTATCACACCAGTGCGATACCTTACCCGGTGACAGTGGTTCTCCATTGATATTGAAGACCGCCGAAGGTTGGCGACTTATCGCTATCCAGAGTTCTGCACCCGCCGCACAAGACCGCTACCGTGCCGATAACCGCGCGCTGTCAGTTACCGGCATTCGCGATGCTTTAGATCTGTTAGCCGCCGGTAAATAACCCCTCCGAACAGCGCAGGCCACCGTTATCCCACAGGAGGGTAATGGTGGCAGGCAAACTGTGCTGCAATACCCTATCAACGTTTGGCCCATCGGTTTGCTGGTAAAAAGTACTGGCCTGCTCCAGTGTTGAACCACCACGCATTTTACGCTCGATCAGCCGTGCCCGCAGTTGCTGTGCTGGTGCCTGAATAAATAACGTTAAGTCGCTGTGGCGTGCCAGATCGCGCCAACCTGGTTCATCAAGCAATAACCAGTTACCTTCTACGATCGTTACCGACGCAGTCACCTCAATAGCGTTGGGCACCGGATCGTGCAACACGCGATCGTAGTTAGGCCAGAATGGACGTGGTTGATCGAGTGCAGCCAACGCCAACTCGAGCTGCTGACGATCAAAGGTTTCTGGCATTCCCTTCTTGCTGCGCAACCCTTGCGCATCAAGCCAGGAGTTAGGACGGTGAAAGCCGTCCATCGGCAGAGTTTGCAATGCCGGTAATTCATCACACTGTGCCGATAAATGCTGCCAGAAGGCCGTCAGCGTCGATTTACCACTGCCGGGAGGTGCCGCCAGAAATACCACCAGGCGCGCCCCCTTTTGCTGCTGCTTTTGGGCCAACAGGCGCAGTAAAGGTAAATGTACCTGCTCGACCTCCTCATCGGTAAAAAAGGCATCGATCGTCAGCCCATTAACAGTTAGCGCTATTTTCATTGGTCAGTTCCTTTAACAGCGAAGTCACCGCCAGCGTTAATCCGGTTTTAATCATGTTGCCGTAGCGCTCGGTATTAAAAACCTCAAAGCTGGAAAACTTCATCTTTCTTATCGCACTGAAAAGCTGTTCGTTTTCCGTAATGGCATTAAGGTTGGCAATAAAATCAAAGGTCATTTCATCATGAAAGCTCAGTGAGCTATTTTCCGCCTGCACATGCTGGCTAAATTGTGAAAGACAGATGATATCGGCATAAACGGTTTTTTTGATTTTCCCCAACGCGTACAATAAGCGCAGGGAGACATCCATATTGTCCAAAGGGCCAGATTTTGCCAGCAATGGCTTTACCGCATATTCGAGTATATCGGGATCGTTATTGACAAACACCTGTGGCAAATAGGTTTTGACAGCAGAAAATAAAATCTCATTTGCCTTCTGTAACCAATTGAGCAACTGTTCCTGCTCGTCCAGTTGTTCAATTATTTCATCTTCTGTCAGCGTTTTCATTCGTCCTGCGATACCATCAATGCAAGTGTAATGTATGAATTTTATTACACGATCCGTCGGTACCATTAATCATAAGGGTTTCTGTGCTCAAGTACCCCTCTTTTTGTTTTATTCCGCCGATAATGTCACCTTTGGTTATCCCGGTTGCCGAAAAAATCACCTCATCGCTGGCGATCAGAGCATGGAGCGGCAAAATGGTGTTAATCTCAATTCCCATGTTGCTGCAACGCCGCCGTTCTTCTTGCGCCAGTATTCTGTGCTCTGGTGTATCACCTTTCGCCTGGCAGAAATCGATCAGCTCGGCTTGCATATCTCCCCCCAGCAGACGCACCGCACAGGCCGATATGACCCCTTCTGGCGCGCCCCCCAAGGTATACATGATGTCAGCTTCACCACCTGGTAGGCAGGTCATCAGGCTAGCGGCAACATCACCATCAGGAATGGCAAAAATCTTCACCCCCAGCGCCTGCGCCTGTTGGCGAATCAGTTCATGACGTGGTTTATCCAGCGTGATCATGCGCAGTTGATACAATGGCTTACCCAACGCCTGCGCTACTTGCCGCAGATTTTGCTCCAGAGGCAACCGTAAATCGATAGACCCTTTAGCGCCTGGCCCCACCACCATCTTGCGCATATACATGTCTGGGGCATGCAACAAGGCATTGTGTGGGGCAAAGGCGATCACGGCCAGCGCATTATATTGGCCCATGGCCACCATCCGCGTGCCTTCGATAGGATCAACAGCAATGTCCACAGCCGGACCATGCCCGCTCCCCAGCCGTTCACCGATATACAGCATGGGGGCCTGATCGATTTCACCTTCACCGATCACAATCTGCCCCTGCATGGCCATGCCGCTCAGTTGCTGACGCATGGCCGCGACGGCCACCCCATCAATTTGATTTTTATCACCACAGCCCAGTAGCGGCCAGGCAGCCAATGCAGCCTGTTGAGTGGTGCGTACAATGTCATAAGCCAGCGATTTCATCGGCAGTTATACCCCTGTTTCCACGCCAAAATGTTGCAGCAGGAAACGCTCGGCCTGTTCGTTCCACACGCCGTGGCTTTCAGCCACCAGTTCCGCCAGGCGGGCATAGAATGGGTCTGTTTTCCCGAGCTCAGGGAAGTCGGTAATTGCGGTTAACGGCATGGTAGCAAAGTTATAGATCAGCTTTTTCCCGCCGGGGATCGAAGGCAGGTTGATGATGGTTTCCGGCACGGCATCCAGCCCACCAATATGGGTGATCATCACCGAAGGATTAATGCGGCCTTCAGCGGTCAGTTGCAGCGCCTCCAACATATCCCCCGTCGATCCACCCGAAGTGCCCACAACATGTGTGGATGCGTAATGCACGTTGTAAAAGTTAAACGGCACTTTGAATTCACTGTCGGTTGGGCCCGCAAAGAAATTCAGGCAACCGTCTTCAGCCAGCAGGTCATCCCCCAACACCAGCACATCGGCCACCGCAGCATAAACGAAGACATCGTCAAAGCCGTGGCCCTGTGTCAGATCCCGTAAGGCAGCTACCGGGTCGGCAGCCTTGCTGCTGTTGAAATACACCAGTTCAACGCCTTTTTCACGCGCTACGCTTTCCGGCAATAGCAATCTGGCCCGCGCCAAACGTGCCTCGTCGATATCCACAACCACTACCCGCGCAGGGCGGATGTTGCCGTTGATGGCATAATCGATCGCACCAATGCCCATCGGCCCGGCACTGGCCAATAACGCCACGTTGCCGCCGGGTTTGATCCCCATGCGGTGCTCATAGACATATTGCGTCGTATGGTAATTGGCATGATAGGCACCTATGATGCAGCACATCGGTTCTGCCAAAGAGGCCGCCGCAAAATAGCTGCCTTCATACGGTAATACACAGCCTAGCTCCACAGCCTGCTGTGGAATAATCATATAGGTGGCATTGCCGCCGAAATACTCGTAGCTGTAACCCGCCGAATAACCACTCGGCAATCCCATCGCCGGTTGCAGCACAAAACGTTGCCCAGCCCGGTAGCGTTGCTGCAGATTATTGCCCACCTGCTCAATGATCCCGGCACATTCATGGCCGGTGATCGCCGGGTGTTCGGCAACATTATCAGGCACCCGCTTGTGGTTAGCCCCCAATTTGGCAGCCTTCCAGGTAGACAGGCACACACTGTCGGAAATGACCTTAACCAACAGTTCATCATCACCTAGCGGCGGTAATTCAAACTCACGCAGGCGAACGTCGTTTTGGCCATAAATAGCGGCGGCTTGGGTTTTCATACGGCTTCCTTTTCTGAGTGTGTGGCAACCAGTTGTTCCAACAAACGATCGAGATTGCTGTCACCGAGATAATTGCTGATCAATACTTTGGGCTTATCGCTCACCCGGTCGGCTCTCCCTTCCAGGCTAGAGTGCGTCACGATCAGGTCGGCTTCCGGCGGAATATTTTCAATGGCGTAGTGCTTCACACTGATCGGCACCCCGGCTTTCTCCAAACGTTTACGGAAGGTGGTTGCCCCCATCGCGCTAGAGCCCATACCTGCATCACAAACAAACGCGATGTGGCGGATCGGCTGTGACGGCCCCTTGCCCGCAGCTTTCAAGGCTTTCACCTGCCGCTGTGAGTCATCAAAACTGTCTTCGGTCACCTGCTTTTTCTCGGTTTTCAGGATCAGTGCGGCAATCAGGAACGAAACCAGTGTCCCGGCGGCGACGCCCGCCAATGTGCCAGCAAAACCACCCCGCGGCGTCAGAGCCAGATAGGCAAAGATTGAACCCGGGCTTGGCCCGGCAACCAAACCGGCACCCATCAGATCAAACACGTAGATCCCCGCCATCCCGCCGGCAATCATGGCAATGATCATCAGCGGCTTCATCAGCACATACGGGAAGTAGAGTTCATGAATCCCCCCGAGGAAATGGATAATCATCGCGCCTGGTGCCGATTTTTTGCTCATACCCTGGCCAAACAGCGAAAACGCCAGCAGGATACCAAGCCCTGGGCCAGGGTTAGAGGCCACCATAAAGAACACCGAGCGGCCGTTGACCGCCGTATCCTGCATGCCCAGCGGGTAATACACCCCCTGATCGATGGCGTTATTCAGGAAGAGCACCTTCGCCGGTTCGTTGATAATCGACAGCAGCGGCAGGTATCCAGTGGCTACCAGAGATTCAATGCCGGCACGAACCAAATGGTTAGCCTGTTGTACCGCTGGGCCGATCACCTCGTAGGCAAACAGGCACAAGAACATGCCGACAATCCCCAGTGAGAAGTTATTGACCACCATCTCAAAGCCAGCGGGGATACGCTTATCCAGCTTGGTGTCGATATATTTGATGATCACCCCGCCCAGCGGCCCCATCACCATCGCGCCGATAAACATGGGAATATCGGCCCCCACAATCACGCCGATGGTGCCAATCCCCCCCATCACCGCGCCACGTTTTTCCGCGATCAGGTAGCCACCGGTGGAACCGATCATCAGCGGTAGCAAATAGGTGATCATCGGCCCCACCAGTTGCCCAAAGTGGGCGTTAGGCATCCAACCAGTGGGAATAAACAGTGCCGTAATAAATCCCCACGCAATAAATGCGCCGATATTAGGGATTACCATAGCCGTCAGGAACCCGCCAAAAGCTTGCACTCTGGCTCGCATTGTTTTATTGGCCATTATATTGATCCTTGAGTGTGTAAAATCAGAAGCGCTGAATGATTTCTTTTATTTCTGATATCTTAGCTGCATGAGTAAGCTGTTTAATTGCCTGGTCATCACAGAACATTTCACTCAATAGCTGGATAGCATTGATATGGCTGTCGGCATCTTTCGCCGCCAGGCCAATTAACACTTTCACCTGTGGATTGTCATCATTGAAATAAACCCCCTTAGGCAATACCGTTAGGGTTAATGCCGTGCCCAAAGCCCCTTCTTCCGGACGTGCATGGGGCATAGCCACTTCCGGCGTAAGAATATAATATGCGCCATTATTTTGCGTGCTGTGTTTTATTGCCGCCACATAACGCGGCTCAACGATATTATTTTCCAGCAGACAGCGCATCGATAAATCAATAGCCTGCTGCCAGTCGCAATCTTGCTGGTGAACGGTAAATGCATTTTCCGGGAAGTAATCTATCAATCCATTCATGTTTTTTCCTATCGTTATTCCAAGAGGATTGGGAATTGCTTTGCAGCTTATGGAGTAATAACGGGAAACGCAATTCGATGCTATTTCGTGATTGAAATCACTTTTAATGTAAAATACATTGCAATTGAAGATCTGGCTCACAAAAAAATGATGATTATTTTAAAAATATGGTATTGTCAATAGAATAAATGTGATCGTTATTGCATTTAAATTATTTAATAATAATATATATTTCGTGATATAAATCACATTAGTGGCATTGCAAATCGCTGCTCATTTCACACCATACCGCATTCCCATCAGCCAGGCTTCGTGCCCAGCAACAGAGTTCACGCAAGTCCATTGTTATAAGCTCTCAAGATCGATCCCATCAACTTGCCACGATCTTGATATCTCGCAGGCGAGCCGCCTGCGATGAACTCAATCAAGACTAACGCGCTAAAATGCCGAGAGAGTTAAGTAATTGACTATCCAAGGTCTCGGATGCTGGAAGATGATAATCGATACGGTATGAACTCAAGGCGCTTCGCGTTGAAGGCCCCATAACACCGTCGATGACACCATCGTAGTAACCTTTATCAAATAAGGCGAACTGGACCCTCATGATCAATCTGCGCCTTTTTTCTTTATCCGCCGTTAATGCCCCCATTCCAGAATTTGAACCGGTCACCGTAGCAGACCTCGTTGTAGACGCTTCATTATTGGAACTGAATGAACGCACAGATGAACTTGTACCCGAACTCGTGCTTGGTGCGGGCGTGATCACCGCTTTCGGATAGTAAGGCGTACTGTAACCGCCACCAGAAGAAGAACGGTGCGAACTATGACTTCGATGCGAACTATGGCTACGATGGCCCGCGATATAAAACGGAACATCCGTATTCAATGGAGCCAGAATCAAATCATGCTCGTTGAGAGACATATTTGAAATATTCCCGATCTCAGTCGCTGAATCATTTGCCCATACAGAATTATTTAATGCCAAAAAACCTGGAAGCAATGCTGCAAAGTTGATTTTTTTCATTATATAGGTCTCGGTAATTGATGGAAACGCCCTTTTGACGAGCTAAAATAACCAGCACAAAGTGACTTTTTGCTGCATGACTCGCACTCTTGTGGATAAAAATTTTTCCAATCAGAAATTGACTGGACAGCGTAACACCATAACTCACTGGGTAAATGACATAAAGGATAGTTAAAAATCACTACATTGAGCCCTGATCGGGATGCCGTCTCAACAGACTCCTTCAGATAGCTTGAATAAACCTCAGGTGACGTAAACAATCCATTCCAATTACTTCTTGCCCATCCCACTGGCTCCAGCCCCATAATTGAGAACTGATTGACATTTGAAAATACACGTCCAACATATTCAACGAGATGAGGTAAATCACGATAATTCGCTTTGGTGGGTATAAATCGCAATTCGATATTTACACCCAAATTCCCAGCATTAATTAATCCGCGAACGGTTTCATCAAAGGCTCCGCTGCTACCAACCAGATGATCATGAACGCTTTGGCGAGATGAATATAAAGGGATACCAAAAGTGATATTTAAACTTTCACATCTTTGCTTAATCTGTTTGGCGAAGTGGCTATCGGAAAGCCTCCGACCGTTAGTTAACACATGCAATGACGTTTCAGGGACGTTCTCGATAAGAAAATCGAGGAAAGCCAAGAATTGATCACCATATAATAAAGGCTCCCCTCCACTGACCCCGATTACACCATCATGATTGAAAGCGGCAATAGCCAATGCAGATTGAGTCAGTAACCAGTCATCGTTTACCCGCTTAGGGGGCTGTGAACAAAATAAACACTGGTTATTGCAGCGCTCAGTAACCAAAACCGTATTGTGATTGGCTTTTCGCGATAAAATGACACGCAGCATATTGCCGTTGTTAACGATCGCAATATCACCGTTTTCAATTGATTGAAAAAGGTTTTTGCTGGTAATACAAGCTGAGTAAAAAGGCTCATGTTGGCCTGTCAGGCTCTCGGCAGTTACCAACAAGTTAGGTAGGTAAAATTGAGGGTTTTCTGGCTTGGCCTTGCATAATCGGTAGAAGCCTGGCGTCACCATCCCTTCACTTTGATAGCTAAAAATATCGTTCCTGATAACTTCAGGCATACACCCATCCCTTCAATACGTGTGCGATATCCCCATTTTCCGCTAGGGCATTCATCAAAAAACGGAACATGCCTTTATGATAATGACAAAACGTGGACCTGCTTCGATCCCCATTGGGTTCCCCCTGTACACTGATGTTCTGGCATGGGTCCGCACCACAAAAAGGTTGGTAGGCGCAGGTGTCACAACCGGGTTGTGCAAAGTTGAATGACGATGCTAATACCGCGCGGTAGTAATCACTTTTCGAAAATGACATGTCCGCGACTCGCCCTGCGCTGAAATCAACAGCCTGATTAACTTTCTGCAGCATGCGACTCTCATCGCTTCCATAGACACGGCCATCATAGTTAAACAGTATGCAATTCAGAACCACACCACAGGGTGACTTCAGATCGGCATAACCGCTGAATCCTGGATTAAAAATCCGTTTTAGATGTATTGCAGCTGAATGTTCAACAAGCGGAATGCCCTTTTTGTTATGCTCGACAATCTGATCGATGAGTGTCTTGTAGAACGTATAATATTCACTCATTGAAAACGAAAAGTTGTCATGATGTGCAAATCCATATGGACTCACTGGTCTTACAAAAATATCGGTCAAATCTAGTGACAAGTGAGCATCGATGATTGACGAAGGATTTTTGATCAACTCCTTTGTCACGGTAGTGACTGTAGATACTCGCTCCTTTCCTAACTCGGTTTTAATTCTGAGAATTCCATCTGACGCTTTTGTATATGAAACATTTCCGGCAAGAATGCGGCTTTTGTTATGAATACCTTCCTCACCATCGAGAGAAACCGAAAACGAGATATTGCGCTGCTTAGCCCATGAGATAATCGATGCATCCAGTAGAGACAAGCTCGTGGCAATGACTATTTCAAAAGCTTCGTCTCCCAAGGTCTGTTCACACTGCTCATAGATTAACTGTATGAGATCAAAACGAAGAAACGGCTCCCCACCCTGTATTTCAATTTTGTAAGGGGGTGAAGCCAGCCTTTTTATTTGTTTGACGATCAGCGGAATCAAGTTTGCGTCAAGATCATACCCTTTAGCCCCTACCGCAGTACGACTGACCTGACAATACTTGCAGGTGTGATCGCATCTTAATGTTGGAACAATCATAAAGATCGGGTTTACGGCCAGGTCGCTCATCAGCCGTTTAGCAAAGCCAGAACTCAGGGCGGAGGCCGTAAGGGAATGATTATCCTCTTCAGTGAGGAATAATTGGCTTTCTAAAACCTCATTAGCAAATTTATCGTCGGTAATAGAACTTTTTATCAACGCTGGAAAGTCTTTTTCAGCGATGAAATGGTGAAAACCAGCCAGGTTACTGATGAAAACATCGCCATTACTTAGCCTGTCAAAGTTAAACGGCATAAGCTTCATTCAGCAAGCCTCGCGTCAATGTTGATCAACACCCTATCGATGATAGAAGCTCTGACGTGGCCAGTTTGTTTATACAGTATTTCACGAAGTTGATAGTCGTTCAGCAGTCGTGCGAACTCAAATTGGCACTCATCAGTAAAGGTATCGAACGTGATAACCCAATCAAATTCTCCTTCATCGATTTTCCATCGTGAGTGGGTTGTTATCCAATACAAGGCATTTCTGATAACCCATTCAGAATGCTGCGTTTTCCTTATTCTCTTTTCCAATTTCACAACTCCATTGCCTTGAGAAAACCTTAAATTCATATTTTTGTGTTTTTTTGTTATCTACCTAGCCTGATATTACGTTCAATTGATTATAATAATCGTGAGTTATCTCATAAAAGTTCCTAAATCCATGCAATAAACTGTGATTTTGAAATAATTACTTTTGAAAATTATTATTTCTGCATGTTTTTCATTAGTGTTTAAATTTTCGTTTCTAAAACTGCGTGTCCAACCAACCTTAAATGCAGAGACGTATTTAAATACCTCGTTCCCCTCCCGCCATAAACCGCTTGGGCGTGGTGCCGGTATACTGGCGGAAAAAGGCGATAAACGCGCTGTCGCTAGAGAAGGCCAGCCGCTGCGCAACCGCGCTTACGGAAGGCAATTGCGCCAGTAACTCAATGGCGTGCATCAAACGCCATTGCTGGCACCACTGCTGATAGCTCAACCCGGTTTCCCGCAGGAAAATTCGCGTTAATGTTTTAGGATGGAGATTGATCGCCTTGGCCAATACCACCAGCCCGGGTAGCTGGTCAACGCCGTTTAAGCCGTCAATCCAAGCCGCTATACGAGGATCGCTCGGCAGCATCAAGCTGGTATTTTCCTGCTCCGCCACGCTCAATTCGTTGCGCAAGACTCGCAACAGATCTTCCGCCTGGGGGTGCCGCTGCGCGTAGTCAAACGGCCAATGTGCGATGCGTTCTATCACCGCTGCCAGTAACGGGTTGGCGGCCAACACCGCACTGTGCGGCATTGCCAACATCGTTATATCCGCAAAATAGAGCGAGCGGTAAGCCACCAGCCCGCGCAGTTGAACGCGATGCCTCACGCCGCTCGGTATCCAGATAATGCGCGTAGGCGGCAGGATCAGCCAGCTTTCGGCTAACGTCACCGTCATACAACCACGTGGAGCATAGAGGATCTGGGCTCGTTGATGCTGATGTTCGCCAGAATCATGATCCGCCAGTTCGGCACTAATCCCCACCACCGGAGCGGAGTAACTATCCGGATCAAAAAGCTGATTTTGTAAAATCAACGCCATGCCACAGTCCCATTTTCATTGTTTTTTGTCCTGATGATTGTAATCGAACAATCGCTATCTCCCTATACTGGCGACACTTATTTGGGAGAACGTTATGTCCGTCAAAAATCTGCCTCTGCCGCTGATCATCATGATGATCATGGCACCACAAATCCTGGAAACGCTCTATAGCCCGGCGTTAACCGCTATCCGCTTTGATTATCAGATCGATGCCACGCAGGCCAGCCACACGCTATCGGTCTATTTTTTAGCCTTCGCTTTTGGCGTGGCGTTTTGGGGAACGATCAGCGACAAATATGGCCGTAGAACCGCCATGCTCGCCGGATTGGTGTTGTATACGGCCGGGACCTTGCTGGCTTTGCTGAGCGCTTCTTTCCCGTTGCTCATCGTCTCGCGCGCCGTTATCGCCTTTGGTGCCGCCGTTGGTTCTGTGGTGACGCAGACCATGCTGCGCGATGTCTATCAGGGGCAAGCGTTAGGAAAGATGTTTGCGATAATTGGCATGGCATTGTCGATAAGCCCGGTGTTGGGTATGTTTAGCGGCGGAATACTGGTGTTTTGGGGCGGCCGTATGGCCATTTTCTCTGCGCAAGCAGGATTGGCGCTGTTGCTGCTGATCTGGTGTTGGCGAGCGCTGCCAGAAACCCGCCAACACACCAGCGGTATCGCTTTACTCCCCTGTTTGCAGGAGATGCTGCGCGATAAGCAAATCTGGTGCTCGGCGTTGCTGGTTGCGAGCTTTAACATCATGGCGTTCAGCTACTTCAGTCTGGCCCCGTTTATTTTTGAGAACTTGGGGCTGACCAGCGAGCAGTTTGGCTATTCGGGGATTGTTTTAGCCTTTGGCAGCCTGTGCGGCGCAGCGGCAAACCGTTACCTTCTGCAAAAAGGATTATGCGCTTACCGGCAGATCCAAATGGCCAGTCTGCTAGCCCTGTTGGCCGCTGTTGCTGCATGGTATTGGCAGGCAAGTCTAATGATCTTGCTGCCCTGTATGGCGGTGACCGTGGCCTTTGGCTTGGCCATTCCCAATATTCTCAGCCAGGCGCTGAAGTATTACCGCAACCGGCTGGGTGCTGCCGGAGCGGTATTGGGGTTACTCTATTATCTGCTGATCGCTGGCGGCCTGGCACTGGCCGCCATGGGCCAGCACCTGCCGTTAACGCTGCTGGGATGCAGCCTGTTAAGCCTCGCCTGTTCTGCAAGGCTTAAAGGTTACGCAGAAAGCTGATCGATGGTCTGCAAGATACGCTTCTCAGAAATCGGGTAAGGCGTGCCCAGTTGCTGAGCGAACAGGCTGACGCGCAGCTCCTCGATCATCCAGCGTACTGCCTTCACCTCTTCATCCTGCTGGCGTTTTGGCGGCAGCTTGTTCAGCCACTGCTGCCACGCTTGTTGAACCTGCTCCACCCGGATCATCTGAGCGCGATCGCGGTGCGGATCGATCGCCAGCTTCTCCAGACGGCGCTCAATCGCTTGCAGATAACGCAAGGTGTCCGGCAGGCGGCTCCAACCATTATTGGTGACAAAGCCACGGTAAACCAGGCTGTTAAGCTGGGCCTTGATATCGGACAGTGCCAGCGCCAACGAGATATCAACACGCCCTTTCAGGCGTTTGTTGATGTTGAAGACCGTCGTCAGGATCTGTTCCACCTGCTTGGCCACGCCCACCACGGTTTCGTTCAGCTCGGCCCGTACCAACTCTTGCAGCCGGGCAAAGTTCTCTTCCGCCCACACCGGCCCGCCATGCTCAGCAATCAGCTTGTCGATGCCGCAGGAGATACAGTCGTCGATCAGATCCAGTACCTTGCCATACGGGTTGAAATACAGCCCAAGCTTGGCCTTGTTCGGCAACTTCTCATGCAGATATTTGATCGGCGACGGAATGTTTAACAGCAACAAACGGCGCGTACCTTGCCACATGGCCTGTTGCTGCTCCTGCTCGCTGTCAAACAGGCGGATGGCTACGCTATCTTTTTCGTCCACCAATGCAGGGTAAGCCTTGACCGAGTAACCGCCACGCTTCTGCTCATAAAATTCGGGCAGTTTGCCAAAGCTCCAGATATGCAGATTGCTCTGTTCCAGGCCATCATCAGCCACGGCCGACAGCGTCTCTTGCACCTTGTCTTTGAGCTGGACCCTCAGCGCGGCCAGATCTTTACCTTCACGCAGGGTTTTGTGTTTCTCGCCCACCACGCGGAAGGTCATTTTCAGATGATCGGGCACCTGATCCCACTGCCAATCTTCACGTGACACCGTCACACCCGTCATGCGGCGTAGCTCACGCTCCAGCGAATCCAGCAGTGGCATTTCCAACGGCGTAGCCCGGGCAAGGAAAGCTTCAGCGTAGTTCGGTGCTGGCACAAAATTGCGGCGCATCGGCTTAGGTAACGATTTGATCAGCGCGATCACCAGTTCACGGCGGATACCGGGGATCTGCCACTCAAAACCGGCCTCTTCCACCTGGTTGAGGATCGGCAATGGGATGTGCACAGTCACGCCATCGGCGTCGGTACCCGGCTCAAACTGGTAGGTCAGGCGCAGCTTGAGGTTGCCCTGATACCAGTAGTTGGGATAATCCAGTGCGCTGACCTTGTTGGCCCCGTCCTTGATCAACATCTCTTTTTCGAAGTTGAGCAGCTCAGGATTCTGCTTACCGGCGATTTTCCACCATTGGTCAAAATGACGCCCGGACACCACGTCGCTGGGAATACGCTGATCGTAGAAACTGAACAGGGTCTCGTCATCCACCAGAATGTCGCGGCGGCGCGATTTGTGTTCCAGCTCTTCCACTTCGGCACGCAGCTTCAGGTTGGCAGCGAAGAACGGGTGCCGCGTTTGCCAGTCACCTTCTACCAGCGCATGGCGGATAAACAGTTCACGGCACAGCAGCGGATCGATAGTGCTGTAATTCACCGGGCGAGCTGCGACGATCGGCAACCCAAACAGCGTGACCTTTTCGCTGGCCATCACTGCCCCCTGGGATTTGGACCAGTGCGGTTCGCTGTAATGATGTTTGACCAGGTGCTGAGCCATCGGCTCGATCCATTCTGGTTCGATCCGTGCGGCTATACGGCCCCATAGGCGGCTGGTTTCCACCAGTTCTGCCACCATCGTCCATTTCGGCGGCTTCTTGAACAACCCGGAGCCCGGGAAGATGGAGAAACGGGCGTTGCGCGCACCGGTAAACTCTTGCTTATCCGCATCCTTCTGGCCAATGTGCGAAAGCAGGCCGCTCAGTAGCGCGGTGTGTACGCTGCGGTAGTCCGAAGGCACGCTGTTGACCGGCAGGCCCAACTCTTTCACCACCTGGCGCAGTTGAGTGTAGATATCCTGCCATTCACGCACCCGTAGATAGTTGAGGAAATCGTTGCGGCACAGGCGGCGGAACTGGCTGGAAGAGTTTTCCTTCTGCTGCTCTTTCAGGTAATCCCACAGGTTGACGAACGCCATAAAATCGGAGTCTTTGTCGGCGAAGCGGCGGTGTTTTTCATCGGAGGCCTGTTGCTTATCCATTGGCCGCTCACGCGGATCCTGGATCGACAACGCCGAGGTGATGATCATCATCTCGCGTACGCTACCACTCTTCTGGGCCTCCAGCACCATCCGTGCCAAACGTGGGTCGATTGGCAACTGCGCTAACTGACGGCCCTGCGGTGTCAGCTGATAGTGACCGTTTTCCGCGGTTTTGATCGCCCCCAACTCTTCCAACAGGCGCACGCCGTCTTGAATATTGCGATTATCCGGCGCTTCGACAAACGGGAACGCGGCAATATCGCCCAACCCCAGCGAGGTCATCTGCAAAATGACCGAGGCCAGATTGGTTCGCAGAATTTCCGGATCGGTAAACGCCGGGCGCGACAGGAAATCCTGCTCCGAGAACAGACGGATGCAGATACCGTCCGAAACACGCCCACAGCGGCCCTTACGCTGGTTGGCCGAAGCCTGCGAAATCGGCTCGATCGGCAAACGCTGCACTTTGGTACGGAAGCTGTAGCGGCTGATGCGCGCCGTACCTGGGTCGATAACGTATTTAATGCCCGGCACGGTCAGCGAGGTTTCCGCGACGTTGGTCGCCAACACGATGCGGCGGCCGTGGTGCGACTGGAACACCCGATTCTGTTCACTGTTGGACAGGCGGGCATACAGCGGCAGCACCTCGGTGTGAGGCAGATTGAGCTTGGTCAGCGCATCAGCGGTGTCACGGATTTCACGTTCACCGCTCATAAAGATCAGAATATCGCCTGGCCCTTCACGCCCAAGTTCATCCACCGCATCGAAGATGGCCTGAAGCTGATCGCGTTCGGTATCGTCGGCGTCGTCTACCACCGGCCGATAACGCACCTCCACTGGATAAGTCCGGCCAGAAACCTCAATGATCGGCGCATTGTTGAAGTGGCGAGAAAAGCGCTGCGGATCAATGGTGGCCGAGGTGATGATCACCTTCAGGTCCGGGCGTTTTGGCAACAGTTCGCGCAGGTAACCCAGGATGAAATCGATGTTCAGGCTGCGCTCGTGCGCCTCATCGATGATCAAGGTGTCGTACTGCATCAGCAGGCGATCCTGCTGGATTTCGGCCAGCAAGATCCCGTCGGTCATCAGTTTGACCAGGGTATTTTCACCCACCTGATCGTTGAAGCGCACCTTATAGCCTACGCTGCCACCCAGCGGGGTTTCCAGCTCATCGGCAATGCGGTCGGCAACGGTGCGTGCAGCCAGGCGGCGCGGTTGCGTGTGGCCAATCAGGCCTTTGACGCCGCGCCCTAACTCCAGGCAGATTTTCGGTAGCTGAGTGGTCTTGCCTGAGCCGGTTTCACCCGCCACGATCACCACTTGATGATCGCGGATGGCGGCCAGAATGTCCTGCTTCTTCTGGCTGACGGGCAGGCTTTCCGGGTAAGTGATTTTCGGGCATGAGGCCGCGCGAGAGCGCACCTTCTGCAAGGCTTGCTCAATATCACCCGCTATTTCTTCGGCAACCGCCTGTTGAGCTTCGGGGCTTTTGACTTTGCGCGCACCTTGCAACCGGCGTTGCAGGCGCTGCTGATCACGGGGCATCAAATCACCCAGTTGGGATGACAATGCCGCGAGCGTAGATTTCACGTTCGGTGTTCCTTGTTTCTTCGCGGCTACTAGTTAACGTCAGGGACTAGGGTTTGATGTTATAGCTGACGTGTAGGTGCCAATAACTGCGTTTTTTAAATTAGGTTTATCGATTTTTGACTTAGCGGCACAGGATACCACAATGGTATTTCTCCCCATAATCCATCCGCTTAGCCTGGGTTTTCTTGTTCAATAAAATCGAACGTAGATCTCGAAATATTCCGCTATCCCTGTTGGAACAATATGAATAGAGTGTACCTCATGCAACGGGCAACCAGCCCTGATGTCACAGTCAACACGAAAGGAATTATCGATGAGCAAAGTATTGGTTCTAAAATCCAGCATCCTGGCAACTTATTCTCAGTCTAACCAATTGGCTGATTTCTTCGTTGAGCAGTGGGCCAATGCTCACAGCAACGATACCATCACCGTGCGTGACCTGGCTGCACAGCCGATCCCGGTGCTGGATGGCGAGCTGGTTGGCGCAATGCGTCCTTCAGATGCCCCACTGACTCCACGCCAGAAAGAAGCACTGGCCCTGTCAGACGAACTGATTGCCGAGCTGCAAGCCAACGATACTATCGTTATCGCCGCTCCGATGTACAACTTCAACATCCCAACTCAGTTGAAGAATTATTTTGACCTGATTGCCCGTGCTGGCGTCACCTTCCGTTACACCGAGAACGGCCCGGAAGGCTTGGTAAAAAACAAACGCGCCATCATTCTGACCAGCCGTGGCGGCATCCATAAAGGCACCCCGACCGACCTGGTAGAACCTTACCTGCGTCTGTTCCTGGGCTTTATCGGCATTACCGACATTGAGTTTGTCTTTGCCGAAGGGATTGCCTACGGCCCAGACGTTGCGACCAAAGCCCAGGCCGATGCCAAAGCGTTACTGGCCGAAGTGATCGCCGCTTAAATAGCGATGCCAGGGCGTAGAGATTGCGCTCTGGTAAGTCACACACCTGCAAAATCCGTTTTACCCTCATGACAATAAGCCGTTTAAATTCCGTTGCGCGCCCTAGGGCGCGCTTTTTTTATTTCTGCAACCACTGGCCGTTAATCCCGCGGACATACTCCCCCGCAGGCGCTCGTGTCACCAGCTTCTGCCCGGCCATTCGCGCGACTTCATCGATAGCGATATGATTGCTTGCAGCCACCTGTTGGTATTTCTCGGCACGGCCGGCATTGATTTTTTTCACCAACGCCTGGGTCTCTGCGTCCTGCTTCACCGGAGCGATATATCCACTGAGCGTTTCGCCCACCCGCCCCTGCTGCTTGGCTTCATCCAGCGTCAACGCCTGAACCATCCCGCTGAATAACCAACCGGCGGCAATCAACCACAGATAATGTTTTTTCATGCGGGCTCCTAGAACAGACCACTTTGGTCTTTCAACAGGTTCTCAACGTCCTTATCTACTTTGATATGGATCTCATGCTCAATTTTGACGTTCATATTGATGGTAATGGGATCTTTAGGCGTCGCCACCTCAATGCGCGGTACGCAACCGCTCAGCAAGGATGCGCCCAACACGGCTACCAGCAATGGTATGGTCGCGTTCTTCATCGTTGTTCCTCGGGTTTAGAGAGCGCCTGCTCCAGCCACTCTTGTAAATTGTCGCCAAAGCGCAGGCTGCGCCACAGCTGAAACACGTTTTCCTGATGGCTATAGTTAAGGATAACCTCACGCTTGGCACTTTTCTGCGGATTTACGCCATCGATATGTGCCTTTAGCGTCAGCTCGCCGAGGTTATCAAGATCGACCCGCGCCTTTGAACGGTTGATTTCCATGTAGCGTAGCCAGTCGATAGCAGCACCGGTGGCTAAGTTATTGCTGCCAATGGCATCTGCCATATCTTTATCCAGCCGCAGCGTCATGACCCCCGCATTGGCGATCCAGCCGTTTTGTACCAGCCATTTTGGGTGGTTCAGGAAGAGCGGTAGCTCTCCGTTGATGCGGCCAGACATGGCGAACTGCTTCGGTTTGAGCGCGGTAAACAGTGCACTGAGGTCGATTTTCTCCAGTTTGAGCACCGCCGCATCATGCTGCGGCATACGTAATGCCGACAGGCTGATATGACCGTTCAGCATATCCACGCCGATATTGCTCAACGTCAACGGATACGCCTCGCTGTAGGGATAGGTACCTTGCAGATCGGCGGTAATATTCTGCATCTCAAACAGCGTCTTGATGGATTTGATGCGCAGCATGATCGGCCTTTTGGCCCCAAGCTGCCACAGGTGGTTGTTAAACCGATAGGGCAAGACAAAGTCCAGACCGCTCAATTCGCCATCTTGCAGCCACATGCCGCCATTGCGCACCACCCAGTGGCCACCAGCTTCAAATCCCTGCACTCGCGCCGCCGAGAATGCCGATTGTGCATAGAACTCACCTGCGCGCAGTTTGATGTTCAGATCGGGTGAAATCAGCGGTTGGAATACCGTTAATGACTGTTTTGGCCACCAGCCTTCACCACGCAGACGCTCACCATCCCAGCGGCCACGCAACTTGATTGGCCCAATCTGCTCGGCCTGCAACGCGCCTTGCCATTGAAAACTGTCTGGCCCCGTACCTTGCAACTGTAAATCCAGCACCGAAGGCGGCAAATAACTGCCTGCACCAAAACTGGTTTTGTCAGCCACCAGTTGCACGCCGCCGGTAAGGCTCGGTGCTTTGACATCCCGCTGCCACTGGATCGGCTGGCTGAGTGTCATGCGTGGCGTCGCAACCGTGACCATGCCGTATTTTAACCGATCAAAACCAGTGGAAAGACGATCCAGGGTGATGCTGGTGTCCTGCCAACGCCCACTGCCTGCAACATCCCAGGCGGCCTGCAGCGGTGGCAACTTGCCGTTCCCCCAAGAGCGCCATTGCCACTGACCATGGTCTGGCCAGAAATCTTGTGCCTGGCCGTCCAGATGCAGCTTGAAGCGCCCCCAGTAACTTTCGCTGGCGCTGATAATTGCCTGCAAACGGCCTGTGATCCCAAGCGCTGTGACTTTTACTCCAGCCAGCGGCAGCCGAGCCTCTTCCAGCTTCATGTCCGGTGCCGGGCTACCCCAGGCGCGCAGTAAAGATCCCGGCTGTAGCACCAGCGTTGGGTTAAGGATCGAGCCGCTGATAATGCCGGGGATTGACGCCGTAAACGAGAGATTGGCCAGGTTTGCCTGCCCGGTAAGCTGGAATCCCAGATCGCTGTTGGTCAGGCTCAGGCTACCTGGCCCCAACGTCAGCACCGCGTTGCCCTTGCCGTTGTGCCCTGCGGTGATCACGTTCAAACGCGCGGTAATTTGGGTTTCGTCAAACCCCTGGCTCCAATCATGCAACGCCACATTTAAACCACCTCTGAGCGGTTGCTCCAGGTAAGGCCAACGCCATTCCCCTTTTTCGATGCTGATCTGTTTTGGCGTTAGTGCCCAAGGGAGCGTAGCCAACGGTTGGTCGCTGCCCTTTTCCGTCAGGGTCAACACCCCCTGCTGCTGTTGCCAATGTAAATCCAGCAGCAAGGGTTTTTCCAGATAGGCGGTTTGTATCTCACCTTGCAACGCCCCCTGGGTTGGCAAACTGTCCATATCCAGCGGTACGGTGACTTTGCCCGTCAGTTGTACCGGAGCCGTGCTGTTGGGTGGCGTAATGCTGAGCTTGTTTATCGTCAGTTGTTGATGTTCATCCAGTTGCGCCTCAGCGATGACGTTCTTGCCTTGATAATGCAACCGTTGGCCAGTGGCCACAGATGACAGCTGCAATTTACCGGCATAAGCTTGCCATGGGGTGAGCGTGAGAAGATTGATGTTCAGATCAAATGGCGGCAGCATCGCTTGCAGTTGGTCTAGCGCTAACGGCGCGCTGTCCCCCTCGGAGGCGGGCAATTTTGACAGGCAGGCGGTATCTACGTCCGCTCGTTCACCCTTTAAATGCCAACTGCCCATTTGGTAGGCGAGTTGCAGTTCACTGACATTGGCGATGGCGCAGCCTTGGGCGCTGAACTTCAGCCCATCAAGATGCAACGCCCCCTGCTGCCAACGCAAGGGCCCTTGCAAGACCAACTGGCTACCCTGCGGTAACCAAGGGGCTATCACACGCGGCAACCAACGAGGCAGGGTTTGCCACAGCGCGATGATCAACAGGATGATGCCCGCCACGATCGCTACGAATACTTTTAATCTCTTTGTCATTAAGCGCAGGTTTAGTTCCTGATTAACATCGATTAGCCAGGTGCAATGATGACACGGATCCCCTGGCAGGTGAAGGTGAACCCATCTCATCATTTATAGAGCAGGTTTCTCATTTTTGATATTTATCCGGTGAATACGGTAAGCGGCTAATACACTGATTATCAGCATAAAACCCTAAATGAGCGCTGCCGCCATAGGACGCTAAACCATTGTCGTATTTGGCAAAATATGTTAATTTGATCACATAATCACGCGGGAGAAACCACGATGAAAATGGCGATTTACAGCACCAAACAGTATGACCGTAAGTATCTTGAATTGGTAAATCAGCAGTTTGGTTATGAGCTGGAGTTTTTCGACTTTCTGCTAAGCAAGAAAACCGCCAAAACGGCTATCGGCTGTAAGGCCGTATGCATCTTCGTCAATGACGACGGCAGCCGGGAAGTGCTGGAAGAGTTGGCAGCGCTTGGGGTTGAAATCCTCGCCCTGCGTTGTGCCGGGTTCAATAACGTCGATCTGGATGCGGCGAAAGAGCTGGGTATCAAGGTGGTGCGCGTTCCGGCTTATTCACCTGAAGCCGTAGCCGAACACGCCGTGGGTATGATGATGTGCCTGAACCGCCGCATTCATCGGGCCTATCAACGCACCCGTGATGCCAACTTCTCGCTGGAAGGGCTGATCGGCTTCAATATGCATAACCGCACTGCCGGGGTGATTGGCACCGGTAAGATCGGCGTAGCTACCATGCGTATTCTGAAAGGCTTTGGCATGAAGCTCTTGGCCTACGACCCCTACCCAAGCGCGCAAGCGTTAGAGCTGGGTGCCGAATATGTCGATCTTAAAACGCTGTATGCCCAGGCGGATGTGATCACCCTGCACTGCCCGTTAACGCCGGAAAACCATCACCTGCTGAATGCGGACGCGTTCTCCATGATGAAGGACGGCGTGATGGTGATTAACACCAGTCGCGGTGCCTTGATCGACTCTTCCGCCGCTATCGATGCCCTCAAACAGCAAAAGATTGGTGCGCTGGGGATGGACGTATACGAGAACGAACGCGACCTGTTCTTTGAAGACAAATCCAACGATGTGATCCAGGATGACGTTTTCCGCCGCCTGTCCGCCTGCCATAACGTGCTGTTTACCGGCCATCAGGCGTTCCTGACGGAAGAGGCGTTGACCAGTATTTCGCAAACTACGTTGAAAAATATTGAACAGCTTGCGCGGGGTGAAGCCTGCCCTAATCAGCTTAATGCCTGATACTTTGGGGCGCGCTTAGCGCCCCTAACTCTTCCGACAAAACCTAAACAGGTTCGTAATAATGAAAAAACTGATCCCTTTAGCCATGGCTTGTGCGCTATTGGCTGGCTGTGGTTCCGCTCAAACCAAACAACACACCGTAGTAGAAAGCGATCTGCTGCATCATAACTTTGTGTTGCAAAGCGTGGATGGTGTGGCGGTTGAGGCAAAACAAGGCAGCGGCCCGAGCATCGAGTTCGGCGAGAAAATGAATATTTCCGGATCGATGTGCAACCGTTTCTTCGGCCAGGGCCAGTTAGAGAACGGCGTGCTGACGGTGAAAAACCTCGCCACGACCCGCATGATGTGCGCAGATCCACAACGTAACCAATGGGATCAAACCATCGGCACGCTGTTGGCTAACGGTGCAAAAGTCTCGCTCAATGGCCAACAGCTGACCCTGAGCGGCAGCGATCACCAACTGGTGTATACCCTGAAAGACTGGGTCAATTAAGTTGGCATTACCGGGCTAGCCATTAGCCCGGTACAAACTCAACGTGCACAGGCTCCACGGCCCAGCGCTGACTCTTCGCACTGTTTGCCGTTCGGCATCTGGCACATTCTGAGCGTATCGCCGTTGAGCGAATGGGCAATGGTGGTTACTCCGCCCACGCTGGCACAGCTTTCGCTGGTAGGTATCGCACCAATATTGGCACTGGTGGCGATCTGCTGTGGTTCTTGGTTGTTATTGCTGCTGCAGGCAGCCAAAGAGAGTATGGCGCCGGCAAGCAGCCATTTTGCTGTGATCATTATTCGTACCCCTGAACCGAAACGATGCTGTGTAATTTTGCCATTGCTGATAACCCGAGCCACTGGAACGATGGGCCCGTTTGGTTATCTTTGATGTCCACCCGTTGAGCTTCAAGTTGCCGCCTATTCATTTCTTCAACAAGCGGCAACCGGAAAGACAACTTTAGTAATCTAGCTTGTTAGCTTAATAATAGAAATATGATTAGCCATTAATTTGGCTTTTTTTTGACCTGAAAGCATTTTGCTCCCGATCAGTGCCCTGCCGACTTGGACAGCAGATTAATTACCAACACCCCGGCAATAATCAGCCCCATGCCAACCACCGCAGGCAAGTCCAGCTTCTGCTGGTAAATAAACACCGCGGCAATCGACACCAGCACGATCCCCAATCCCGACCAGATGGCATAGACAATCCCCAGCGGCATGGTTTTTACCACCATCGAAAGCCCCCAAAATGCTACCGCGTAACCCAACACTACAAACACCGATGGCCACAAGCGGGTAAACCCTTCAGAGGCTTTCAACAAGGTGGTGGCTATCACTTCGGCGATAATCGCCATAGCTAAATAGATAAATGCGGTCATTTTCAACTTCTTCTTTCTGTTTCGCGTTACATCAATATGATACGCGGAGATTAAATTAGCGTTACATCGCCGCAACGCTTTACCATTACGCTGTAAATAGTAATTATTTTTTAACGAAATATCACCTTACATCCAGATTTTGTGCGCCACACAAATGCGATAAAGCACAAATAACCCCCTCTGTTAGACTTTGCTGATGATTATAAGAAGCTGACTTTTGCAGCTTTGTGAGCACAGAAAGGTACTGCAGATGATAACTACAGATGGTAATAACGCTGTCGCTTCCGTGGCTTATCGCACCAGTGAAGTGATTGCCATTTACCCAATCACCCCAAGTTCGACCATGGCGGAACAAACCGCTGCCTGGTCCAGTGACGGCAGGAAGAACATTTGGGGCGACGTGCCCCACGTGGTGGAGATGCAGTCCGAAGGCGGAGCCATTGCTACCGTGCACGGCGCGTTGCAAACCGGCGCGCTTTCCACCTCCTTCACCTCGTCCCAGGGATTGCTGTTGATGATCCCTTCGCTGTATAAGCTGGCCGGGGAACTGACGCCATTTGTCCTCCACGTTGCCGCTCGCACCGTCGCAACTCATGCATTATCCATCTTTGGCGATCACTCCGACGTGATGGCCGTACGCCAGACCGGTTGTGCCATGCTGTGCGCCAGCAACGTGCAGGAAGCGCAGGATTTTGCGCTGATCGCCCAGACGGCCACGCTAAACAGCCGCTTGCCGTTCATCCATTTCTTCGATGGATTCCGCACCTCGCATGAAATCAACAAGATCGCCCCGCTGAGCGACGAAACGCTACAGCAGATGATGCCGCAGGACGCCATCGACGCCCACCGTAGCCGGGCTCTCTCACCGGATCATCCCGTCATACGCGGTACGTCAGCCAACCCGGATACCTATTTCCAATCGCGGGAAGCGACCAATCCGTGGTACGACAATACCTACCAACATGTGCAGCAGGCGATGGACAAGTTTGCTGCCATCACCGGCCGCAGCTATCAGCCGTTTGAGTATTACGGCCACCCGCAGACCGAACGCGTGGTGATCCTGATGGGGTCCGCCATCGGCACCTGTGAAGAAGCTATCGACCACCTGCTGACGCGCGGTGAAAAAGTGGGCGTTCTTAAAGTCCGGCTTTATCGTCCCTTCTCCGCCAAACATCTGCTCGCCGTTCTGCCGGAAAGCGCACAAAAAATTGCGGTGCTTGACCGTACCAAAGAGCCGGGTGCTCTAGCCGAGCCTTTATACCTGGATGTGATGACTGCGCTGGCAGAAGCCTTTAGCCGTGGCGAACGCGCCAGCATGCCGAGGGTGATTGGCGGGCGCTATGGGTTGTCTTCCAAGGAGTTTGGCCCAGACTGTGCGTTGGCCATTTTCCGTGAGCTGATGCTGGATAAGCCTCGCCCACGCTTTACCGTGGGCATTTTCGACGATATTACCGGTCTTTCACTACCGCTCCAGGAAGAAACGCTCCCTCAGCGGGCCTCGCTGGAAGCCCTGTTCTACGGTTTGGGTAGCGATGGTTCGGTCTCTGCCACCAAGAACAACATCAAAATTATCGGCAACAGCACGCCGATGTTTGCCCAAGGCTACTTTGTCTACGACTCGAAAAAGGCCGGCGGCCTGACCGTGTCACACCTGCGGGTTAGCGATAAGCCGATCAATTCGGCGTACCTTATCGACCGCGCCGACTTTGTCGGTTGCCACCAGTGGCAGTTTATCGACAAGTATCAAATGGTGGAGCGGCTAAAACCTGGCGGCATTTTCCTGCTCAATACCCCTTATAGCGCGGATGAAGTCCGGTCGCGCCTGCCGCAAGAGGTCCAGGCGATCCTGCATCAGCGCCAGGCAAAACTGTATATCATCAACGCGGCCAAGCTGGCGCGCGAATGTCATTTGGGTGCCCGCATCAATACCGTGATGCAGATGGCCTTCTTCCATCTGACAAAGATCCTGCCGGGTGAAGTGGCGTTGCAGGAACTACAGGGAGCGATTGCCCGCAGCTACAGCAACAAGGGCCAAGAGGTGGTCGAACGTAACTGGCAAGCCTTGGGTGCCACGCTGAGTGAGCTGACGGAAATCCCGCTGCGCCCACTCGACAGCAACAGTCCAATACGTCCACCGGTGGTTTCCGACGCCGCACCGTATTTTGTCAAAACCGTTACCGCCGTGATGCTGGCCGGGCTGGGCGATACCCTGCCGGTTTCGGCTTTCCCCCCAGACGGCACCTGGCCTGTGGGCACCACGCAGTGGGAAAAACGCAATATCGCCGAAGAAGTGCCGATCTGGCAGCCGGACCTGTGTACCCAGTGCAACCACTGCGTCGCGGCCTGTCCGCATTCAGCCATTCGTGCCAAGGTGGTTCCGCCAGAAGCCATGGAGTACGCCCCTGCCACGCTGCAATCGCTGGATGTAAAATCCCGTGATATGCGCGGTCAGAAATATGTATTGCAGGTCGCCCCTGAAGATTGCACCGGCTGTAACCTGTGCGTAGAGGTTTGCCCGGCGAAAGATCGCCAGAATCCGGAAATCAAGGCGATCAATATGGCATCTCGCCTCGATCACCTGGCAGAGGAAAAGGCTCATTATGATTTCTTCCTGCAACTGCCAGAGATCGACGCATCGCAGTTGGAACGTATCGATATCCGCACCTCGCAGCTGATTTCTCCGCTGTTTGAATATTCGGGTGCCTGTTCCGGCTGTGGCGAAACGCCATATATCAAGCTGCTGACTCAGCTGTATGGCGACCGGTTGCTGATTGCCAACGCCACCGGTTGTTCTTCTATCTATGGCGGTAACCTGCCCACCACACCTTACACCACCAACGCCGACGGCCGTGGCCCAGCCTGGGCAAACTCGCTGTTTGAGGATAATGCCGAATTTGGTCTGGGCTTCCGCCTGACGGTGGATCAGCACCGCCGCCGCGTATTGCGCCTGCTCGACACGTTGGCACCGCAATTACCCGCTCAGTTGGTGGCCTCACTGCAAGCAGACGAGATCGCCACCGGCCCGCGCCGCCAGCAGATCGCCGAATTACGTAGCCTGTTGGCTAACGTGACAGGCAACGACGCTCGTCAACTAGCCACCGATGCCGATTATCTGGTGGATAAGTCTATCTGGCTGATTGGCGGTGACGGCTGGGCTTACGATATCGGCTTTGGCGGTCTGGATCATGTGCTGAGCCTGACGGAAAACGTCAACGTGCTGGTGCTGGATACGCAGTGCTACTCCAATACCGGCGGGCAGCAATCCAAGGCCACTCCGCTGGGGGCCGTGACCAAGTTTGGTGAGCACGGCAAGCGCAAGGCCCGAAAGGATCTTGGCGTCAGCATGATGATGTACGGCCATGTGTATGTTGCGCAGATCTCATTGGGTGCGCAGCTTAATCAGACGGTGAAAGCGATTCAGGAGGCAGAAGCCTACCCTGGCCCTTCCCTGATCATCGCCTACAGCCCTTGCGAGGAACACGGTTACGATCTGGCACTGAGCCACGACCAGATGCGGCAGCTAACCGCGACCGGCTTCTGGCCGCTGTATCGCTTCGATCCACGTCGTACTGCGGAAGGCAAAGCTGCGTTGGCGCTGGACTCCCGGCCACCGAACAGTGAGCTGACGGCGACCTTGAACAAGGAACAGCGTTTCCGCCGCCTCAATACGCAGCAGCCTGAGGTTGCCGCTGCGTTGTATGAAGCAGCAGAAAAAGAGCTGAAGGAGAAATACGATTTCCTTAGCCTGCTGGCAGGAAAGTCGGAGAAGGCAGGTTCGGAGTAACTCTGTTGAGGGCGCGGTTTCGCGCCCTTTTTTGCTCTGGTTCACTATGTTGAGGCGTTGTATGTGCTACGCCCATCCAAATGATCGTGGCCACCTGAACACTTACGAACTGTTTTTTAATATCAGCGAGCAAGTGTATTCGCACTCTAAGAGCCAGAAAAAGCGCTTTGCGGTTTCCCTTATGTAATCACACTGTTTTTGACGTGGAATGTCGAAGTGTCTTGGGAACATAACATGTAAATAACCATACTCCTCATCAAAGCAATCAACGAAATCGCTTCGGACTCCATTCCAATAGTTAACAACTCGACTTAACATTGGGCTGTCAAATTCATACCAGCGATCGAACGTGTCGATTAACGTGCCCCAAACGACGTTTTCATCCTCAGACCAGGCCAAAATCTTAAAGCATCGTCGAAAATAGTAGACCGTGGCCTCCAAACTATCCGGATAGGGCTTACCGATATCTTTAAGATATGCTGCAAAGTAAGTTTGCACCTCTTCCCTGACTAAATCTTTGTCTAGCCCTAGTGAAGCCAATATCAGCAGATTATCAGAGTATTCTCCAGCTAATACCCTCTGTTCAGCCCAGTCAGTGAAGTCACGTAAGTTTTGAATGGTAAAATCAGGACGCGTCTTTGCAAGGAGATCCTTTAAATCTGTTGAGTTGCCAACCACAATCTGTCCTTGAACGGCTATGAACCTTGAACTGACATTACCACAGCTCAAACGAATAATGACCAAATCCTCCCAGAGAATGCTAAACTTGCCCGCTAAAAGTGTCATACCGCCGTAGCGCCCCCAAATGAGAACGAGCACGATTTAAATGTCAGAAAATCAAACAATTAGCCAAAAAGCTCAGTACAACCTGAATGTAAAACAGACACCATCAAAACTCATTGATAATTAATAATTTATTTTTATCGTCGCATTACCTTCATGATTGAAATACACCAAGCAATAGTGAACTTGAGACTTAGTGTGATCATTACTCAGCCTTGTTTGTCAGTTCAATGACTCGATCGACCGACGCTATTGTGGTTTCACGGTGGGCAATGATCACCCGCGTAATGCTGAGCGCCTTTATTGCCTGATTTACCACCGCTTCACTGTCCTTGTCCAGAGCACTAGTGGCCTCATCCAGGAACAAAATTGCCGGTTTCTTGTAGATTGCACGGGCAATAAACAGCCGTTGCTTTTGCCCGCCGGACAATCCTTCACCCAGTTCCCCTATCAAGGTTTCGTATCCCATAGGCATGCGCATGATCACGTCATGTAGATAGCTGGCACGGGCACACTCCTGCATCCACGCATCATCCACCTCGTCCGCAAACCCACAGATATTTTCCCGGATCGAACCAGAGAACAACTTGTCGTCCTGCATCACGCAGGCGATCATCTTATGGTAGTTGTTGATACCAAGCTGCTGAATATCGATACCGTTCACCTCAACACGACCAGAATCAGAGGGGAACAGCCCGCACAGCACTTTCATCAACGTGGTTTTGCCTGATCCAGATGGGCCTACGATGGCCACACTCTCGCCCGGCGCAACAGTCATCTCTAGGGCATCAAAGATGACCGGTGACTGGCTGTCGTAGCGATAGCTCAGATCATGGGTTGTCAAGCTCACCGATTGTAGTCCCGGCTCGTAAGGGAGATCGGGTTTGCGATTTTCTCGCGGATGCAGAGCAATATCGGCAATGCGTTCGTTATGCAGGCTCATCATGCGCAACTGCAGTAAAAACTCCGTCAGCGATCCAATGCGGTCAGAGAACTGCCCCCGGAAGGCACCGAACGCTACGAACATCCCGATGGTCATCTGGTTATCGATCACAAGGCTGGTTCCCAACCACAGGACGGCAACCTGATCACAGGCGGCAACCAGAGTTTTGATGCCGCCAAACAGCATGTCCATTTTGGTAACCCGGATACCCGTATTGATAGTGTCGATTTCGAGGTTGAGCCAGTGGGCAATGCGGCGTTTCGCCATGCCCTGCATCTTGACGGTGGCGATGCCGTAGAGCGTCTCCATAAAATACGAACCGGCCCGGGCATTTCTCACCAGAACCTCCTCGGACAGTTGTCGGTAATACCCGTAGGTCAGCATGCGCATCAGTACGTAGAATGCGGTGAAAGCGATCACTACCCAAGTTAGCCAGCCGCCATACAGCACTATCATCACCAGAACGCCAATGACCATGATGGAATCCATGATGGCGCCGACAATACTGCTGGTGAAGGTGCTGCGCAGCTCATCCAGTGAGCCGAAGCGTGACTGAATATCACCCAACTTACGCCGCTCAAAGTAGCCCAGAGGCAAGTGCAATAGATGGGTAAACAGGCCAGACAGCCACTGCACATGGATGAGCGTCGCCATCACCAGTCCGGACCAGGCGCGTACCATACCGATGGCAGCCCGCAACAGAATGAATATCATCAGTCCGACGCAAATGAGTGCCAACAATCCGCGATCCCCGGCGGGAATGGCGTGATCCATAACCAGTTGTGTGCCGACCGGCATCACCAGATTGATAGTTTCGAACACTAGAGACAAACAAAAGATCTTGCCAAGCGTCCTATTGAGGCCATGCACGCTGCCAATCAGTGTGCGGAGGCGAATTCGGTGGCTGACACTGTCTGCGATGAATTCGCTGCCGGGCCACGCTTCGAGCGCCACGCCAGTGAAACTGTGCGACAGCTCCGTAAGACTGACGGTCCGGTGGCCGCGCGCTGGATCATGCAGCACCACATGGTTGCGTTTGACGCTAACCAGCACCACGAAGTGGTTGAATTCCCAATGCAATATGCAGGGTATTTTTAGGGCGCCAAGCTCGTTCAGATCCAGTGACAGGGGGCGGGTGGCCAGCCCCAACTGTTCGGCGATACTGGTCAGCCCGGCCAGCGTGGCGCCACGACTCGATAGGTTGAACTCCCGGCGCAGCGCTATCAGGTCGATGTTTTTGCCGTAATGGCCACAAATCATCGCCAGGCTGGCGAGTCCGCACTCCGAGGACTCTGTTTGGTGAACCATCGGAACCCGATGACGCCACCGCAGGTCCAACTGGCTGACTAGCTGTTTGAAAGCGAGCTTACTCATTGACCGGCCCCGTCGCGCTGTGTGTCATGTCGTAGAACGGTGACAACATCCATTGATAAATTTTCCTTTTCTCGAGAAATAGGGTGCTTTGTGCTTTCATGCCGTTTTCCAGGCTAAGATGCTTGCCGTCATAGTCAATGGCCTGTTTCTCCGGTCTGACGATAACCTTGTAATACGGCTCGGAGGCGGTCAACGCGGCTTTTGGAGCACCCTGGTAAGTCAGCATTTCCTGCGGCGAAGCCGGGGCTTTAGAGATGACGGACACAGTGCCTGCGAACTGGCCAAATTTCTCCGCAGGAAAGGCGTCATAGCGCAGATTGACCTGATCACCGGCGTCAATATAGGGAATGGCGTCGTTGGGCACCCAAAGCACCAGAACATAGTGATCGATTTCGTGCGGGACCACCTGCAGCAGACTGTCACCGACGTTAACCATTTGGCCGACCGTGACGCTTAGCGAGTCGATGCGACCTTCGGCCAAGGCACGGACGATGATTGCCCCGCCAGCATCGATGTTTAGCCGTTCCTTTTGCAGCTCGTAACGCTGCAGCTGCATCTGGTAAATCTTGTTGTCGAATTCGGCGGCCTGGGTGTAGATCTGACTTTCCAGCGCGGTGATCTGCAAGGCGTTTTGCTCGTTTTGGCCAGACAAGCCCAGCAGGTTGTTCTGATGCTGATAATACAGCGCCACCTGGTTGGTAAGTTGATCCTTGTTAATCAATCCTTTGGTCTGATAGTGCCGGTAGTTCTCCATGTTATCTTTCATGATGCGAATCCCTTCCTGAGCCAGTCGGAGTATCTCCGTAGAGCGCGCGAACGCGGTGATATACTGCGTCTTTTGTTTTTCCAGCATTGCGAGTGTGACCTGCTTGCTGCTTTCCAGTCGGCTGACAATTTGCGCAATACGCGCCAACTGGCCATCGATATCCCGGCGCTGGTTGTCGCTGACCACACCGCTGTGGGTACTCTTGCTGACATCGATCTGGTAAATGGGCGCACCAGCGGTGATCACCTGTCCCTCTGTGACGAATTGTTTGACCACCACTCCCTGGACGGTGGAATAGACGTTGGCGGCGCGCGGATAGGTGCTGATCTCGCCGGTCACATTGACCCGCCGGATATAGGTGCCGGCGATAATGAATGAGAGAAACGCAATGAGAAAAAATAGGCACATTCCCAACATGAGCCAAAAGGAAATACCGGGCAACAGCAATGCCCGGCCGCACCATTTTATTTTATGATTATCAATCGCTTCCTGGCGAAACACCGTTTTCTTCCTTAAAAAGATGGAGATAGCATCAGCAGCCATATATCGCGCATTCGATATCGCATATCAAATCCAGGTTATTTCAATGGTGAAAACACCAGCCGAACGCCGTATAGCACAGAAGTGAACCCTATTGAGATAACGGAGTCTTTGCAAAAGATAGACTTGCCGTGCAATATTCTCGCTGTCCCTAACGAACCCAATAACGGGCGCAGCATGCTGCGCCCTTGCATGGTGAATCGGTTAATATATTACCGCCAACTATTTTGGATAGTAGTGGTTTACTAGGCGAGATACCAATTTGATCACAACAAACGTACACGCGAGTGAAACCAAAATTTTTGAAATATCTGATGGAGCAGCATACCACCATGATGGCCATACTCCGGCCCCATTTAGTAATGCATTTGACAAAAACAGGGCTAGCAAAATAGAAAGAATATTTACAAGTTTCTTCATGAAATTGGCCTAAACGAGTATAACCGACATATTTTATTTAAAACGTAAATTTTGGCCGACTACCAAGAACATGAGCCGCCAGAGCCAGAACCGCAGTTGCTTCCACCTGTCCCCCCTCCGTTACCGTTGCCTCTATTTGGGGTATCGAGACACCCAGAGTTAATTCCGCCATTGAGCGCATTCGCTAGTGCAATGCCGGGGCCACCGATGGCACCTGTTATTGCACCACCAACTACACCAGTGAAACAGCCTGGATCAGCATATTTATCATAAAACCCACCAGAGCTATTCCCGTTCCCTTTGTTACTATTGCCATTGGTCCTACCACCGTTATCAACACGATCGCCGCCATTATTCCCCCGGCCACCAGAGATAGTACCTAATAATGATGGATCAATAATTTTCATAAACAACTCCTTTTGATTTAATGATGATACTGCCCTATGTAAAATTGCGTAAAGCGATTAATTAGTAACCTACATGTAAGTACTTTTCAATAACTTTGATTATAAAATTTAATACTTATTGAGTTAGCATTAACTTTTATAGATGTGAAATTTTATTTTATCATTCAAAATCAATGTATTATCTACCAACCGTATTATCATAATGACAATACTACTTTATGTTGTTAATGATTAGGGGCACAAAAGATAGATTTCTTTCGTGAATGATAAGGAAAGAAAGTATGGACGGGATCTCTGCCAGCCTTGAGGATTATTCCTTGGATCCTTCGTCCTGTTCCATATCACCCGCTGTGCGCCGGTTCCAATTTAGGTACTGGATCTTCTACCGCAGGCGTGCCAGCACGCAGATCGATGTAATCCGGTATGTGGTTACGTATAGCCGTAAGTGAAATATCAGAACTCCACGGAACAGGCTGAAGCCTTTGATAAATGGAGTTATTCGGCTTTATGGCATAGTTCCCTGGTAATGCCTGGTCAATTCGAAATCCGGCGTTTTCGCCTCCTTTTATGCCAAGAGCCAAAATATCAGTAAGAACACGAGTCTCGTTCGTCAGTATGCACTTAACATTTTCATCCCCAATAGCCCCCTACACTTAGGTACCGACTATGGGAAAATAGATAAGAAATAGACAGCTAAATCATAAGGAAGATTCACCTGGGTATTTGCCCTGCGCGCCCCAAAAAATTCCTCATCCAGCAGCCGCGCAATACACCAAGCGTTATAGCACTGCTCGTCTGTTAGCGGCTTAACATCGCAGTGAGCCTCAGCTAGCCCAAATCGATCACTTGTTTGGATGGTGTGCATCGGTGCCGCTACATCAATTCCATCTTTTTCATTGCCGAAATACTTCTGCAGGAAAGCTTGAACATCGCCTGTGTGCTGACTTCCAGACGTAACCATTGGAGCTGGTTCCGTGGTTTTCCTGACGTGCTTGTAACTGCCGTATAACTGTACCAAGTACGACATGAAAATCGCGTGATGATCGACTTGCGTAATAGTGTCCATCGGCTCATCTATGCCCAGGACTGCGCCAGTGTAGCTGCCTCCGTAATACTTCAGTTACAGTCCCGAGCGGAACCTCAACCTTATGGCCAGTGCTGTTGCATCCCAAAATGGAGGTTACCTTTCACCACCGTGAATATGGAAAAACTGAAAGGCAGCGGCTACATTTCGTTTTTAGGCCACGCCCGGCCAAAGAACAGCAAAAAACAGACTATTAGCTGTCGTCTATCGGTGCGCGCTGGAACGCCGCTGTAAAACGCGCTGGTATTCGGCGTCGTAATCCGTACCATACGCGACATACTTTCGCGTGCTGGCTGTTATCGGCCGGTGCCAACCCGTCCTTCATCGCGGATCAGATGGGACACGATAATGCACAAATGGTCTACGAGATATACGGAAAGTGGATCGGAGAGATGAACGGGGAGCAGGTGAACATGCTAAATGACAGGCTGGCTATCTAGAATATTTTGCCTCAATTTTGCCCCTTTTGATGTTTCACGGAAAATATAATGCAAGAAAATCAATCAATTAACCCTAAAGAGCAGTACAACCTGAACAAACTGCAAAAACGCCTGCGCCGCAACGTGGGTGAAGCTATCGCCGCCTACAACATGATTGAGGAAGGCGATCGCATCATGGTTTGCCTGTCCGGCGGGAAAGACAGCTACACCATGCTGGAGATCCTGCGCAATCTGCAAAAAAGCGCTCCGGTGAACTTCTCACTGGTCGCGGTGAATCTGGATCAGAAACAGCCCGGCTTCCCCGAGCACATCCTGCCAGCCTATCTGGAAAGCCTGGGTGTGGAATATAAGATCGTTGAAGAAAACACCTACAGCATCGTGAAGGATAAGATCCCGGAAGGCAAAACCACCTGCTCCCTGTGTTCACGTCTGCGCCGCGGCATCCTTTACCGTACTGCCACCGAGCTGGGTGCCACCAAAATTGCCCTTGGCCACCACCGTGACGATATCCTGCAAACGCTGTTCCTCAACATGTTCTACGGCGGCAAGCTGAAAGGTATGCCACCCAAGTTGATGAGCGACGATGGTAAACACGTGGTGATCCGCCCGCTGGCCTATTGCCGTGAGAAAGACATCGAGCGTTTCTCGGTAGCGAAAGAATTCCCGATAATCCCGTGCAACCTGTGTGGCTCACAGCCAAACCTGCAACGCCAGGTGATTGGCGATATGCTGCGCGACTGGGACAAACGCTACCCAGGCCGTATCGAAACCATGTTCAGCGCCATGCAGAACGTGGTGCCTTCGCATCTGTGCGATACCGAACTGTTTGACTTCAAAGGTATTCACCACGGCAGCGAAGTGGTTGATGGCGGTGATTTGGCATTTGACCGTGAAGATATTCCACTGCAACCGGTGGGTTGGCAGCCGGAAGACGCAGATGACAACGGCTCGCCCGCGTTTGAACGCCTGAACGTACTGGAAATCAAATAGTCCTTCTCTCCGCCTGTGCCCGCAGGCGGAGGTTTTTCCCCCGCTTAATGTTAGATCCTGTTCACAATTCACGCATAAAGTGCCTGACAGTGCGGTTTTTACCTTATACTGTTTATTTATACAGTCAAAGGAGACCAACGATGAATATCACCCCCTGCCTTTCCCACGTCTCGCTGGGAACCAACAATTTCGATGCCGCCGCACAGTTTTATGACCGGGTTCTCGGTGCGCTAGGCTGCCGACGTGTGCTGGAACACCCTGGCGCTATCGGCTATGGCCGAGACTATCCTGAATTTTGGTTGCAACTGCCGATAGACGGTAAGCCCGCAGGCACCGCGAACGGCGTGCATATCGGCTTCTTCGCCACCAGCAAGCAGCAGGTTGATGCGTTTTATCAGCAGGCGGTAGCCGCTGGGGCACAAGAAGACGGTGCTCCGGGCTCACGGCCACATTACGGTGCCGCCTATTACGGCTGTTTCGTCCGGGATCTGGATGGCCACAAGATAGAAGCCAGCTTCTGGGATGAAAGCGCGGCTTAACGCCGCCTCACAGAAGCCGGAGGCAGGTGGGGATCTTGCAGGTTAGCCGGCCGTTGAGCGCATGGACACGCGATACGAGCCCCCAGGGACGGATTCACGGCGTGTCAGCGTTCTGCACGATCCCCGCCTGTAAGCACTATCTGGTGAAGCGACTTAGTCCGAACGTGAATAACAATAGTGGAAATCTTCACTCAAGCGTTTGAATGCAGGAAGGATTAGCCGAAGGGAAAAAGCATAAAAAAATGCCGGTGGTTAAACCGGCATCGTATTGAATTAAATGTGCTATGCAATAATTCTAAAAATAAGTAAATAAAACAATTATGGAGCGCAACGCCCATCGCTTGACGTTGCATTCACCTGCAAGAGCAAGAATGCCGTAGTTCGCGCGAGCAAATGTTGATACTGCTCAACTTTACTCGCGTTTTCGCCACTATTTGTCGTTATAGCCAGCGGCTCCGCCTCAACCACCAGGCAACGCCCCCAACCAAAGCCAACAGCATGAAGCAGAAAGAGGCAAATGCCAGTGGGCTACCGCTGCCAGGGATCCCTCCAAGGTTGACCCCGAACAGCCCGGTCAGGAAAGTGGTAGGCAGGAAGACCATCGCCATCAGCGACATAGTGTAAGTACGGCGGTTCATGGCGTCGGCCATCACGGTAGTGATCTCATCGGACAGGATCGCCGTACGGGCAATGCTGCCATCAAGATCATCTAATCCGCGCCCCAGGCGATCGGCAATGTCCTGCATGCGGCGACGTTCGTCATCATTCATCCACGGCAGGCGGTCACTCGCTAAACGTGAGAAAACATCGCGCTGTGGTGCCATGTAACGGCGTAGCACAATCAACTGTTTGCGGATCAGCGCCAATTGCCCACGTTCAGGGATTTGCTGCTCTAACAGCGCATCTTCCAGATCGATGATCTTGTCGTGTAGATCTTCGATGAATTCACTGGTGTGGTCGGTGAGCGCATCAGCGATTTCTACCAGCCAGTTACCGCTATTAATCGGCCCCTGGCCATTGCGCAATTCATTGACCACCTCATCGATCGAGTAAACCTTGCGATGGCGGGTGGATATAATCATCTTATCGGTGATGTACACGCGGAACGTCACCAGTTGGTCTGGCCGTGAGTCCGTGTTGAAATTGATGCCGCGCAGCGTGATCAGCGTCCCGTCGCCCAATCGGGTGACGCGTGGCCGCGTGCTTTCCCCCGCCAGCGCTTCTCTGACCAGATCGGGCAGCAACGGTGTATTTGCCAGCCACTCGGCGCTGGCCGGATGGGCATAGTCCAGATGCAGCCAGCATGGTTCCTCGCTGGTGATCTTATCGTCATCCTCAATTGGCGTGGTGCCACCCTTGCCGTCGAGTTGATAGGCATAGACCGCGTCGGGCACCTGCAGTTCGCGCCCCTCAATGACATCCATTAAAAACCCTCATTATTTTGCCGTTGATACAGAGTCTAGCGTTATTGTCTTAGGGATAAAAGTGGCACCGCCATAACGGGATTTTAAAGTAAAAAGCCCCCGCGTTGGCGAGGGCTTGGGCAGGCGTCAGGACTCTGAACATCAATGTTTCAGAATGTACATTTCCTGGCTGTAGGCGACATCTTCAGGGTTAGTGATTGGGTAACCCTTCACCCAAGGCTTGATCAGTCGCCCGTTGGTATATTGATAGATCGGGGCGATCGGAGCCTCGGCCGCAATCATCTGCTCGGCCTTGTTATAATCGGCGGTTAACGCCGTTGGATTAGTCTCGCGACTGGCGTCGGCCAACAGACGGTCGTATTGCGGGCTGTTAAATTTGGCGATATTCCCGGTGTGTGAAGAGGTCAGCAGCGACAGGAAGGTCGAGGCCTCGTTGTAATCCCCCACCCAGGAGGCACGAACCACGTCGAAATTGCCGGTGTTACGGCTGTCGATATAGGTTTTCCACTCCTGATTTTGCAGTTTAACGTCAACGCCCAAGGTTTGCTTCCACATTGACGCCACCGCAATGGCAATCTTTTGGTGACTCTCTGAGGTGTTATACAGCAGGGTCAATTTCAGAGGATGGTTCGGACCATAACCCGCCGCCTGCATCAGCGCCTTGGCTTGCTCGTTCAACTCTTCCTGGGACTGTTGCTGCAGCAGGCTGGTTTCCGGCTTAAAGCCCGCAGTGACATCCGGCGTGAAATGGTAGGCCGGCTTCTCGCCGGTACCCAGCACTTTCTCGGCAATGATCTTGCGATCGATAGCGTAAGACAAGGCTTTGCGCACTCTTACGTCATTGGTTGGCGCACGTTGGGTATTGAAAGCGTAGTAATAGGTGCCGAGTTGATCAGGCGTGTAAACCTGGTCTGGGATATCCTTCAACAGCTTTTGGTACATGTTTTTCGGGAAGGATTCGGTAATATCGATGTCACCAGCCTGATAACGCTTGGTGGCGTTGGATTCCTGGTTAATGGGTACAAAGGTCACCTTGGTCAACACGGTGTGTTTATGGTCCCAATAATGGTCGTTCGGCACCAATACCAGCTTTTCGTTAACCACTCGCTCTTGCAGTTTGAATGCGCCATTACCTACCAGATTGCCCACTTTGGTCCAATCGTTGCCGTATTGCTCAACCACGGCTTTTGGTACCGGGAACAGGCTGAAATTGGCCGTCAGGCTGACAAAATAGGGCACAGGCTTGTTCAGCTGCACTTTTAGCGTATGGTCATCCACTGCCACCACGCCAAGCTTATCGATGGGCAGCTTACCGGCGATAATCTCTTCGGCATTCTGGATCCCGGCTAGCTGAGCAAACCAGGCAAACGGCGACAGGCTTTTCGGATCGACCAGCCGTTGCCAGCTATAAACGAAGTCTTTCGCCGTGACAGGGTCACCGTTGGACCAGCGGGCATCTTTGCGCAGCGTGAAGATATAGGTCTGGTTATCCGCGGTCTGCCAGCGCGTAGCGACACCGGGGATCACTTTACCATGCGCGTCCTGATTCACCAGCCCTTCAAACAGATCGCGTGCCACCTGCGCTTCTGGCAGGCCCACGGCTTTAATCGGATCGAGTGACGCCGGCTCATCTTTGATGTGCCGGACGATCTCCTGTTTCTCCGCCAGAGCGGTACCTGGGGGAACCTGAGCTGCCATAGCACCACTAATACCCACGCTGATGGTGACCGCGCAAAGCGTTAAACGAAAACTCGCCAGAATTTTTCTTCTCGTCATGTTAGATATGCCCCAGTTAACCCCATGAATTTTTTATCATATAGCACAAAGATGCCCGCCACCTATAGCCTGGCGTAACAAGAATGTAAAAAGTGGATGTTTGATCCAAAAAAAAAGCCCGCAGCCATTATCGGCACTGCGGGCTGTTTGCTTAGGCAGGATCAGTCGTAAAGATGAATACTGGCGATCTTATAGCTGAACTCTTCCCCTTCTTCTTCATCGAAGATGGTGAAATAGCCTTTCTCTACCAGCGGGTTGAGCTGGATGTCGGTCTTTTGCAACTGGCGTGATTCGGCGTCGTCAAAACCATAGTCGAGGAAGAACTCCCCTTTCTGATGATCCACGTGCAAGGTGAACGGATAGTTGGATTCGTCCCCACGCCCATCGTCATTTTTCACTACGCCAAACCACTCACCCTGACGGATCTGGTTTTCTGCATCCACGCCGCACAGTAGGGTGATGGTGTCTTTTTCGTTTTCGCTGTAACACGCGACTATTCTGGCAACTGGCATGATAAATCCTCTTTGTCGTTAGCACTCTGCCGATAGTATAACAATAGACATCACTTTATTCGCTTAACAGACTGGGAAAGATGAGCGAAAGCGTAATACACTCAATAACATCACAATTATTTCTGACTTTGGCTTAAAGGGAAACCCCATGACCCAACACAGACCGCGCAGTGAGCGTGGCCAGCTGGCAGTTGCAGGTGAAACTTACGGTAAATCGATGTTAGGCGCCCCGCTGCTGTATTTCCCAGCGGCCAAAAGCGGCCCGGATACCGGGTTGGTGATTGCAGGCACCCATGGGGATGAAACTGCCGCGGTAGTGACGTTATCCTGCGCATTACGCAGTATCGCCCCCGCCCAACTGCGCCATCATGTGATCCTGGCGGTCAATCCGGATGGTTGCCAGCTTGGGTTACGCTCCAATGCCAACGGCGTCGATCTGAACCGCAATTTCCCGGCGGCCAACTGGCGCTCTGGCGATACGGTCTACCGTTGGAACAGTGCGGCAGAGGCTCGTGACGTGCGGCTCTCCACCGGCGGCAGGCCCGGCTCAGAACCGGAAACTCAGGGATTGTGCCATTTGATCCATCGCCTGAAGCCACGCTGGGTGGTGTCCTTCCATGAGCCATTGGCCTGTATAGAAGATCCGGAAAGCTCCGCTTTGGGCGTTTGGCTGGCACATAAGTTTGCCCTGCCGCTGGTGACCAGCGTCGGCTATGAAACGCCAGGGTCCTTCGGCAGTTGGTGTGCCGACTTGTCCTTACCCTGCATCACCGCCGAGTTCCCGCCGATCTCAGCCGACGCCGCCAGTGAAAACTACCTGGCCGCCATGGTCGAGTTGCTGACCTACGCTGACTAGCGTGAAAGCTCAATAGCGCCGCACTCAAAGGCCAAACCTGGCACGACGTCTTTTGCCAGCCAGGTTGGGCCATCGAGATCCACAAAACGGGCGCCGGGCACCAACGGCAGCGCCGAAGTAATGGCTCTTGAGGTACAGAGCATACAGCCGAGCATGATCTCGAAGCCCTGCGCCCGCGCCTGTGCGGCAAGCTGTAACCCTTCGGTCAGCCCACCGGCTTTATCCAGCTTGATATTGACCATCTGATAGCGCCCCGCCAAACGAGGCAAATCGCCGCTGGTGTGGCAACTCTCGTCGGCGCAAATCGGTAATGGATGGATGAAGTTTTCCAGGGCGCGGTCGTCGCTGGCCGGTAAGGGTTGCTCCAGCATCGCCACGCCTAAATCCGCCAGCAGTTGGCAACGCGATGCCAACCCTTCCGCTTGCCAGGACTCATTGGCATCAACGATCAACGTCATCTGCGGCACCGCCGTGCGGATCGCCACCAGCCTTTCGCTGATCAGGTGATCGTCTAGCTTGATTTTCAGCAACGTCGCGCCCTGTTGTTCCAGCTCTTTAGCGGCAAACGCCATCGCTTCGGGCGAGCCGATGCTGAGCGTTTGCGCCATCACTACGCGTTCCGGTGCGGTAATGCCGCTCAATTGCCACAGATCTTTGCCAGCCAGGCGGCATTCCAAATCCCACAATGCCGAATCGACCGCGTTACGAGCCGCCCCTGCGGGCATCAGGCGTTGCAACTCCTGCCGGGTCACCCCTTGTGCGATGGCCGCAGACACGTCGGCCAACTGCTCCATCACTGAGGTTTCGCTCTCGCCATAGCGCGGATAAGGGGTGCATTCACCGACACCGCGCATACCCTGCTGTTCAATCTCGACCACCACGACTTTGGCTTCGGTCCGGCTACCGCGTGCGATCACAAAGGCGGTATGCAATGGCCAGGCTTCAGAGTAAAAACGCATGCTTCTCATAACGGCTCCCGAGCGAAAAAAGCGCATAAAGTCAGTCCACTATACCTGCAGTTTATAAACTTTATCTATCCAAGGTGCGATTGTTGCCTTAAACTGCTTCGAGATTGTGAACCCGGTGTTAATCGGCTTCACATCTTTGTATAAACATCGTTGAAAGGAACCGAGCAATGACTCAGACCGTACATTTTCAAGGCAACCCTGTCACTGTAGCAGGCAAACTGCCACAGCAGGGCGAGCAGGCAAAAAGCTTTACCCTGGTTGCCAAAGACCTGTCAGACGTTGCCCTGAGCAGCTTCGTGGGTAAACGCAAAGTCCTGAACATCTTCCCAAGCATTGATACCGGCGTCTGTGCCGCATCGGTGCGTAAATTCAACCAGTTGGCGAGTGGCCTGGATAACACCATGGTCCTGTGTATCTCTTCCGACCTGCCGTTCGCCCAGTCACGCTTCTGCGGTGCAGAAGGCCTGAACAACGTGGTTACCCTGTCTACCCTGCGCGGCGGTGATTTCAAGCAGGCGTATGGTGTAGAGATTGTCGAAGGCCCATTGGCCGGTCTGACCGCGCGCGCCGTGGTGGTGCTGGATGGCCAAGACAACGTGCTGTATAGCGAGCTGGTAAATGAAATTACCACCGAGCCAGATTACGATGCCGCGCTTGCCGCGCTGAAATAAGCCTGTAGAGACCAAAAAGCCCGGTTTTTTAAGCCGGGCTTTTTTATGCCTGAAATAAAGTGGCGCTATTCTTCGCTGTCGTCGGTAAGCTTGCGATTGCTCAGCCCGTATTCCCGCAGCTTATTGGCAATTGCCGTATGCGAGACGCCCAAGCGCTTGGCCAGTTTGCGGGTGCTGGGATAAGTGCGATAAAGACGAGTCAGCACCGAGCGTTCAAAACGCTTGCTGATATCATCCAGCGAGCCTTCCATCACTTCATCCCCTAGCGCTATCTCCACCTCAAAATCTGGCAGAATGATATCTTGCGGGCGCAGCTCGTAGCCGTCCGTTTGGGTCAGGGCACGATAGATGGCGTTCTTCAGTTGGCGCACGTTGCCCGGCCAACCGTACTTGCAGAGGAAGCTACTGAGATCGTTGGCCAGTTTCGGCCTGGCGACCCCTTGTTCATCGGCAAAGCGCGCCACAAACAGCTCGGTGAGCGGCATGATATCCTGCGGGCGTTCGCGCAGCGGCGGGATGGTGATGGTCAGCACGTTCAAACGGTAATAGAGATCTTCACGGAATTCACCGCGCTGCACTAGCTCGGTCAGGTTTTTCTGCGTGGCGCAGATCACCCGGACGTCCACATGCACCTCATGCTCTTCCCCTACCCGGCGGAACGTACCGTCGTTGAGGAAACGCAGCAGTTTGGTTTGCATGCGCGGCGACATCTCGCCAATCTCATCCAGCAACACCGAGCCACCGTTGGCCTGCTCAAAGAAGCCCTTCTTACCTTCCAACGCATTTGGATAAGCACCCGGCGCATGGCCAAACAGTTCGCTCTCCACCACATCGTCCGGCAAGGCGGCACAGTTCAGCGCCAGGAACGGCTGTTTGCCACGTGGGCTGCGCAGATGGCAGGCCCGCGCTAAAATATCTTTCCCCGTGCCGGTATCGCCCACAATCAGCAATGGGGCATCCAGCATGGCCAACTTGCGCGCCTGCTCCAGCACGTGGCGCATTTTCGGGCTGACGGCGACAATATGGTCAAACTCGGTATCATCATTCACCGACAGGTTCTGCAGCTGGCGGCCCATGCGGGCGGTGGATTTGAGCATGACCACGGCGCCCACGGGAGCATTCTGCTGTTGCTCATCTTCCAGATAGATCGGGGTGATATCCATCAGGAAATCCTGGCTGCGGATCACCACCCGTTCGGAATGCGGCTTAGTGTCTTCACTCTCCAGCCAGCGGCCAAAGTTATAGCCACCAATCAGCTGGCTCGCCGTTTGATTGCGGATCTTGTCTTCGCTGAAGTTGAACAGCGTCTGAGCCGCCGGGTTTGTCAGTTCCACCTTGCCTTTCATATCGATGGAAAATACCGGTTCCGGCATCGACTCCAGCAGCGCACGTAACGCACGGTGTTCACGTTCGGAAGGCATAAAGTTAACGGTGCGCACATCGGTCACACCGCTGATGCGCCGGATCTCCGCCATCAGCGCGCGGAAGGTATCAAAATCCAGCTGGGAAAAATTGAGGTAAATACGGCCGATAGGATCAATTTCGATGCCGCGCAGGTCGATACCGCGCGATACCAAAAGATCGAGTAATTCTCGAGTGAGACCGAGACGGTCTTCGCAAAATACTTCCAAACGCATCAGTATTGGCCTTATCTCTGCAGGTGCGGGGATGTCTGGTGATGATGATAACCTCTCCCCCCGGAAGGTAGAAGCGATCTGTCAGCAAAAGTTGACAGAGCTCCAGTTTATCACTGCTATTAGCGGTTTTAAACGCCACCCAATAACACCATCGGCGTAATTTTAGCTTATTTCTAGAGAGTTATCACATTCAGCATTATTTTGGCAGCGGATTATCATGCGCTCACAGGGGGATGTTCTTTCGTCAATCTGCGGTTACAAACTGAGAAAATGGCCCTTACCGGTTACAAATGATAGTAATTCTCGTCTGACTATTTTATAGTTGCGTGGCGTAACTATTAAAGAGAGATTGACCATGCCTAGAAAGCATACACTGGCGGCATTCTGCTGCGCCACGCTGTTGTTGAGCGCCCCAACCCTGGCGCTGGACCTATCCTACAAGGCGCCGGAACCCAGCATCAAAGCCGCCCCCGCCCCCAAAGCCGCGCCTGGGCCCGCGGAAAAAACCGCCAAGGCGCCAGTGATCTGGTCAGAATCAGAAGATAAAACCGGCTTCAGTGCCAATCTAGAATGCGATCATCCCAGCTGCAGCCGCCCGCGCGACAAATCGTATTCGACGCTAAATCGCCCAGTGAAAAAAACCGATCGCCTTCGCCAATCCGATCCCTACTCCACCAATCAGGATCCTGACTACAGCGTGAACATGGGCTATAAGTGGTAATGGCGCTTTAACCGTCTCTGATAGAAGACGTGTTCAGCCGCAAGATCGTGGGTGATGAAGTGACCTGGATTACCCAAAAGAGCAGCCCCTCTCACTAAATGAGAGGGTTGCACCGGAAGGTCATTAATTGAGCGGAGCCTGGCTGGTTTCCTTGATATACAGGAAGGCGAACAGCGATAAAACACAGCCGGCAATCACGTAAAACGCCGGAGCCGTGGTATTACCGGTTAACTTGATCAGATAGGAAGCCACCGATAATGAGAAGCCGCCAAAAATCCCCACGGCAACGCTATAAACCAGCGACAACCCGGTAGTTCTTACCCGCCTTGGGAATATTTCTGGCAAAATGGTGATGGAAGGCGAAGCACCGATAATATTGATAATGCTCAGTACAATCATCACCGCAAACAGCATTTCAACACTGGGGTAGGTGCTGAGTAAATAAAACGCCGGATAAATCAGCACAACAATCGCTATTCTCGCCCAGGCAATCAATCGGACCCTGCCAACGTTATCTGACCACATCCCCGCCAGCGGCCCGCCAATCAACGTAATCAAACCGGCGATGGCACCGATTAACATGCTATAGCTGGTATCCAGTTTTAATATGCTGATGGCATAGTTGGGAATATAAAACATGATGATCATATGTGGAATGGTTCCCCCCATCGTCAGCAAAATTCCCGCCAAGGTTTCTTTATAGTAGGTAGTTATCACTTCCAGCAGGGGTATTTTGCTGACGCTTTCGGTAGCCGTTGGTAAGGTGTGAGTGGCGGTTTCTTCCAGCTTAAAGCGAATATACAGCCCCACCGGAACAATCACGATGCCAAACAGGAACGGGATGCGCCAGCCCCAGGCTTCCACACTCGCCTCTGGCATACAATTAACCAGGATCACCAACGTCATGGCGGCAAATACGTTGCCCGCACCTTGGCTCGCTACCTGCCATCCCCCGTAAAACCCACGATTATGGGGTTTGGCATACTCCACCAGCAGTGTAGTGGATGCGCCTAACTCACCGCCTGCGGAGAAGCCTTGCATCAGCCTGGCCAGGGTAATAATGATCGGGGCCGCAGTCCCGATGCTTTCATATGACGGGGTGATACCAATCGTCAGGGTACTGAGCCCCATCAGCAGGAACGTCAACGTCATGGCAGGCTTGCGCCCTTTTTTATCGGCATAATGGCCGATGACCAGCGCCCCCAGCGGCCTGGCAAGATAACCCATCCCAAAGATCAGGAAGGTCATCGTCATGCTCACCAAAGGGTCTGTCGCGGGGAAATAAGCTTTTGCTATATAGGTCGCAAAAAATGCGTAAAGCACCAGATCAAAAAACTCTAAGCCATTGCCTAACGTGGTAGCCACAATGGCCCTTGCCGGGGATTTTCTTTCCTTGACGCTATCCATGGCCGGTCCTTAATTTAATTTGTCGGGGCGCCGCATGCTGCACCCGTCCAGATAATCGATGTTATGCAGGGATCGAACATTTTCGACCCCAACAAATTCAGGAGCATCACCAGCTTATTAAAGACCGAGGTTTATTCCTTCAGGAATTCCTGCGTCAATGCAGACCAATATGCGATCCCTTTGAGTATGATTGCATCATTAAAATCATAGCCGGGGTTGTGTACCATGCAGCTATTTTCCCCCTGGCCGTTACCTAATAATAAATAACTGCCCGGGCACTGGTTCAGCATAAAGGCAAAATCTTCGCTGCCCATCAGCGGTTCCGGAATATCAATCACCTGCTGCGGATGACTTTCACCCATTAAATTTTGCGCCACCTGTTTGGCAAAGCGGGTCATCTCCGGTTGGTTGACCAACACGGGATAGGTGTGATCATAGTCAATATCGATCCTGGCACCATATGACGCCGCCTGGGCCGCCACTAACGTCTTGATTCGCTCTTCCAGCCATTCCCTGACCTGCGGATCCAACGCACGCACGCTTAACTTTAATACCGCTGAGTCCGCGATGACATTACTGGCCATGCCTGACTGGAATGAACCTACGGTGATCACGCCCGGTTCTTGCGCCCCCAGATTACGCGCGACGATCGTCTGCAATGCCATCACAATGCTGGCCCCGACGACCACGGCATCAACGGTGCCCTTCGGCATCGCGCCATGTCCCCCTTTGCCGTGGATGGTGAGGGTGACCGTATCACTGGAAGCCATAAACGCCCCCTCACCAAAGACAAATTGCCCCTGCGGGAAGCCTGGCATGTTGTGCATGGCAAAAACGGCGTCACAAGGGAAGCGTTTAAACAGGCCGTCGTCGATCATCTTCTGGGCACCGGCCAACCCCTCTTCTGCGGGTTGAAAAATGAGGTGCAAGGTGCCATCGAAACAGGCGTGATCGGCCAGATAATGTGCCGCGCCAAGCAGCATCGCGGTGTGGCCGTCATGCCCACAGGCATGCATGATACCTTCGTGCTGGCTGCTGTAAGGGAGTTGCGTATTTTCCAGGATCGGCAAAGCATCCATATCTGCCCGAATACCTAACGTGCGGGGGCTGTTGCCCCTTTTCAACGTCCCAACCAGGCCGGTGATACCGAGCCCACGTGTCACCTGATACCCCCACTCCTCAAGCTTTCTCGCTACCAGATCGGCGGTTTGTCGTTCTTCGAATCCCAGTTCAGGGTACTGATGAATATGTCGACGGAGGGTTTGGCTTTCATCGGCATAGGGTTGGAAGGCCTCTAAGTTCGGCTCACGGTGCGGCATGTTCATTACCTCCTGTCCTTGGGATTGATGTCTTGGTGCCGAAGCGGCGAGTGAATACTGCACGATTCTCCGCTGGCGCAGTCAGATATTCAGATTAATTGTTGATCAAATATACCGTCTTCTTTGCCGCTGTCCGTGGGATTTTTCGTGACCAAGACCGCAAAACAAACACTTGATTAACTTATCATTAACAATTAATGGGTATTGCAGAGACGTTCGAAAGGAAGGCGTTTTTGGCGGGGCGGCCATAAGGCTGCGTCTGATTGACGCAGCCTGGCGGAGTCAGACTTTGCTTTGACCTTTTTTCATCGTGTCTTTCAGCTGGTTTATCAATTGACCACGGAAATCACCCAGTTTTGGCTTATCGCCTTCTAACCAGGGTAACGGGCGGCACAGTTCCATGGCCTTGATGCCCAACCGCGCCGTCAACAAACCGGCCCCTATCCCCTGCGCGGCGCGCGCAGACAAGCGCGCCGCAATATCCTGCGACATCCAGTCCATGCCCACTTCCCGCACCAGTTCAGATGCGCCAGCAAAGGCGATATTCAGCAACACCAGGCGGAATAGACGGATGCGGCTGAAATAGCCCAGTTCGATGCCATACAAGGCCGCAATGCGGTTAATCAGGCGGATATTGCGCCAGGCGATAAAGGCCATGTCCACCAAGGCCAGCGGGCTGACAGCAATCATCAGCGTCGACTCTGCCGCCGAGCGGCTGATTTCGCGCCGCGCCTGATTATCCAGCACCGGCTGCACCAGCTTGGCATACAGCGCAACCACTTCGCGGTCGTTCTGGGTTTCATGTAATGAAGCTTGCCAGCGTTGCAATGCAGGGTGCCCTTGATCCAACCCGGCCTGACGCGCCAGCTTTTCACAAAACTCGCGCCCTCTCCCCAGGCCGTGGCTGTGCAGCAGTTCCCGAGCTTCGTCACGCTCTTCAGCACGTTGGCGTAGGCGGTATAGCCTCCGCCATTCCCCCACCACCGAACCGATACCAGCGAAGACGATCAGCCCACCAGCGATCCCACCACCCAGCGCGATCCAATCCTGCTGCACCCAGGAGGTATGCACCCACTGGACACCTTGAGCCACCACGCTGACGCCAAACAGCATCAATCCGGCGTTAACCATTTTGCGCCACAGGCTGCGCTTGGGTTTCAACGCGGCGTTAACAATGCCTTCAGCGCGCCCTTCCTCTTCTTCCTGCTCCATCTCTGGCGCTGCCGGATAGAATTTCTCGGCCTGCTGTTCGTCAAACTCCAAGCCTGCGCGCAACACCGGTTCCTGTGGTGGCTGCAACGGCTCGGCAAAATCGATACGCGGTTTTAACGGCTCGCTCATCGCAATTTATCTCCCAATAAAAACTCCATCACCGCGTCCAGACGGATATGCGGTAACGGACTATCAACGCTCATCATACGTGGGCGGAACTGGTCAAAATGGAAACCTTGCTGCTGCCAGAATGCTGGACCAGGCAGGCGCGCAGGCACTTCGCCAGGGAAGACCGTCAGCGGCGCGCCATCGTCCAGACGGTGACCTTTCAATGCTGGGATCGGCTGCCCATGATGATCGACAATGCCGCTTTCGGTCGCCTGTACCGAAGCCAGGCCGACACAGTCCATGCTGATGCCTTCAAATGCGGCATTCTGCCAGGCCTCCTGCACCAGTTGCTGTAACAGCGAAACCAGATTGGCGTGCTGATCGGCGGTGATATGGTCCGCCTTGGTTGCCGCGAACATCAGTTTGTCGATGGTCGGCGAAAACAGGCGGCGAAACAGCGTACGCTTACCGTAGTGGAAACTTTGCATCAACTGGGTCAGCGCCAGACGCATATCATTAAACGCCTGCGGCCCGCTGTTGAGCGGTTGCAGGCAGTCCACCAGCACAATTTGGCGATCGAAACGCACAAAGTGCTCTTTATAAAATGCCTTGACGATCGACTGGCAATAATAGTTAAAACGGGCGCGCAGCATGCCCGCATTGGTATGTTTGTCCGCCTGCGCCAGGCGAGATTCCCCTGCCGCATCGACGTTTGGCCACGGGAAGAACTGCAACGCGGGCGCGCCAGCCATATCGCCAGGCAGCACAAAGCGCCCAGGCTGAATAAAGTGCAACCCTTCGGCCTTACAGCGCAGCAGGTAGTCGGTATAAGCCTGAGCGATCGCCGCCAGCTTGTTTTCATCCGCCGGGGCCAACGGATCGAGATCTTTGCACAATGCCAGCCAAGGCTCAGCCCAGCGCGCGCGGTCGCCCTGCAACAACCCAGCCATCTGACGTGACCAGGCCAGGTAGTCCTGTTCCAGCATCGGCAAATCCAGCAGCCATTCGCCAGGATAGTCGACGATTTCCAGATACAGCGTGGAGGTTTCTTTAAAATGGCGCAGCAGTGAATCATTAGAACGGTAGCGCAGCGCCAGACGGATTTCGCTGACGCCACGGGTTGGTGTTGGCCAACTTGGCGGATTGCCATACAGCTGCGCCAGGCCTTCGTCGTAGGTGAAACGTTGGATACCGAGGTCGCGTTGAGGAATGCGTTTTACACCCAACAACCTTTCTTCCCGCACAGGGGAAAACAGCGGCATACGCGCGCCGCTGTGAACATGGAGTAATTGATTGACCAATCCGGTGATAAACGCCGTCTTACCGCTGCGGCTCAAGCCGGTTACTGCCAGACGCAGATGGCGATCCATTCCGCGATTGACCAGCGAAGTTAACTCATTTTGCAGTCGTTTCATTGTTCTCCTTGGCATAGCGCCCGAACGCCTTGTTCAGCCCTTTGCGAAACAACGGTTCCAGCAACAGGGCCAACACGTAACGCAGCGGTTTGCGGCTGACGGTTTTCAGCAACCACGCGGTTGCCCCCGCCGGGCCATAACTCATTAGCGCTATGATGATGACTTTAGACAAGGTCTTCAACAATGCACTTACTCCCCATTTTGGTGAAGCGGTTTTTGGGGCATTAATCGCATAGGTTTTGCTCATGGTTTCTGCCCTCCGGCAAATATTGGGGAAAATGTAGGTGCAATGCCTGACCTGCGGCGTACGCAGGCCCGTGCATCGTTAAAAGAGATTACAGGTGGCGAAAGCGGCTCTGCACACCAAAGGTGTCAGACGTGACGTAACGTTCGACCTTGCGCAACTGCTCCTCTCCACTGCTCAATTCATATTCCAGCTTATCAAGCAACTGGCGCGGTGTGGCCTGATGTTCATCCTGATAACGGCTGGCTGGAGCCTCCTCAAGCACGAAGACCAAGGCGATATAGGCGACCACCGTAATGAAAAACAGCCCGAAGAACAGCGACAGCACGGCAATCACTCGGATCAAACGCACGGGCACGTCAAAATAGTGGGCAAGACCAGCGCAAACGCCCTTCAGCATGCCTTCTTCAGGCACACGGTACAGTTTTTTACTGCCTAAGGTGTTGCCCTTGTATGAACCGCTGTCGTCGTTGTAGTAAGAACGATCGCGACGATCGCCATACTTTCCTCTGTCCTGGTCTCTACGCATTACGACTGCCTCCAATTCGGGTGTTCCGCATCAAGAATGTCTTCCAACGCCTGAATACGATCGCGCATGCGTGAGGCCTGCTCCCCCAGTTGCGTCAGACGTTGCATCTCCTGATGACTCAGTTGAACGCCGCTCTGTTGCCGGTTGCTGTAATGCAACCAAAGCCAAATCGGTGCGACAAACAACACAAAGATTGTCAACGGGATGGCAAGTAATAGAGCACTCATCTCAATTCCTTCTTATTGGCCTTAGTGTGGCGGCCACGCTGGGTGGCCGCTTAAGCATTATTCCGGGCGGTTCATCTTGGCTTTCATTGCCGCCAGTTGCTCACTGATGGCATCGTCTGCCTGCAGTTCGGCAAACTCCTGATGCAGGCTTTTCTTTTTGCCAATGCTGACGCTTTCCGCTTCGGCTTCCATATGGTCGATACGGCGCTCAAACTGTTCAAAACGCGCCATTGCCTCATCCAGTTTACCGCTGTCCAGCTGGCGACGCACATCCCGTGAAGAAGAAGCCGCCTGATGGCGCAGCGTTAATGCCTGCTGGCGTGCCCGGGTTTCGGTCAGCTTGTTTTCCAGCTCGCCAATTTCACTCTTCATGCGGGCCAGCGTCTCTTCTACGGTAGCCACTTCCTGGCTCAGCGTAGCAAGCAGATCGGCCACTTTCTGTTTTTCGATCAACGCCGCACGGGCCAGATCTTCTTTATCTTTACGCAGCGCCAGTTCGGCTTTGTCCTGCCAGTCATTGATCTGGTTTTCACCCTGTTCAATGCGGCGCAGCAGCTGCTTTTTCTCTGCCAGGGCACGCGCTGAAGTGGAGCGTACTTCAACCAGCGTGTCTTCCATTTCCTGGATCATCAAACGCACCAGCTTTTGCGGGTCTTCTGCTTTATCGAGCAGAGTATTGATGTTGGCGTTCACGATGTCGGCAAAACGAGAAAAGATACCCATAATTTACTTCCTCTTGGTTCTGAAGGCGTCTGAAGCGCCGAGTTAAGTTATACAACTTGCCCAAAGAGTTAATCAAGAAGCGTGCCAACTTTTATTTCATTGAAATACAAAGGTTATTTATTTTTGACTCTCGCGACGCTTGCTGTAGAGTGAGTGTTTTCACCAAACATTGGCGAATTTCATCATGAGCGAACCGTTAGAGAACCTGTTGGGCGAGGCCAACGCCTTTGTGGAAGTGCTGGAGCAAGTTTCACAGTTGGCCAAGCTCAACAAACCGGTGCTGGTGATCGGTGAGCGCGGCACGGGTAAGGAGCTGATCGCTCACCGTTTGCACTACCTTTCCAATCGTTGGCAAGGGCCGTTTATCTCCCTCAACTGTGCGGCGCTGAATGAAAACCTGCTGGACTCGGAGCTGTTTGGCCATGAGGCTGGCGCGTTTACCGGCGCACAAAAACGCCACCTTGGCCGTTTTGAACGTGCCGATGGCGGCACCCTGTTTCTGGATGAATTGGCAACCGCGCCAATGCTGGTGCAAGAAAAGCTGCTGCGGGTGATTGAATACGGCCATCTGGAGCGCGTAGGGGGCAGCCAACCGCTGCGGGTGGATGTCCGGCTGGTGTGTGCCACCAATGACGATCTGCCCGCGCTGGCCGCCGCCGGTAAATTCCGTGCCGATCTGCTGGACCGCCTGGCGTTCGACGTGGTGCAACTGCCGCCGCTGCGCCAACGCCAGCAAGACATCATGCTGTTGGCCGAGCATTTCGCCATTCAGATGTGCCGCGAGCTGTCACTGCCGTTGTTCCCCGGCTTCAGTGAACATGCGCGTTCGACGTTGCTTGACTACTCCTGGCCGGGTAACGTACGTGAGCTGAAAAACGTGGTGGAGCGTTCCGTTTACCGCCATGGTTCAGACCAGGATGAACTTGATGAGATCATCATTAACCCCTTTGCCAAGCGTTCGGAGCCGCTTGATGATGAGGTCATCGCGCCGACCGGTGATTTACCAGCATTGCCGCTGGATTTTAAAAGCTGGCAGCACCAGCAGGAGAAAACCCTGTTGGAAATGGCCTTGAAACAAGGTCGTTTCAATCAGCGCAAAGCTGCCGATTTGCTGGGGCTGACCTATCATCAGCTACGCGGCATGTTGAAAAAGCATGCGCTGCTGCAAGGTAGCGAACCAGAGGGAAGTTAAACCGACTGGGCGATCAATTCGCGTAACCATTGATGGGCGGGATCGCGATGCGAACGCTCATCCCACAGCATTGCCAGCTCATAGCCTGGGATCTCCACTGGCGGCTCGGCAATCTGTACTTCAGGGCTGTCACGTACCAGGCGTTCAGGCAGCATAGCAACCAGATCCGTCTTGCCGATCACCGATTTCACAAACAGAAAATGCGGGACGGAAAGTACCACCCGCCGCGAAAGCCCAACCTGCTCCAGCGTGTGATCGGTGATGCCACTAAATCCCCCGCCGTTTGGCGAAACCACCACGTGCTCCAGTTGGCTAAATTGCGCCAGCGTTGGGCGAGCCGTCAACGCAGGATGACCGATGCGGCCCACCAACACATACTTTTCCTTGAATAACACGCGTTGACGCATCCCCGGTGGTGCGCAGTCCTGAGTGTGAAAGGCCAGATCGATCTCCCCCATCTCCGCCTGTCGGGCAATCTTGGTCGGTGTCAGTTCCAACACCGCCAACCGGCTGTTGGGGGCGGCCTGACGAAGCCGTGCCAATGCGGGCAACAGCACCGTGGATTCGCCATAATCGGATGCGGCAACACGCCAGGTGATATTCGCGCTAGCCGCCTCAAAAGGGCTGACAGGTGAAACGGTGTGTTCCAGCACTTCCAACGCCTGCCGCAAAGGTTCACGTAAAGCCTCGGCCCTGGCCGTTGGCCGCATTCCTCTTGGGCCCGGTAGCAGCAGAGGATCGTCGAAAAACGCTCTCAGCTTGGCCAGATGGGCGCTTACCGAAGGTTGCGACAGCGATAACCGCTCCGCCGCGCGCGTAACGTTCAATTCCATCAGTAACACATCCAACGTCACCAGGAGATTGAGATCCAGCCTGCCGAAATTACTCATGCAAATACCTGTAATCATCTAAATCAATTTTAACTATACCTGGCGCTAACCTACTCTGTTGATCTCTTTTCAGCAATGGAACTCAATGATGAATATTCTGCTGGTCTACGCTCACCCAGAAGCCCAATCGCTTAATGGCTCACTAAAAAACTTTGCGGTCAAACATCTGCAGGACGCTGGGCATCAGGTACAGGTTTCCGATCTGTACGCCATGAAATGGAAAGCCTCTTTGGATGGCGAAGACCGAACGGATAGGGATAGCACTGCCCGGTTTAATCCGGCGATGGATTCCCGGATCGCTCTGGAACGAGGAACGCAAAGTGAAGATATTGCGCTGGAACAAGAGAAGTTACTCTGGGCGGATACCGTTATCCTACAGTTTCCGCTGTGGTGGTTCTCCATGCCAGCCATCCTCAAAGGTTGGGTAGAACGCGTGTATGCCTATGGCTTTGCGTACGGGGTTGGCGAGCATTCCGATACACATTGGGGAGATCGTTATGGCGAAGGTACGCTGGCAGGGAAACGGGCTATGTTGCTGGTTACCGCTGGCGGTTGGGAGTCTCATTACAGCCCGCGCGGTATCAACGGCCCGATAGAGGATATTCTGTTCCCTATTCACCATGGCATTCTGTATTACCCCGGTTTTGATGTGCTACCACCGTTTGTGGCGTACCGCACCGATCGCTTCGACGAGGCAAAATTCCCCGATCTATGCTCGGCGCTGGGGAAACGGCTGGACGCGCTGGCCAGTACCGAGCCTTTGCCATTCCGTAAGCAAAATTTTGGCGATTATGCTATTCCACAGTTAACGCTGCGAGAAGACATTGCCCCAGGCCGCTCCGGCTTTGCGGTTCACCTGAAATAGAGGCAAAAAAAAGCCAGCACCCGAGCTGGCTAAGTAAACACTGGAAGCAATGTGAGCAATGTCGTGCCTTCCACAAAGGGCCACAAGGTGTGGCCTTCCGTGAACTGCCAAGTGATGATAATGGTTCTCAGTATCATCTGTAAAGCAATTTGTTGAGAATTTTTCTCATTACCACACTAAGCTTGGGTAATTATCCACCAGCACTGATTGCAGGGTTAGGCCGGCCCGCCAGAAAACAGCAGCAAGCTTAACCAAACCGCCGAAATTTCAGCCATTTTGCTCAAGGAATTGGGCTGTTGGTCAGAGTGCGATACACTATCGTTATTGCTTAATAACCCATGAAGCGTCTATGCGTGGTTTACCTCTTTGGATAATGTCGCTCGGCTGCCTGGCAACGTCTGCCCTGGCCGCGACACCGGCTGTGCCCAGCGCAGCACCACCGCCAGCAGACATCCGCCAGAGCGGCTTTGTCTATTGCGTGAGCGGCATTCTGAACACCTTCAATCCGCAGATGGCCAGTAGCGGCCTGACGGTCGATACCCTGGCCGCCCAGCTTTACGATCGGCTGCTGGATGTCGACCCCTACACTTACCGCCTGATCCCAGAACTGGCGGAAAGTTGGGAAGTGCTGGACAACGGTGCTACCTACCGCTTCCACCTGCGCCGGGACGTGCCTTTCCAGACCACTGCCTGGTTCCAACCCACCCGCAAAATGAACGCCGACGATGTGGTGTTCAGCTTCCAGCGGGTGTTTGACCAGAAGCATCCGTTCCACAATGTCAACGGCGGTGAATACCCGTACTTCGACAGTTTGCAGTTTGCCGACTCCGTGCAAAGCGTAAAAAAACTGGACCAATACACCGTCGAGTTCCGCTTGCAGGCGCCGGATGCGTCCTTTTTGTGGCATCTGGCGACCCATTATGCGCCGGTGCTATCGGCAGAATATGCCGACAACCTGACGCTGGATGGCACCCAGGAAATGATCGATCGTGAACCGGTCGGCACCGGCCCATTCTTGTTGAACGAATACCGTTCCGGGCAATATATCCGCCTGGCACGTAATGACGTTTACTGGAAAGGGAAACCGCGCATGCCGCAGGTGGTGATCGATATGGGGGCCGGAGGGACAGGCCGCTTATCCAAATTGCTGACCGGCGAGTGCGATGTTCTGGCCTACCCCGCCGCCAGCCAGCTTTCGATCCTGCGCGACGATCCGCGTTTACGCCTGACGCTGCGCCCAGGGATGAATATCGCCTATCTGGCCTTCAACACCCGCAAGCCGCCGCTGGATAACCTAAAAGTGCGCCAGGCTATTGCGTTAGCCATTAACAACCAGCGCCTGATGCAATCGATCTATTACGGCACGGCAGAGACCGCCGCGTCGATCCTGCCGCGCGCCTCCTGGGCCTATGATAATGATGCTCACGTTACTGAATACGATCCGGCCAAGGCGAGAGAAATGCTGCGCGAAGCTGGCGTGGGGCCGCTGGACCTGAAGCTGTGGGTGCCTACCGCATCGCAATCCTATAACCCCAGCCCGTTGAAAACGGCGGAGTTGCTACAGGCGGATTTGGCTCAGGTCGGCATTAATCTCACCATTGTTCCGGTAGAAGGCCGCTTCCAGGAAGCCCGGCTGATGGAGATGAACCACGATCTGACGCTCACCGGCTGGTCAACCGACAGTAACGATCCGGACAGCTTCTTCCGCCCGCTGCTGAGCTGTGCGGCAATCCGTTCGCAAACCAACTATGCTCACTGGTGTGATCCCGCTTTTGATGAACAGTTGCAGGACGCCTTGTTGTCACAGCAGTTATCACAGCGTATCGAGCATTATCAGCAGGCGCAGAAAATCCTCGAACAGCAGTTGCCGGTATTGCCGCTGGCCTCCTCTTTGCGTTTGCAGGCCTACCGTTATGATATTAAAGGACTGGTGTTGAGCCCGTTCGGCAACTCATCATTTGCCGGGGTGTACCGTGAACCGGCGGAGGCCGCGAAAAAGTGATTATCTTTACCTTACGCCGCATCCTGTTGCTGCTGATCACGCTGTTTTTCCTGACGCTGGTCAGCTTCAGCCTGAGCTACTTCACCCCGCGCGCGCCGCTAAACGGTGCCGCCTTGTTGGACGCCTACCAGTTCTATTTCGTCAGCCTGCTGCACTGGGACTTTGGTGTCTCCAGCATCAATGGCCAGGCGATCAGCGAACAGCTGCGCGAAGTGTTCCCGGCCACCATGGAACTGTGCATTTTAGCCTTCACGCTGGCCCTGTTTATCGGTATTCCGCTGGGTATTATTGCCGGTGTGATGCGCGGCAAGTGGCAGGATACCGCCATCAGTACCTTCGCCCTGCTGGGCTTTTCCATCCCGGTGTTCTGGCTGGCACTGCTGTTGATGCTCTATTTTTCACTGCATCTTGGCTGGCTGCCGGTGTCGGGCCGTTTCGATCTGCTGTATCAGGTCAAGCAGGTCACCGGTCTGGCGCTGGTTGACGCCTGGCTGTCTGACTCGCCTTATCGCAACGAGATGATTGCCAGTGCGCTGCGCCATATGGTGCTACCGATTGCCGCTCTGGCAGTGGCTCCAATCACCGAGGTGATCCGCTTGATGCGCATCAGCACCGACGATGTTCTCAGCCAGAACTACATCAAGGCTGCAGCAACCCGTGGCCTGTCGCGCTTTACCATTATCCGCCGTCACGTGCTGCACAACGCGTTACCGCCGATCATCCCGAAGCTCGGTCTACAATTTTCTACCATGCTCACGCTGGCCATGATCACCGAGGTGGTGTTCAGTTGGCCAGGGCTGGGGCGCTGGCTGATCAATGCCATCCGCCAACAGGACTATGCGGCCATCTCCGCAGGCGTGATGGTGATCGGCACGCTGGTGATCACCATTAACGTGCTGGCCGACATTCTGGGCGCGGCGACCAACCCGCTGAAACATAAGGAATGGTATGCCCTTCGATAACGTATACCGCGAAAAGAAAATGCCTAGCCCGCTGCTCTATACCTGGCGGATTTTCTATGGCGACACTTTGGCGATGATTGGTTTTTATGGGATGATCGGCCTGCTGCTGCTTTCCCTGTTCGGCAGCCTGCTGGCACCTTACGCCCTCGATCAGCAATTCTTGGGATATCAGTTGCTACCGCCCTCCTGGTCACGCTACGGCAACGTGTCGTTCTTCCTGGGCACCGACGATCTGGGCCGCGATATCCTCAGCCGCTTGCTGACCGGCACCGCCGCCACCTATGGTTCGGCACTGATTGTGACCATCGCCGCCGCCCTTTGTGGCGTGATCCTCGGTGTGTTTGCCGGGGTCACCCATGGCCTGCTGTCTGCGATGCTCAACCATATTCTCGATACCCTGCTCTCCATCCCTTCACTGCTGCTGGCGATTATCGTGGTGGCATTCCTCGGGCCGAAGCTGGAACACGCCATGCTGGCCGTTTGGCTGGCGCTGTTGCCACGGATGGTGCGTACCATCTACAGCGCAGTGCACGATGAGCTGGAAAAAGAGTACGTAGTCGCAGCCCGTCTGGATGGCGCTTCGACAATGCAGATCCTGTGGTACGCCGTGGTGCCGAACATTGCCGCCGTACTGATCACCGAATTCACCCGCGCGTTGTCGATGGCCATTCTCGACATCGCGGCGTTGGGCTTCCTCGATCTGGGGGCGCAGTTGCCTTCCCCGGAATGGGGAGCCATGTTAGGCGATTCGTTGGAGTTGGTGTATGTCGCACCTTGGACCGTGATGCTGCCCGGTGCCGCTATTCTGATCAGCGTGTTGCTGGTTAACCTGTTGGGCGACGGAATACGCCGTGCGATCAATGCGGGAGTGGAATAATGCCGTTACTCGATATCCGCAATCTGACGATTGAATTTATGACCGCCGAAGGGCCGGTGAAGGCCGTCGATCGCGTCAGCATGACGCTGACCGAAGGTGAAGTGCGCGGCCTGGTAGGCGAATCCGGCTCAGGAAAAAGCCTGATCGCCAAAGCCATATGCGGCGTGACCAAAGATAACTGGCGCGTCACCGCCGACCGCTTCCGCTTTGACGATATCGATCTGTTGCAGCTCAGCCCGCGTGAACGGCGCAAACTGGTTGGCCACAACGTTTCGATGATCTTCCAGGAGCCTCAATCCTGTCTTGATCCTTCCGAAAGCATTGGCCGCCAGTTGGCACAGGCCATTCCCGGCTGGACTTACAAGGGCCGTTGGTGGCAGCGCTTTAACTGGCGCAAACGGCGGGCGATTGAGCTGTTGCACCGCGTCGGTATCAAGGATCACCTCGATATCATGGGCAGCTTCCCTTACGAGCTCACCGAAGGGGAATGCCAGAAAGTGATGATCGCCATAGCGTTGGCCAATCAGCCAAGATTGCTGATTGCCGATGAGCCAACCAACGCCATGGAACCCACCACGCAGGCACAGATCTTCCGCCTGCTGGCGCGCCTGAACCAAAACAACAACACGACCATCCTACTGATCAGCCATGATTTGCAGATGATGAGCAAATGGGCTGACAGGGTTAACGTGCTGTACTGCGGCCAGACGGTGGAAAGTGCGCAATGTGAAGATCTGCTTGCCGCCCCTCATCATCCTTATACTCAGGCGCTGATCCGCGCCATGCCGGACTTTGGCCGCTCACTGCCACATAAGAGCCGCCTGAATACGCTGCCGGGAGCGATCCCCTCACTGGAACATCTGCCGATCGGCTGCCGCCTGGGGCCACGCTGCCCGTATGCGCAAAAGCAATGCATTGAAACCCCGCGCCTGCGCCCGGTGAAGAATCACCTGTTCGCCTGCCACTTCCCGCTGAACATGGAGGAGCAATAACATGGAAACGCTATTGGAAGTGCGCAACCTGACCAAAACCTACCGCTATCGCACCGGGCTGTTCCGCCGCCAGCATGTGGAGGCGGTCAAGTCTGTCAGCTTTACCCTGCGTGAGGGCCAGACGCTGGCGATCATCGGTGAAAACGGCTCGGGTAAGTCAACTCTGGCGAAGATGCTTTCCGGCATGGTGGAACCCTCTTCGGGTGAAGTGCTGATCGACGACCATGCATTGGCCTATGGCGATTATCGCTACCGCAGCCAGCGTATCCGCATGATTTTCCAGGATCCGAGCACCTCACTCAACCCACGTCAGCGCATCGGTCAGTTGCTTGATGCACCGCTACGTTTGAATACCGAGTTGGAAGCCGCAGAGCGCGAGGTACGCATCAACCAGACCCTGCGCCAGGTGGGGATGCTGCCAGACCACGCTTATTATTATCCGCACATGCTGGCCTCCGGGCAGAAACAGCGCGTGGCATTGGCACGGGCGTTGATCCTGCAGCCAAAGGTGATTGTTGCCGATGAAGCGCTGGCTTCGCTGGATATGTCGATGCGTTCGCAGATCATCAACCTGATGCTGGAGCTCCAGGAAAAACACGGGATTGCCTATATTTATGTGACGCAGCATCTGGGCATGATGAAGCATATCAGCGACCAGGTGATGGTGATGCATGAAGGGGAAATCGTGGAACGTGGCAGCACCGCCGAAGTGCTGGCTGCACCGCTACACGATCTCACCAAGCGGCTGATTGCCAGCCACTTTGGCGAAGCGCTCACTGCCGATGCCTGGCGACGTGACGGCGGCAGATTTTAATTTCGCTGACTTCCTCCGGGCGCACTACTGCGCCCGTTTCTCCACCTACCTGCGCATTAGCATCGGTTGTTGGCGTTAATCTGGACCTGCTTAACGAATAATAAGTAACGCTCAGGCAGAAAAACCAATCACTCATCAAGCAGCTAAAATAAAAAATTATTTCATTCATTTTAAGTGAAGATTAATCAGGACCCAAAACATATTGTCGGCCTATCCTTATTTTATACCGAGAATCATCCAATTGATTATAAATCCAGTCTGTTATTATAATGGCACCGTTCAATAGATTGATTAAATATCAGTAAGTACGGATTTACTCTCATTAATTGCCATAAGGAAATGCTGTGAAAAAGCTCAATACCTCGGAAGCCTCAAAGATTATTGGTGGCCATCGATACATTTGCACTACTCACTATGAACAACGGGGCCCTGGGAACTGTTTCCGCGTAGAGCATTGTAAAGACAAGTTCGGTTATGGTGAGGATATTGCTCATAGCCGTGTCAGTTGCGATAACCTGCAATAATTGTTACTGCTGGGCACGGATCTCGTGTAATCACTATCCTCCTGTTATTATAATAATTTACTTTTAAGTATTTGATTAGTTATCATCAACTGCCATTAAGGATATGTTGTGAAAAAACTCAACACCTCAAAAGCGTCAAAGATTATTGGTGGTGCCAATTATATTTGCGTAACCCGTGATGTCGCCTAGACATCAAAAATTTGTTATCGCGAAAAGACTTGTAAAGACAAGAACGGTAACACTAGAGATCTTACTCGTATCGCTATTACTTGCCAGAATCCGTGATAATTGCCCGTAACTGGCACTAAGTTAGCGTCATCACTACCATGGCACGGCGTAGTTATGCCGTGCCATGGTAGTGTTTCGTCAAGGTCATACAATCTCAGTAAACGCTTAATTTCCAGCCATGTTGTGGGCTGCAACAGTTGAAGCGGTATGGCATTTTGGCACCCATCTACCCTACCGCAATATATTTTATTCCTTTACGCTATTAATTAGCACTTAACATTATTTTATCTCGCCAATCGAATCGGTGAAGATATCCCCTACGTTGAGCCTTACAAACAACAGGATATCGCGCTGATGAACCACACCCGCCACCAACGCTTCTCGCAACTGATGCTTATCCTTGCCGCTGGCTTCGCTATTTATGGCCATGGTCTATGCAGCCATGACTGATGCCTGCCCCGTGGTTTTTTACCCTGCCACCGTTGCCAACTGTAACGGTGGCTTGTTGTATTGATGAAGGATTTTATCCGATGGAACATCGCCTAACCCCTTTCCAGTGGTACCACGAAACCCAGCGAAGCTCAGGCGACAGTTCGCCACTTGAGCCTGCCGCAGCAAGCTTGCGGGAGCGTTTTTTGTTAGGCCTGGGCTCATTTACCGACGAGGGATTGAAGGCCGCCCTCAGCGATCGTATTGACGTTTTTACCGCGTCTTCGGCCTGCTATCCAGTACTGTTCCCCGATCGGGTCAGCGTTTCGCGCGAAGTGACGTTGTCACCTTACGATCGTCTGTCGACGGCCTTGACGGTGGCGCAGGTCACCGGCGTGCAATCGCTTTGTAGCCATTACGCTGCTCGCCTCGCCCCTCTGGACAGCCCGGATGCTACGCGGGAAAGCAATGTCCGCCTGGCACAAATCACCCAATACGCCCGCCAACTCGCCAGCCAACCGACCCTAATTTGCCGCAAGGCTTTACAACAGCTCGGCGAAGTTGGCCTGAGCACGCAAGATATTGTGACCTTTTCGCAAATCATCGGTTTCGTTAGCTATCAGGCACGGGTGGTCGCCGGTATTGCAGCGCTGGCAGGCAGACCCGCCGTGGTGTTACCAGGTTTCCCTCAAATCGAAGATGCCAACGCGGCAGGATTTTCCTGTGCGACACGCTTATGGCAAACTCGCCTGCCGGAGATCGTTGTCGAGCAGGCCCAGGCTCGGCAGCTCGACATTCTGGACCAAAGCCACCCGGACGCCCGCAGCGAGTCTTATTACTTGCTGTTAGCCCACGACGCGCCTGCCCTGCATGAGCGCAATGCGGTATTTAACAGTATTACCCACCACGCTGACGGGCTATCCCCACGCCTGAAGGCTTTGGTTGCTCTGGTGACATCACGTATTAATGGCAGCCATTATTGTGCCGCCACGCTAGCCAATAACATTGCCGATCGGGAGTTGGCACTGGCATTAGTGGCTGGGATTGATAACGCGCTTGAGGTTGCCGACGATCCGGTGACCGCAGCCGTAATAGGCGTGACGGCCGAGCTGACGCGAACGCCTGAGAAATTCACGGCACAAAGCGTGCAGCCGCTGCTCAACAGCGGGCTGGATCGGTCGCAGGCATTGGACGTGATTTTAACCAGCGCGCTGTACGCCTGGGAAAACCGGCTGCGTTACAGTCTTGGCGATACGGTGGCAGCCGATCTAGTTCAGTAACCAAGCCTGAGCCGCATCAAAAAAGTGTTGCGCCAGCGGCGTGGCCCTTGCTGGCTCGGCGATCACCAAGGCGGCATGACGAGACATCGGCGCAATGGCAACGCTGCGCCGTTGCAGCTGTGGCATCATTTCCATCTGCAAGTTACCGCCGGGGAATAACCCGCATCCCAAACCGACAAAAATCCCTTGTAACAGTTGAAAGATTGAGGTGGTTTCCATCCGGGTATGTAACGTCAAGCCCGCCTCACGAAACTGCTGATCCAGGTAACGACGGAAGTAACGCGTCGGCTCAGCCAGACATAATGGTAGATCTGCCACGGCTGACAGCGTGAGTGGACTTTCCCCCACCAGCTCAGGGAAATGCTGGGGATGAAACACCAGGTCGATGCCGCTGTCGGCCAAAGACTGCGACTGGAAATGCAACTCCTTGAGCGTTGGTAGCTCAAAGAAACCGATGCCGATATCCACCGTGTGCGCTGTCAACGCTTCCAGCAGTTGATCGGCGCTCAATACCGCTACGCGATAGTCCAACTGCGGGTAACGCTCACTGACCGCCTTCAACATCTGTGCTAACGAAATACTGCACTGCGGCACGGTGCCGATACGCAACGTCCCGTTCAACCCGTGTTTCAGCGACTCCACTTCCAGCTTCAGCCCCTGATAAACGGAAACAATTTCCCGTGCCCAGGCCAAGACCCGCTCACCTTCGGCGGTGAAGCCCTCAAAATTGTTGCCACGGTTGATCAGCGAGACACCCAGTTCTTTTTCCAGGTTTTTCAGCCGCATGGATAAGGTCGGCTGGCTGACAAAGCTGGCCTCTGCGGCGCGACCAAAGTGGCGTTCCCGCTCAAGATTACACAGGTAGATCAGTTGCTTAATATCCATGTATTGGCCCGGAAAATGGTTTCTGCGTGAAGTATATCATTTGCTACAGCCTTGCTGGCAGCGGCGATAAGTGTCGTCTATCCCATCATTGCTCTATTCGATTAGACGCCAGGCCTTTCCCCCCCTAGACTTGCCACATAAATACTCAAAATGCTTAAAAAAGCATTTACCTTTTAGCTACATTAATCACCTGCGAAGAAAATCATGAAATTTAAACCGTCAATCAAGCCTTATCGCGGCGCGGCGGGCGGCTGGGGCTCATTAGAAGCCACCACCCGCTATGTGTTCGACAGTAAACAGGCGCTGAAAAATCTGCGCAACCTGATGCGCATTAACAAGGCGCGTGGTTTCGACTGCCCCGGCTGTGCCTGGGGTGATGACAACCACAGCACTTTCAGCTTCTGCGAGAACGGAGCCAAAGCCGTCAGTTGGGAAGCCACTCGCAATGCGGTTGAACCGGCCTTCTTTGCGGCCCACAGCGTCAGTACCCTGCGTGAGCAAAGCGACTACTTTCTGGAGTATCAAGGCCGGTTGACACACCCGATGCGCTACGACGCCAAAACCGATCGCTATCAGCCCATCACCTGGCCGGATGCCTTAAAACTTATCGCCAGCCATATCCAGGCAATGGATAACCCTAACCAGATTGAGCTGTACACCTCAGGCCGCGCCAGCAATGAAGCCTCCTACCTTTATCAGCTGTTTGGCCGGATGCTGGGCACCAGCAACTTCCCGGACTGTTCCAATATGTGCCACGAAGCCAGTGGCGTTGGCCTCAAGCAGAGCATCGGCGTCGGCAAAGGCACCATCCGCATGGATGACTTCGAGCATGCCGACGCGATTTTTGTGTTTGGCCAGAACCCCGGTACCAACCATCCACGCATGCTGCACAGCTTAAAACACGCGGCCAGCCGCGGCGCGCGCATCGTCAGTTTCAATACCCTACGCGAACGCGGGTTGGAAAGGTTTGCCGACCCGCAAAACCCGATCCAGATGCTGACGCCCAAGTCCTCGCCCATCAGTTCGGCCTACTTCCAGCCCAACCTGGGTGGCGATATGGCGGCGGTGCGCGGCATGGTGAAGGCGCTACTGGAAACCCACCGCCAGCGGATAGCCGCCAATGAGCCAGGTCTGTTCGACCAGCCGTTTATCGATCGGCATTGTGTGGGCATCGAAGAGTATCTGGCTCAGGTGGATGCCACCTCATGGCAACAAATCACCACGCAATCCGGGTTGAGTGAAACCCAACTGCGCCATGCGGCTGCGATTTACCAAGGTGCAAAGCGTGTTATCTGCACCTGGGCGATGGGCGTCACGCAGCATAAGCACTCTGTACCAACGGTGCGCGAGATCACCAACCTGCTGTTGTTGTTCGGCCAGTTGGGCAAGCCAGGCGCGGGCCTGTGCCCGGTACGCGGCCACAGCAACGTGCAAGGCAACCGCACCATGGGCATCGATGAGAAAGCGCCCAAGGCGCTGCTGGATAGTTTGGAGCAGCATTTTGGCTTTAGCCCCCGCCGCGAGATGGGCCACAATACGGTCGAAGCCATTGAAGCGATGCTGCGGGGTGAGGTCAAGGTGCTGATTGCGCTTGGAGGCAACCTTGCAGCAGCGGCACCGGATACCGAGCGTACCGCTCAAGCCTTGCGCCGTTGTGATTTGACGGTGCATATCAGCACCAAGCTGAACCGCAGCCACCTGATCACCGGTAAAGATGCTTTGATCTTGCCGACGCTGGGGCGTACCGAGTTGGATATGCAGGCCAGCGGCCCGCAATACATCACGGTGGAAGATTCCTTCAGCATGGTGCACGCCTCCGAAGGCATCGGCAAACCGCTGGCAGACACCCAGCGTTCTGAAACCGCGATTGTCTGCGGCATTGCCGACGCGGTGCTGGGCAACCAAAAGTTGGATTGGCTGGAGCTGGCCGACGATTATTCACTGATCCGCCAGCATATCCAGGCCACCATTCCCGGCTTTGATGATTTTAACCAGCGCTGTGAGCAGCCAGGAGGGTTCTATCTGGGCAACGCCGCTGCCGAATTGCGCTTTGCAACTCAAAGCGGCAAAGCCGAGTTCAGTGCTGCTGCGTTACCCGATACCCTTTTCCCACAAATCGGGGCGGAAAAAGCACCGTTCGTGCTGCAAACCCTGCGTTCACACGATCAGTACAACACCACCATCTATGGACTGGACGATCGCTATCGCGGCGTTTACGGCCAGCGCGAGGTGCTGTTTATTCACTCTGAAGATTTGGCCGATCTTGGCCTACAGGATGGAGAGTTGGTGGAAATAGAAACCTTATGGAACGATGGCATAACCAGAAAGGTCAGCGGTTTCAAGCTGGTCAGCTACGATATCCCACGCGGTAATCTGGCAGCCTACTATCCTGAAACCAACCCGCTGGTGCCGCTGGCCAGTTTTGGTGATGGCACCGGCACGCCGACCTCCAAATCGATTCCCGTCGCCATCCGCCGCTGCGCTCAGACACCTACATTGCGTATTGTTTAGTCTATTAAGAAAAGTTCTAGATACTCAGTCTCAACCCTACTTCATCAGATGGTTGAGACTGAAAATGTTCATTTTTAAATGACACAACAGCTAACGCTCAGGGAATGCATTCACGCCGGTAAGCTTGGCCGTTAAGGACCATAATTTTAATGCCTCTGCAGGATCAATCGCATATTCGCAAACGCCCACAAATGGCTCATCATAATCAGATGCCAGACCGGCTACATCACAATCCTCACAGTAAAGTCCTCCGAGACCGTCCAGCAAAGGACTTGTAGCAGCCCATACCTCAGTGGCAGCCCCTTGTGCTGGGGACTTAAAACTGGGATCGATGGGGTTACCCCCCAAATCCAGCCAACCTTCTCCGATCATTTCCTCATTTGTCAGGTGACGCTGCAGTGGTGTGAATATTTTACCTGGGTGCAGTGAGAAAGCATGAATATCCCGACTTTTACCATAATTATCCAGTTGAAGCGCAAATAGAATATTGGCCGTTTTTGACTGACCATATGCGAGCCATTTGTCGTAACCTTTAGTAAACTGAATATCGTCCCATCGGATGGGTGAATTATGATGGCCAGCGGATGAAACGCAAACCACCCTGCCGCCGGGACGTATGTTATTCCAAATGAGATTTACCAGAACATAGTGTCCAACGTGGTTGGTTGCAAACTGGCATTCCCACCCCGGGCCGACTCGACGTTCTGGACAGGCCATAATACCTGCATTGCAAATGACATAGTCAAAGGCATAGCCGTTAGCAGCAATGATAGAGGCCAGATTTCTAACCGATAAAAGGTCTGAAAGCTCGAGTGGCAATAGTGTAATATTGGCAAGCTCATTGAGCGCTTTTGCTGCGTTATCGACGTTGCGAGCAGCCACAAAAACGTGCACACCTGCGGAAGAAAGCGCTTTTGTCGCTTCCAAACCCAAGCCTGAGTGCCCGCCTGTAATTAGCGCCGTCTTACCCTTGAGATTAAGACCGGAAAGAACATCAACAGCGGTAGTTAACTTACCGAACCCTGATTGGATTGATTCTTGTACTCTCATGCTCCCTCCTTACCCTTAATAGTCTGATGAAGGTAACACCCACGGCCTTTGCACTACGGCTTTTTCTTGCGGACTGCATAATTATCGCGAGCCATCGTCGGAAAAGCGTGACGTTTGGCTTGCCCGCAAGGAGTGATTCGCGTAAAACTGTCAGCCGCAAATCTTGCCACTCACAACCCATTCACTGGACGATATGTTTCAAGATAACCCGCTGCTGGCGCAGCTTAAACAGCAACTTCACTCTCAAACCCCGCGTGTTGAAGGCGTAGTAAAAGGGACTGAGAAAGGTTTTGGCTTTTTAGAAGTCGACGGGCAGAAAAGTTACTTTATTCCGCCGCCGTACATGAAAAAAGTCATGCATGGGGATCGTATCGTCGCCACCCTGCATACCGAAAAAGAGCGCGAAATCGCTGAACCGGAAAACCTGGTTGAGCCTTTCCTGTCGCGTTTTGTTGGCCGGGTGCAGAAAAAAGACGATCGCCTGTCGATTATCCCCGATCATCCGTTGCTGAAAGACGCGATCCCATGCCGTCCGGCGCGTGATGTGACTCATAACTTCCAGGCCGGTGACTGGGCCGTCGCAGAAATGCGCCGTCATCCGCTGAAAGGCGACCGCACTTTCAATGCCGATCTGACTCAGTTCATCACCGACGGTGAAGATCACTTCGCGCCGTGGTGGGTCACGCTGGCTCGCCATAATCTTGAAAAAGAAGCACCAGACATGGTCACGATCTCCGAACAAGAGACTTCGCTGGTCCGTGAGGACCTGACCGCGCTGGACTTCGTCACCATTGATAGCGCCAGCACCGAAGATATGGACGATGCGCTGCACGTGCAAGACAACGGTGACGGCTCGCTGCTGTTGACCATCGCCATTGCCGATCCTACCGCCTATGTCGAGCAAGGCAGCAAACTGGATGATATCGCCCGCAAGCGCGCGTTCACCAACTACCTGCCGGGCTTCAATATTCCGATGTTGCCACGCGATCTATCCGACAACCTGTGCTCGCTGCGTCCAAATGAGCGCCGCTCGGTGCTGGCTTGCCGCGTGACTATCGCCGCAGACGGTGCACTGGGCAACGATATCCATTTCTTCGCCGCCGAAATCGAGTCCAAAGCCAAACTGGTTTATGACGAGGTTTCTGACTGGCTGGACGGCGTCGCTGGCTGGCAGCCACCGAGCGAGAGCATCGCACAGCAGATCACTTTGCTTAAACAGGTTTGCGATGCACGCAGCGCCTGGCGCCATCAGCATGCGCTGGTGTTCAAGGATCGCCCTGACTACCGCTTTGTCCTCGGCGAGAAAGGCGAAGTGCTGGACATTGTTACCGAACAGCGTCGTACCGCCAACCGTATCGTTGAAGAGTGCATGATCGCCGCCAACGTCTGTGCCGCGCTGGTACTGCGCGATCGTCTGGGCTTTGGCATCTATAACGTGCATAACGGCTTTGATCCCGCTCTGGTTGAGCAGGCGGTCACCGTGTTGCAGGCCAACGGCGTTGAAGCCGATGCCGAGAAGCTGCTGACCCTGGAAGGATTCTGTGAACTGCGCCGTCACCTCGACTCGCAGCCAACCCAGTTCCTGGACAGCCGCATCCGCCGCTTCCAGACCTTTGCCGAGATCAGCACCACGCCTGGCCCGCACTTCGGTCTGGGGCTGGAGGCGTACGCCACCTGGACCTCTCCGATCCGTAAGTATGGCGATATGGTCAACCATCGTCTGCTGAAAGCCATTATCAGCGAGCAGGCGGCGGAAAAACCGCAGGACGATGTCACCGTGCAACTGACCGAGCGCCGCCGTTTGAACCGCATGGCAGAGCGAGACGTTGGTGACTGGTTGTATGCCCGTTTCCTCAAGGATAAAGCTGGAACCGATGAGCGCTTCAACGCCGAGATCATCGACGTAACCCGCGGTGGCCTGCGCGTACGCCTGCTGGACAACGGCGCGATGGCCTTTATCCCTGCCCCGTTCATCCACGCGGTTCGCGACGAGATGGTGTGTAGCCAAGAGACCGGCACCGTGCAGGTGAAGGGCGAAGTCATCTATCGCCAAAGCGATAGTTTGCAAGTGAACATTGCCGAAGTGCGTATGGAAACCCGTAGCGTAATCGCCAGACCGGTGGCCTAACGTTATCCTTGTTCGATCAAGGCGATACTTCGGTATCGCCTTTTTTATGCCTGCAATAACCTATTCTGCCCCCGTATGGCACGCTTCTTTCAGCAAACTCCAACTGAGTTCACATTTCTGATCCGACCAGCCACCGCCCGCGTTTAAACCTCCTACGTTTAATGAGTCGTTAACTTTTTGACGTACTCACAAACTAAAAAAATCACCTTTCTACCTCTGCACAACAAGGAGTTGCGGAACATGAAAAACGTCAAGTCGGCCATCATCTGGCTCGCGGTGGCGCTGGTCGGTGCCTTCGCTTTTGGCATGCTGGCTTTGAGCCGCGGGGAGCACGTCAACGCTGTCTGGCTGGTGGTGGCCTCCGTCGCCTGCTACAGCATTGCCTACCGCTTCTATAGCCGGTTTATTGCCAAGAACGTCTTTGAACTCGATGACCGTCGGTTAACGCCAGCGGAGCGCCATAACGATGGCCTGGACTATGTCCCCACCAACAAATGGGTGCTGTTTGGTCACCACTTTGCCGCCATTGCCGGTGCTGGCCCGCTGGTAGGGCCTATCCTGGCAGCGCAGATGGGCTTCCTGCCTGGCACCATCTGGATATTGGTTGGGGTGATGCTGGCTGGTGCGGTGCAAGATTTCCTGATCCTCTTTATTTCCACCCGCCGCGACGGACGCTCGCTGGGGGAAATGGCCAAGCAGGAGTTAGGCGCCTTTGCCGGTGTGGTAACCATGCTGGGCGCACTTGGGGTGATGATCATCATCCTCTCGGCGCTGGCGTTGGTGGTCGTTAAAGCGCTGGCAGACAGCCCTTGGGGTCTGTTCACCATTGCTGCCACCATCCCGATTGCGCTGTTTATGGGCGTTTACATGCGCTTTATCCGCCCAGGCAAGATTGCAGAGGTTTCGCTGATCGGCTTTGTGCTGATGATGATGGCGATCATCTACGGGGGTAATATCGCCATGCACCCATACTGGGGGCCGTTCTTTACCCTGCACGGCACCACCCTGACCTGGGTGCTGGTGATTTATGGTTTTGTCGCCTCGGTGCTGCCGGTGTGGTTGCTGCTGGCTCCGCGTGACTATCTTTCTACCTTCCTGAAAATCGGTGTGATCGTGGGGCTGGCGGTAGGCATCGTGTTCGCGATGCCGGAAATGAGAATGCCGGCGGTGTCACGCTTTATCGATGGCAGCGGCCCGGTGTTTGCCGGTTCACTGTTCCCGTTCCTGTTTATCACCATTGCCTGTGGCGCGATTTCCGGGTTCCACGCCCTGGTCTCCAGTGGCACCACACCGAAGCTGGTTGAGCGTGAGAGCCATATCCGCTTTATTGGCTACGGCGGCATGCTGATGGAGTCCTTCGTGGCCATCATGGCGCTGATTTGCGCTTCAGTGATCGACCCAGGCGTCTACTTTGCCATGAACTCACCGGCGGCGCTGATCGGCACCACGGTGGAGAGCGCATCGCAGATGATCAACAGTTGGGGCTTTATGGTCACTCCGGAAACGCTGACGCAGATTGCCCATGATGTGGGCGAGAAGTCGGTGCTGTCCAGGGCGGGTGGCGCACCAACCTTTGCCGTCGGCATGGCCCATATCATTAGCGAGGTGTTTAACAGCCGGGCGATGATGGCCTTCTGGTATCACTTTGCCATCCTGTTTGAAGCTCTGTTTATCCTCACAGCGGTGGATGCGGGCACCCGTGCCTGTCGCTTTATGGTGCAGGATCTGGTTGGCGTCGCCGTTCCGCGCTTGGCGAACAACCGTTCCTGGTTCGGCAACCTGGCCGGTACCACCGTGGCCGTCGCCGGTTGGGGCTTCTTCGTTTATCAGGGCGTCGTTGACCCGTTAGGTGGAATCAATACGCTGTGGCCGCTGTTCGGCATTGGTAACCAAATGTTGGCTTCAATGGCGCTAATCCTGGGCACCGTGGTGCTGTTCAAAATGAAGAAACAGCGTTACGCCTGGGTGACCATACTGCCCACGATCTGGCTGTTTATCACCTCAATGACGGCGGGCTGGCAGAAGATTTTCCACGAGAAACCCAGCATCGGCTTCCTGGCGCAGGCGAAGAAATTCTCTGCCGGGATTGAATCGAACACGGTTATCGCCCCGGCCAAATCCATTGCGGATATGCAGACCATCGTGTTTGCCAATCAGATTAACGCCGCGTTGTGCGCCTTCTTTATGCTGGTTGCGGTGACGATGCTGGTTTCGGCCTTCTTCGTGGTGCGCCGCGCGTTGAGTTCCAAAACGCCTACGGTTCGTGAAAGCACGATCGTGTTGCGTGAGGAAACCGGGCGTATCTAACTGAGCGGGTGTCCTACAGGATGAGCCGGTTGAAACTGGCTCATCGAATATCTACAAGGGCGGCCAAGTGCCGCCCTTTTCAATGCACTTTAGCTTATCAGCGTCGTGCCGAAAGCCCCCAGCCAATCCTGTTCAAACTTCTCAACCGCCGCCTGAACCGCCGGGGTGGAAATAAACTGTTCTGCCACATCCACCGGTAAAGTGATCGACTGACAGCCTGCCAACAGACACTCCAACGCCTGACGTGGCGTTTTGAAGCTGGCCGCCAGCACCTTGGCATGAGGAGCATGCAGCGATAACAGCTGTTGCAACTCGTGCACCATTTCAACGCCGTCGCCACCCTGTGCGTCCAGACGGTTAACGTAAGGTGCTACATACTCTGCCCCGGCCAACGCCGCCAGCAGCCCCTGACCAGCGCCGTAAACGGCGGTACCCAAGGTAGGGATCGACATGGATTTCAGCTTCTTGATTGCCGCCAGCCCCTCTGCAGTGGTGGGGATCTTCACGACCAGGCCCGGCACGCGTTGACTCAGCAGGACGGCTTCGGCAACCATACGTTCCGCGTCGTTGGCCATCACCTGGGCAAACAGCTTGCCGGTACCGCCTAACGCATCACGCAAGGCCGGGAGAACCTCCCAGATCGGCTTGCCTTCTTTGGCAACAATGCTTGGGTTGGTGGTCACACCGTGCAGCGGCAAGACGCGCGCCAAACGTTTCACTGCGCTGACGTCGGCAGTATCGAGATACAGTTCCATAACCTTCTCCTGATTCTTTTGTGGGCAGATTCAAACTCTGAACATAATAAGCGAAAAAAGCCCTTATCATTTGATTAAAATCAAATCAACTTTCATTCGAAACCTATTTAATTTACGTAAGAAGATTTTAGACTTCACAGGTGACGAATGCTTTTCAATCTACAGCGCTACTCAACACATGACGGCCCAGGCATCCGCAGCGTGGTATTCCTTAAGGGCTGCTCACTTGGCTGCCGCTGGTGCCAGAACCCGGAAAGCCGTTCGCGCCAGCAGGAGCTGCTGTTTGACGAGCGCCTGTGCCTGGCGGCCTGTACCCTGTGCAGTGAGAGTTGCCCGCACGCGATCACCCGCGTCGACGACAAGACTCTGAGCCTGCAACGTTCATTACTCACTGCCGCCGATTATGACGCATTAAACGGCTGTTGCCCAACCGGGGCGCTGAGCGTCTGCGGTACGGCGCTCGACCTTGATGCGGTAATGGCCGAAGTAATGCGCGATAAGCCTTACTATCTGCGCACCGGCGGTGGCCTGACGCTGTCCGGCGGTGAGCCGTTTATGCAGCCAGAGGTTGCGGCTGAACTGCTGAAACGCGGGCGAGAGGCCGGTATCCATACCGCTGTAGAATCTTGCCTGCATACGCCTTGGTCCTATATCGAGCCATCTCTGCCCTGGCTAGACCTGATGCTGGCAGATCTGAAGCACGTCGACCAGGTTCGCTTCAAGCAATGGACCGAAGGCTCCGCCAAACGGGTGATGGATAACTTCCGCCGCTTGGCCGCCGCTGGCACTCAGATCACCGTACGGGTGCCATTAATCCCCGAATTCAACGCCGATCGCGACTCGATCCGCGCCATTACCGACTTTGCCGCCGATGAAATCGGCGTCAAAGAGATCCATTTTTTACCGTACCACACGCTGGGGATGAATAAATACCATCTGCTCGGCGCGCCTTACTACGCTTCCCGTACCCCACTAGACGACCCCGAACTGCTGGCCTATGCCGAAGATTACGCCAGCGCCAAAGGTCTGACCGCCATTTTGCGAGGATAACACCATGACAACGCTGGATCTGACTACCCTGACCGAACGCACGCTAGCGCATAAAAACGCGCTGATCCATATCGTCAAGCCACCGGTCTGCACCGAACGCGCCCAGCACTATACCGAAACATACCGGCAGCATCAGGATAAGCCGCTGCCGGTAAGGCGTGCCATGGCGTTGGCTAACCACTTGGCCAAACGGAGCATCTGGATCAAGAATGATGAGCTGATTATCGGTAACCAGGCTAGCCAGCTACGCGCCGCGCCGATCTTCCCGGAATACACCGTCAGTTGGATCGAAAGCGAAATTGACGAGTTGGCCGATCGCCCCGGCGCTGGTTTCTCCGTCAGCGAACAGGATAAAAAGATATTGCACACCCTGTGTCCATGGTGGCGTGGTCAGACCGTGCAGGATCGCTGCTACGGTATGTTCACCGATGAGCAGAAAGCCCTGTTGGCTACTGGGATCATCAAGGCCGAAGGCAACATGACGTCCGGCGATGCGCACCTGGCGGTTAACTTCCCGCTGTTGCTGGAAAAAGGTCTGGATGGCCTGCGTGAGAAAGTGGCTGAGCGCCGTGAACGCCTGCACCTGACGGACTGGGACGACCTGCATAAGGAACAGTTCCTCAAGGCCATCGACATCTCGCTAGACGCTCTCAGCGAGCATATCCTGCGCTTTGCTCAGTTGGCCCGTGAAATGGCCCAGGAAGAGCAACGCATCTGGCGGCGTGAAGAGCTGTTAACCATGGCAGCCAACTGCGAACTGATCGCCCATCAACCGCCACAGACCTTCTGGCAGGCGCTGCAACTGTGTTACTTCATTCAGCTGTTCCTGCAGATCGAATCCAACGGTCACTCCGTATCCTTTGGCCGCCTCGACCAATATCTGTATCCTTGGTATCGCCGTGACGTGGAGTTGGAGCAAAGCCTGCCGCGCGAAAAAGCCATCGAGATGCTGCACAGCTGCTGGCTGAAACTGCTGGAAGTGAACAAGATCCGCTCCGGCTCGCACTCCAAAGCTTCCGCCGGTAGCCCGCTGTACCAGAACGTCACCATCGGCGGCCAGAAGTTGGTCAATGGCCAGCCTTGTGACGCGGTCAACCCACTCTCTTACACCATTCTGGAATCCTGTGGCCGTCTGCGGTCAACGCAGCCTAACCTCAGCGTGCGCTATCACGCCGGGATCAGTAATGATTTCCTCGACGCCTGCGTGCAGGTGATCCGCTGCGGCTTCGGCATGCCGGCGTTTAACAACGATGAGATCGTGATCCCAGAGTTTATCAAGCTGGGCGTCGAACCACAGGATGCCTACGATTATGCCGCTATCGGTTGTATCGAAACCGCCGTTGGCGGCAAGTGGGGCTATCGCTGTACCGGGATGAGCTTTATCAACTTTGCCCGCGTGATGTTGGCAGCACTGGAGCAAGGGCGCGACGCCACCTCCGGCAAGATTTTCCTACCGCAGGAGCTGGGACTGTCTCAGGGCAACTTTAGCCAGTTTGACCAGGTGCTGGAGGCCTGGGATACGCAGATCCGCTATTACACCCGCAAATCGATTGAGATTGAGTGCGTAGTCGATACCGTACTGGAAGAAAATGCCCACGACATCGTGTGCTCGGCCTTGGTGGATGATTGCATCGAGCGCGGCAAGAGCGTCAAACAAGGCGGTGCGAAATATGACTGGGTGTCCGGCCTGCAGGTTGGGATCGCCAACCTGGGTAACAGCCTGGAAGCGGTACGCAAGCTGGTGTTCGATCAGGGAATGATTGGTCAGCAACAGCTGGCTCAGGCTCTTGCTAACGATTTTGCTGGCCTGGACGGCGAACAACTGCGCCAACGCTTGATCAACGCGGCGCCAAAATACGGCAACGATGTGGATGATGTCGATCAACTGCTGGTACGTGCCTATCAGACCTATATCGACGAACTGAAGCAGTATCACAACACCCGCTTTGGCCGTGGCCCGATCGGTGGTACCTACTATGCGGGCACCTCCTCCATTTCGGCCAACGTTCCGTTTGGTGCTGCCACCATGGCTACTCCAGACGGCCGTAAAGCGCATACGCCATTGGCAGAAGGGGCTAGTCCGGCCTCCGGCACCGACCATCTTGGCCCAACGGCGGTGTTCAACTCGTTGAGCAAACTGCCCACCGAATCGATTCTGGGTGGCGTGTTGCTGAACCAGAAGCTGAACCCGTCAACGCTCGAGAACCCGCGTGACCGCGAAAAACTGATGCTGATGCTGCGCACTTTCTTCGAGGCTTACCATGGCTGGCACGTGCAGTATAATATCGTGTCACGGGAAACGCTGTTGGCCGCCAAGCAACATCCTGACCAATATCGCGATTTAGTGGTACGCGTAGCTGGATATTCTGCCTTCTTTACCGCATTATCCCCAGATGCGCAGGATGACATTATCGCGCGTACCGAACATACTCTTTAATCAGTGAATCGTTGCGGTCACCCTTTGGTGGCCGCCTATCAGGCCGCTATGAATTCAAGACAACAAACCATTTTGCAGTTGGTGAATGACCGCAGACGCATCAGCGTTGGCGAGCTGGCGCGCGCCTCTGGCGTTTCTGAGGTGACGATCCGCCAGGATCTTAATCTGTTAGAAAAACGCAGCTATCTGAAACGCGTTCACGGTTCTGCCGTTGCGCTGGAAAGCGACGACGTTGATGCCCGCATGATGTCCAACTTCACGCTTAAGCAGAAGCTGGCACAATATGCTGCATCGCTGGTCAACGATGGCGAAACCATCTTTATCGAGAGCGGCAGTGCCAACGCCCTGCTGGCCCGCTATCTGGCCGAGCGCAAGCGCGTTACGCTGATCACCGTCAGCCATTACATCGCCCATCTGCTTAAAGAGACCGACTGTGATGTGATCGTACTCGGCGGCATGTATCAGAAAAAGAGTGAAACCGTGGTTGGCCCGTTAACCCGCCTGTGTATCCAGCAGGTGCACTTCAGCAAGGCGTTTATCGGGGTGGATGGCTATCACGCGGAAACCGGCTTCACCGGCCGGGATATGATGCGTGCCGACGTGGTCAATGCGGTATTAGCCAAAGGCGTAGAGAACATTGTGCTGACCGACTCGTCAAAATTTGGCCAGATCCAACCTAATCCATTGGAGCCAATGAGCCAGATTGGGCGGGTGATCACCGATTCACGTATCGCCAACGACTACCAGCAATTGCTCAAACGCCAAGGTATCAAGTTGGATCTGGTTAACGAATAACGGCTGCGGGGCCCTTCGGCCCCGTGGTAAGGTTACTGCCCGTAGTAGGCATGCGCACCGTGCTTGCGCAGATAGTGCTTGTCCAGCAGGGTCTGCTGCATATTGCCCAACCCAGGCGCTAACTGGCGCGAAAAGATCCCCATATAGGCCAACTCTTCCAATACGACGGCATTATGTACAGCGCTGTCAGCGTCTTTGCCCCAGGCAAATGGGCCATGGGAATGCACCAGCACCGCCGGTATCTGGGCAGCATCCAACCCGCGCTCTTTGAAGGTTTCGACGATCACCTGCCCGGTTTCCCATTCATAACGGCCGTTGATCTCTTCGTCCCGCATTAGCCTGGTACAGGGAATATCACCATAGAAGTAATCTGCATGTGTCGTTCCCCAGGCGGGGATGGCTAATCCGGCCTGTGCCCAAATGGTGGCGTGGCGCGAGTGGGTGTGAACAATCCCACCCGCTGCAGCAAAGTTCAGGTACAGCACCCGGTGGGTATCCGTATCGGAAGAAGGCTTTTTACTCCCCTCCACCACCTTGCCGCTCTCCAGTTCCACCACCACCATATCGTCACGGGTCATGGCATCGTACTCAACGCCAGAAGGTTTGATCACCATCAGCCCCTGCTGGCGGTCTACGGCGCTGACATTGCCCCAGGTAAAGGTCACCAGATGATGGCGCGGCAACTGAAGGTTGGCTTCCAGCACCTGTTGTTTGAGTTCGTTTAGCATGATCATATCCTTGTGGCTTGGTCTGCGACCATTGTCAGCAGGCATGCCACAAGGCGGTATGGGATAGATCGCTAAAGACCACGTAGAGTTCTGCTGGATACACAAAGATGTGTGGTGGCTGATTCGGAATAATCGCCTGCCGACCCGGGCTAAATTAAGACTATTTCCCTATTTATCCCCCGTCAGAGATTTATACTGAAACAAGGCGAAAAAACCGCCCTGATTTTTTAATTGCCCTATTTTGTGCAATAAATGCCATTTTTTATTTCAAGGTTGTCTGGAAGGCAGCGCCAGGCCAGTTTGCTGATTACTGCCTATACTAAAGCTGTACTATGCCAGCAAAGTAGTTCCATATAGCCGATGCTAAGGAGAACTCATTATGATCATTAATCAACGTTTTGCCACCGCCGCCGTGGTGATTACCCTGGCCCTGTCGCTGAGTGCCTGTTCGAATATGTCTAAACGTGACCGCAACACGGCGATTGGTGCCGGTGCAGGTGCGGTAGGTGGTGCAGTGCTGACTAACGGCAGCGCGTTGGGGACCGTCGGCGGTGCCGCTGTTGGTGGTATCATCGGTCACCAGGTGAGCAAATAAGCCACGGCTTGCCGATACCTCTGCCAATAGGCTAGCAAAAGCTTTACGCTTTGACGTCTAATCGAAAATACTTTCAGGTCTATTCACACGTTGTTTTTACGAGCGCTGCCGCAGTAACCTCACTACGGCAGCGTTTATCCGTATGATTAACCACCAGCCAGTTTTACCTTCATCCCCTTGGCTTCCAACAGTTGCTTAAGCAGGTCGCGTTTGTCGCCCTGGATCTCGATCACGCCATCCTTCACCGAACCGCCACAACCGCATTTCTTTTTCAGTTCAGCAGCCAGTTTATCCAGTGCCGCATCATCCAGATCGACACCGGTGATCAGGCAAACCCCCTTGCCTTTTCTGCCGCTGGTCTGGCGTTGAATACGCACGATGCCATCGCCTTTGGCGCGCTCTGGCTTGGCTTCTTCCTGCTTGATACGCCCGCTGTCGGTGGAGTACACCAGGCGGCTATTATCATCATTCATGCTGGGTTCCTTACGCCAATGAGGCTCGAATAGCGCTGAGCGCTGCCGCTGGATCGGCGGATTGCGTAATCGGACGGCCAATCACCATATAATCAACTCCAGCGGCCAGAGCCTGCACCGGCGTCATTACGCGGCGCTGATCGCCAGCGGCACTGCCTTCAGGGCGAATACCTGGAGTAACCAGTTGGAACTGATTGCCACAGGCAGCTTTCAGGCGTGAAGCTTCCTGTGCAGAACAGACCACGCCGTCCAGGCCACAGTCGCGCGTCAGGCGAGCCAATCTTTCCGCCTGCTCTGCCGGGCTGAGTTCGATACCAATAGCGCGCAGATCTTCCGCCTCCATACTGGTGAGAACGGTTACGGCAATCAATAGCGGTGCATCCGCGCCATAAGGCAGCAGCGCCTCTTTGGCCGCGTTCATCATGCGAGCACCACCGCTGGCATGTACGTTCACCATCCATACGCCCAACTCCGCCGCAGCGGCTACGGCATGTGCCGTGGTGTTAGGAATATCGTGGAATTTCAAATCGAGGAAAACCTCAAATCCGCGCTGATGCAGATCGCGCACGATCTCAGGCCCGAACAGGGTGAACATCTCTTTACCCACTTTTAGCCGACAATCTTGCGGATCGATGCGGTCGGCAAAGGCCAATGCGGCGGAACGGTCAGCGTAATCCAATGCCACGATGATGGGCGATGATTTTAAGTCATTGTTATTTGAATTATTTTCAGACTTCATAGCTTCTACCTTGTGTGAAATGGACATGATGAGTAAGCCGCCAGCAAAACTGACCGCCGCATTCTACATGCCAGACAGCGGAAATCCCAGTCACGCAGTCTGTTGCCGTTACGTATTGTTAACGCAGCGTTGGTCATCGACTGTCAATAACCCCCTACGCCCTTAACTCAGGGTGAGTAAAACGCGGTAAAGAAGCGTAAATTATTAATCAAATAATTTGATTAACATACTCAAGCCTATCCGATTTCATCCGTTTATAAATGCTCTATTATTCAATACATCGAAAGCGGAAACACTTTCACCCTCAAAACTAAATTGGAGATACTCATGAAAGGCATCAAATATTTTGCAGCAGCTACCGTTCTGGCCCTAACCTCATTTGCCAGTGTTGCCGCTGAGCCGGTCAGTCAGCAACAGGCACAGAAACTGACAGAAGTTGGCGTAGTTTCTGCTGGTGGAGCCACCACATTGAGCAGCCTGGAAGCCAAACTGGCGGCCAAAGCCGAAGCCCAAGGCGCTAGCAGCTACCGCATTGTCGCCGCCGGTGGTAACAACATGCTGCATGGCAACGCGGTCATCTATAAATAAGTTCGAGCCAACCTCTAGATTATCTGAACGGGCGCTGCATTCGGCGCCCATCCTCTACGACACCACACCTCACCTGTTTTTATTCTGGTACCAACTTGCGGCAGACATTCAGTACCAATTGCCGCAGCCAACGATGAGCCGGATCCGCCTCGGCACGTGGGTGCCACAGCTGCGATATCGTAATCGGGCTGGTGGTTACCGGCAGTTCAAAAGCCCAGAGTGTCGCTACGCCCCCATCAATATTGGTCACCTGTTGATTGATCAGGAATGAGGCAGGCACCAACGCCACCAGATCAGATTCCTGAGCTACGGCCAAGGCAGCTGGAAAACTCGGCACCATGGCGGCAATGTTGCGCCGCAAACCTATTTCAGCCAATGCTTCGTCTACCGGCCCATAGGTGTGCTCCCGTCGGGAAGCGACAACGTGGCCCAAAGCGGCATACTGGCTGGCCGTCACCTCGAATTCCCGCGTCAGCGGATGCCCCGCTCTTACCACGCCAACGAAGCGATCCCTGAACAGCGCCTGCAGGCGTATTTCCGGCCCCATGGTTCCCAAAACACCAATCTCAAGATCGACCAGACCTTCACGCAGATGCTTTGAGGTTTTCTCTGGCTTGGGCGAAAAACGCAGACGCACTAAAGGCGCTGCCTTCGCCGCGGCCGAAATCAGTGAAGCTCCAAATGCCTCCACAAACCCCTCATTGGCACGAATGATAAAAGTTCGCTCCAGCGTGGCGAGGTTCAATTCTGTGGCTGAAGGACGCAGCACCGAACGCGCCGCAAATACGGCATTTTGCGTACGTTCACGAAGCTCCTCGGCATATGGCGTCAACACCATGTGCCGCCCGGCGCGCACCAACAAGGGATCTTCGGTAACGGTGCGTAGCCGGGTGAGCGTGCGGCTCATGGCCGAAGCGCTTAAACCAAGACGACGCGCAGCACCAGCCACGCTGACTTCAGCAAGCAACGCATCAAGGGCGATGAGTAAATTGAGATCGGGTTCAGTCATGGCTCATAGTATCTCGACCAGAAAAATGAGGAAAGCGTGGCGCGTTTGTATAGTTCACTTATGTTACAAATTTATTAAATTTTTATTACACACTAGACAGATCTGCACCGCTGACTTAGCTTGATGGTAACCTCCCGCGTAAAAGGCAGCAAAATGAGCGAGATATCGACACTGACCATCAAGATCCCTCTGGCACTGAAAGAGCAAATCAAGGCGATTGCCTTGGAAAACCAGCTTTCATTGAGTGCGGAGGTTTGCCAACGGCTGGAACATAGCTTCGAAGTCCCGGCCAAAGCCAACAAGAAAGTGGCTCCGTTGCATCATGACGATATTGATAATCAAGGTACCGAAGAGGAAGTTGAACAACCTCTTAGCCAGAAAGAGCTGAAGAAGCTGCGCCAACTGCTGAAAGGCGGCGCGAAAGGCAGCAAGAAAAAATAAGGCTAAATGAATTTGTAGGCGATGAGCATTAACTCAGTTCTCCCCCTCTCCCACAGGGAGAGGGAACCGACCGAGTTGGGATGAGGCGCAATTATTGCCCATCTAGCCCGCGTATAGGTTTAACCGAAGACCAGGCCCGGCACGAAGGGCAATGCCAGTAAAGTGAATGGGCGGTAAAGCCGCATTTGTGGCAGCGGTAGCGTGGTTTGGTGCGGATCTGCTCGCCCACCATATCCCGCAACAACAGCAGGCTTTCTTTGGCGCGCCCGTCTTCTGCATCAGCCAGATGATAATCCATCAGGCGATAAAACACGCGCATGGTCGGATGGCGCTGCAACTGGCGATTGATGTACACCTGCACCACATCGCTCCCTTCCTTCTGCTCGATCACTTCCGCCAGCATCAATTCCGCCGTGGCACCGGTATTCTCCGCCACACAACGTTTGAGGAAGTCTGCCCAGTCTTGCTCTTGTTGAGGCAAGTGCTGGTAGCATTCCTGCAGCATCGGCAACGCTTCGCTGACCAACTCCTTGTCTTGATCCAATACGCGCGTCAGCGTTTCTACCGCCTTGGCATACTCCTCTTGCGCCATGAAGATACGCCCAACCATGATCGACACGCGAGCGCACTGTTTATCCGCCGAGGCCGCGCGCTTGAGCAGGCTCATCGCCTTATCCAGATCGTCGCTGCCCATCGCCTGCAGGGCCAGCTCACAATAAAAATGTGCGATCTCGACGCGCTGCTTTTCCTTACCCAGCTTGACCAGTTTTTCTGCAACTTCGATGGCTTTCTGCCAGTCGCTGGTGGCCTGGTGGATCACCAGTAATTGCTGCAGCGCGGAAACACGGAAGTCTTCTTCATTGATTAACTGGCTGAACATGTCTTCGGCGCGGTCATACAACCCGGCGGCCATATAGTCACGCCCCAGTTGCTGTATCGCCAGCAGACGCTGTTCGAAGGTTAGAGAAGCGCTTTCCATCAAGGCCTGATGGATGCGGATGGCGCGATCGACCTCACCACGAGAGCGGAACAGATTGCCCAACGTCAGATGGGCTTCAACGGTATTGCTGTCCTCTTTCAACATGTCGAGAAACAGATCGACCGCTTTATCCTGCTGGTTGGAAAGCAGGAAGTTAACCCCAGCCACGTATTCACGCGACAGGCGGTTGGCTTCCTGTTGTTTATCCTGCTGAGCACTTCTGCGCCCCATGTACCAACCGTACGCGGCAGCTACAGGCAGCAACAGAAACAGCAGCTCTAACATAACAGATTATTCCTTGCTGACTGCGGGCAACGGTGCCGGCTCGACAGGTGCTTCGAGTTGCAGTTCCAGCCTTTTGATTTTCCGCTCTGCACGCCCAAGAGCGATACGTGTGCGCAGATAAAATAACCCACAAATAATCCAACCCAGCACAAAGCCAGCACCAAACAGGGTGGCCAACAGGGTTGATACCGGATATTCGCCCTGAGCAACCAAATAGTTAAACGTCACCACCTGGTCGTTATGCGCGCCCAGCGTGACTGAAGCCACGAATATCACCAGAACCAATAAAAAAATCAGTAAATATTTCACATTCTTTCCCGCAATGCCGAGTGAATCGGATGAACTCTACCCTCAAGGCCACAAACCGGAACCCAATACAGGGTTTGCAGCCCACGGGTAATTGCCGCTAAGTGGCGTCCCTATGACTTAAGTTAGCATTTCCCGTCGTAGCAGGGAAACCCTGGCAGACGATAAAACCGTAGATCTGCTGGGATATTCAGCAAGAAATGCAGCGCCTGAGCAAATTAATGAGAAAGCTTCTCAAAAACACGGGTTTGATAAGATATGGGGGCGAAAGAACAGATTGCAATGCGGGGTAAAAACCAGCGTTGATGCGGCCCCGAGTTGGAGCCGCGATTGGTGACAACGTCACGATAAATTTTCATCACCTTCCGTGCTAAATCACTTATCGCGTTCCCGCTCGCCGATTTCCTGCTGCTCCTGCGGGGGAATGGTGAGTGGCCCAAACCAACGCTGAGCCAGCCAACTTGCCAGGGTAACCAGCAGCCAGCTAATGACAATCGCCATCGCCAGATCCCGCGGCCAATGCATGCCGAGCATCAGGCGGCTTCCCATCACGCCAAATGCCCAAACCATCAGTACCGCTACGGTTTTAAAGTGCCTCCGTGGCCACAGTAACCCGACCCCCAGCAATGCCCACGTAGCGGCAAACATCGTGTGGCCTGAAGGGAACGAAAAGCCGGTCTCAAACTGCCAGTGTTTGCTCAGCCATTCAGGCACCAGCGCCTGGCCCTGCAACTGCTCTTTGACCAAGGCGCTACGCTGCTTTCTGTCCAACGAGTAGAAGTATTTTTCATCAATCTGATGGGTCGACTCCAGCCATATGACAAACGGCCGAGGTGCCTGCACCTGCTCTTTGATGGCGGATTTGACCGCCTGACCAATTCCGACTGCCGCAGACAGCAGGATGAACAACCCCACCGCCGCTTTCAGCCGAAAGCGTAAACACCACAGAAACCAGGCCGACAGCATCAGGCTGGTAAGGATCCCCCAGGGCGCAGTGACGGTTTCCGTCACCCAGAACAGCGCTTTTAACAGGCCGTCATTACCGCCGGGTTGCCAGTGCCACCCAAAAAGCCAGACCGCGAGGGGCAACAACAACAGCACAATCGCTCCGCCCGCCGTGCGTTTTGCTATCTTTAACATCCCATTATCCTTCCGCTGTGGTTAACCCGCAGTGTAACAATCTTGCTAACCCAGCAAAACAAGAGAAATTAGGCAGATAACTCACCTATTGTAGCAATAGGGGCGGTAAAACGCCGGATGCTGCTTTGCTGAGCACCACTCGGCCAGAAGTTATGGCAAAATAGCCACTAATGTATGAAATAGCGATCGTCGCCGTCTGTTTTAATGCTGGTCAGTCCCCTGTTCCAGTCGTAGGATGCACGCAGCGATTTGACAGGTAGTGTTTTTGGAGAGTGACATGCAGCTTAAACGTGTGGCGGAAGCCAAACTGCCAACACCATGGGGTGATTTTCTGATGGTGGGGTTCGAAGAACTGGCCACCGGGCACGATCATCTGGCACTGGTTTTCGGCGATATTACCGGCGAAACACCGGTCCTCTCACGGGTTCATTCCGAATGTCTGACCGGTGATGCGCTGTTCAGCCTGCGCTGTGACTGCGGTTTTCAACTGGAAGCCGCGTTGGAACAGATCGCCGAGGAAGGCCGTGGCATTTTGCTGTATCACCGCCAGGAAGGCCGCAATATCGGTCTGTTGAACAAGATACGTGCCTATGCCTTGCAGGATAAAGGGGCGGACACGGTGGAAGCCAACCATCAGCTAGGCTTTGCCGCCGATGAGCGAGACTTCACTCTGTGCTCCGATATGTTCAAACTGCTGGGGGTGGATGCGGTGCGCCTGCTGACCAATAACCCGAAGAAGGTCGAGATCCTGAGCGAAGCGGGCATCAATATTTCTGAGCGCGTACCGTTGATCGTTGGCCGTAACCCGAAGAACGAGCGTTATCTGGCCACCAAGGCCGCTAAAATGGGCCATTTGCTGGACAAAAACTAACAACAAGGGCGCCTTTGGCGCCCTTGTTCTCTCTAGAGCATTTTACGGATAACGTAGTGCAGGATGCCGTCATTCTGGTAATAAGTCAGCTCATTGCCGGTATCAATGCGGCAACGGGTATTCACCACCACCTTCCGGCCATCGGCATAGGTGATATTAACCGGAACCGTCTGGCCGGGTTTCAACGCCTGCAAACCACTCACGTCAATCAGTTCCTCCCCCGTCAAACCCAGCGTTTTGCGCGTTATTCCCTGCGGGAATTCGAGCGGCAAGATGCCCATACCGATCAGGTTGGAACGGTGGATACGCTCAAAGGATTCCGCGATCACCACTCGTACCCCCAATAAACGAGGGCCTTTGGCTGCCCAGTCGCGGCTGGAGCCGGAGCCATACTCTTTACCGGCGATCACCGCCAGTGGCACCTGCTCTTGCTGATACTGCATGGCGGCATCATAGATCGCCATCTGATTCTGCGAAGGCAGATGGCGGGTATACCCCCCCTCCACGCCCGGAACCATTTCGTTACGGATACGGATGTTGGCGAAGGTGCCCCGCATCATCACTTCGTGGTTACCGCGGCGCGAACCGTAAGAGTTGAACTCTTTCACCTCGACACCACGCTCGCTCAGATAACGCCCCGCCGGGCTGTCGCGCTTGATGTTGCCCGCAGGCGAGATATGGTCAGTGGTCACCGAGTCTGCCAGGATTGCCAGAATACGTGCGCCGTGAATATCCTGCACCGGATCCGGTTGCGCTTTCATGGTACTGAAGAATGGTGGATGGCGAATATAGGTAGAATCGGCTTGCCATTCGTAGGTCGCGGAACCGGTCACCTGGATCGCTTGCCAACTGGCATCGCCATCAAACACTGCACCATATTCCTTATGGAACATTTCGGTGCTGACTTCTGCTACGGCTTGGGCAATCTCCTGGCTGGTAGGCCAGATATCCTTCAGATAGACCGGTTTGCCGTCGTGGCCTTCGCCCAACGCATCTTTGGTCAGATCAACCTTCATGTTACCTGCCAGCGCATAGGCAACCACCAGTGGCGGCGAAGCAAGCCAGTTGGTTTTTACCAACGGATGGATGCGCCCTTCAAAGTTACGGTTACCGGACAGCACGGCCCCTACGGTGAGATCCCCTTCCTTGATCGCCTGCTCAATCGGTTCAGGCAACGGGCCAGAGTTACCAATACAGGTCGTACAACCGTAGCCAACCAGGTTAAAGCCCAATTGCTCCAGATACGGCGTCAGTTTGGCGCGATCGAAGTATTCGGTCACCACTTTGGAACCCGGTGCCAGTGAGGTTTTTACCCAAGGTTTAGTCTTCAAGCCCTTTTCAACGGCCTTTTTGGCCAACAGGCCAGCGGCCATCATCACGCTCGGGTTGGAGGTATTGGTACAGGAGGTAATGGCTGCGATCACCACCGCGCCGGTATTTAGCTCCAGGTTTTTGCCACCCAGCGTGAAGCTTTTCACTTCCTGCTTATCTTTCTGACCGCCAATTTCCAACTCGGTCGCGGCGGTGAATGCTGTTGGCACCTGCGGCAGCGCGACGCGGTCCTGCGGGCGTTTCGGCCCTGCCAGGCTTGCCTCAACCGTTGACATATCCAGCGACAGCGTGCTGGTAAACACCGGTTCATCGCCTGGATTACGCCACATCCCCTGAGCCTTGGCATAGGCTTCCACCAATGCGATCTGCTCAGCGCTACGACCACTTAACTGCAGGTAGCCCAGCGTCACGTCATCCACCGGGAAGAAGCCACAGGTTGCCCCGAACTCTGGCGACATGTTGGCAATGGTTGCCCGGTCTGCCAACGGCAAATCAGCCAGCCCATCACCATAAAATTCAACAAACTTCCCGACGACGCCGTGCTTACGCAGCATTTGGGTAACGGTGAGCACCAAGTCGGTGGCTGTAATACCCTCGGATAACTTACCACTGAGTTTAAAGCCCACCACATCCGGGATCAGCATGGAGACCGGCTGGCCCAACATGGCTGCTTCGGCCTCAATACCGCCAACGCCCCAGCCCAGAATACCAAGGCCGTTAATCATGGTGGTGTGGGAGTCGGTCCCCACCAGGGTATCGGGGTAAGCGATGCGTTGGCCGTTCTCTTCGGTATGCCAAACGGTTTGCCCCAGATACTCCAGGTTCACCTGATGGCAGATGCCGGTGCCGGGTGGCACCACGCGGAAGCGGTTGAAGGCCTTTTGCCCCCAGCGCAGGAAGGTGTAGCGCTCGTGGTTGCGCTCCATTTCGATGCGCACGTTTTCGCCAAAGGCGTCATCGTCACCAAACTCATCGACGGTAACCGAGTGGTCAATGACCAGATCGACCGGTGACAGCGGATTCACCTGATCGACTTTCCCGCCCAGGCGCAGAACGGCCTCTCGCATTGCCGCCAAATCCACCACGGCAGGCACGCCGGTGAAGTCCTGCATCAGCACCCGCGCCGGGCGATAAGCAATTTCACGATCGGCATGACCGGTTTGCAACCAGCCTACGATCGCCTTCAGATCGTCAACCTGTACCGTATCACCATCCACATGGCGCAACAGGTTTTCCAGTAACACTTTCATCGATTTCGGCAGCCGGTCAATATCCCCTAACTGTCTGGCCGCCAGTGGCAAACTGTAATAGTGATACTCACTACCCAGTGCTACCAGCTTATCCATACTCGTTTTGCGAAGATCGGACGACATAGCTCCTCCATTTTTTATTATGTCAAACCAGGGTGATTTCTGAGGTGTTATTTAAAGATAACACAAACGCCATGTAACGTTTTGATAACAACACGTATTGATCATAACGATAGGCAGGAGTAATCAAAGGCAGGAAGCTACTGGTAGGTCAATGAGTTAGCAGGTATCAGACAATAAAAAACCGCCCGTCGGCGGTTTAAATGGTGTAATGAGGTTCAAGTTAACGGCCTATTTGGTCGGCAGTTTGATGTCCTTGAACATCGCTTCAATCTCGTCATTGGTACGTAAAGCCACGGCGGTATCGACCACGTCGCGCGTCAGATGCGGTGCGAAACGCTGGATAAAGTCGTACATATAGCTGCGCAGGAAGGTGCTGCGGCGGAAACCGATTTTGGTGGTGCTATAGGTGAAGATATCGCGGGCATCCACCATCACCAAATCCGGATCCTGCACCGGATCGACCGCCATGCTGGCGATCACGCCAACACCCAGCCCCAGGCGTACATAAGTCTTGATGACGTCAGCATCGGTAGCGGTAAACACGATACGTGGCGTCAACCCCGCCCGGTTAAACGCGGTATCCAGCTCTGAGCGCCCGGTAAAGCCAAAGGTATAGGTGACGATAGGATACTCGGCCAGCTCTTCAATGGTAATATGGCTCTTGCCCGCCAAAGGATGATCGGGCTTCACTACTACCGCCCGGTTCCAGTGGTAGCACGGCAGCATGATTAAGTCGTCATACAGGTGCAGCGCTTCGGTAGCGATGGCAAAGTCTGCCGAGCCTTTGGAAACCGCTTCGGCAATCTGCGTTGGCGAGCCCTGATGCATATGCAGCGACACGCGCGGGTAACGCTCGATAAAGCCTTTAATCACATTGGGCAAGGCATAGCGTGCCTGGGTATGGGTGGTTGCCACATACAGCGAACCTTTATCCGGGTAAGTATGTTCCCCCGCAACGGCCTTAATGGCCTCCACTTTGGACAGCACTTCGCGAGCAATGCGGATAATTTCCTGGCCAGCAGGCGTCACCTGGGTAAGATGCTTACCGCTACGGGCGAAAATCTGGATACCTAGCTCATCCTCCAGCATCCTCACCTGCTTGCTGATACCCGGTTGCGAGGTATAGAGACCTTCAGCCGTGGAAGAGACGTTGAGGTTATGATTCACCACTTCTACGATGTAACGAAGCTGCTGCAATTTCATATTTGAATACCATCCTAGGTTAAAACACTGCGGCCTGCCGCAGCCAGGTATCTCGGTGTTGTCCCGGTATGCTTAATTCTCACAAGCCTTAAACACAGTGATTTCGCCCAGATGCTGATGAAAACGCCGTTGCTAATAAGCTTTAATCATAAAAAACGTTTTTATATAACCATTATATCATGTCGCGCCACCAAGTATAGAGCCGCTTCACAAGATGATAACGATCTTTTCGCATGATTATCAACGCCGCACCCTGCCGATAAAAATAAGAAAAAGCAGAGAAGAATAGATCCGCCAGCCGATTTTCGCCAATAAAAAACCAGCTCACTGAGCTGGTTTTTTGCTGTTGCCTTGCGCCTGGGTTACTTCTTGCCTTCAACCCATTTGCCATCAACGAAGAATGCGGACCAACCGGTGGCCTTGCCGTCTTTCTCTGATGAGACATACTGCTGCTTGGTTTTACGGCTGAAGCGCACCATCGTCTTGTTGCCTTCCGGATCGGCCACCGGCGCATCGGCCAGATAGCACAACTTCTCCGGCAAGCGATCTTTGAAGCGCAGCAACTCTTCCACTAACGGCGCACGGGTTTCACGCGATTTAGGGAAGGTGTTGGCCGCAAGGAACACGCCTGCTGCCCCATCACGCAACACAAAGTAGGCGTCCGATTTCTCGCACGGCAACTCTGGCAGCGGGACCGGATCCTCTTTCGGCGGAGCAACTTCACCGCTGCGCAGGATCTTACGGGTATTCTTGCAGTTTTCGTTGGTACAGCCCATGTACTTACCAAAGCGCCCCATTTTCAGGTGCATTTCGGAACCACACTTCTCACACTCAACGATCGGGCCGTCGTAACCTTTCAGGCGGAATTCGCCCTGCTCGATTTCGTAGCCGTCACAGGCCGGGTTGTTACCGCACACGTGCAGCTTGCGCTGGTTGTCGATCAGGTAGCTGTCCATCGCGGTGCCACACTTCTGGCAGCGCTTACGGGCACGCAGGGCGTTGGTTTCTGCATCATCCCCTTCGAGGATGTTCAGCACTTCCGCTTCCGGCACCAGGTTGATGGTGGTTTTACAGCGCTCTTTCGGCGTCAACGCATAACCGGAACAACCAAGGAACACGCCGGTACTGGCAGTGCGGATACCCATTTTGCGGCCACAGGTCGGGCAGTCAATGCTGGTCATCACCATCTGATTTGGGCGCATGCCGCCCTCTTCAGGATCCTTCTCGGCGGTTTCCAACTGCTCGCTGAATTCGGCAAAGAATTCGTCCAACACCGCTTTCCATTCCGCCTGGTTGTTGGCGACCTGGTCCAGGCCATTTTCCATGCGTGCAGTGAAGTCGTAATTCATCAGCTCACGGAAGTTTTCTTCCAGGCGATCGGTGACGATCTCACCCATTTTTTCTGCGTAGAACCTGCGACTCTCTACCCGCACATAACCACGATCCTGAATGGTCGAGATGATCGAGGCATAGGTAGATGGACGGCCGATTCCGCGTTTTTCCAACTCTTTAACCAGCGAAGCTTCACTGTAACGTGCCGGTGGCTTGGTAAAGTGCTGGCTCGGGATCAGCTTTTGCAGATCCAGCTCGCTGCCCACTTCGACAAACGGCAAGGTGCGATCTTCATCACCCTTACGCAGCGCAGGCATCACTTTAGTCCAGCCATCGAAACGCAGCGTACGGCCTTTGGCACGCAGCAGGAAATCGTCGGCTTTCACCGTCAGCGTGGTGGAGTCGTATTGCGCCGGTGTCATCTGACAGGCGACGAACTGACGCCAGATCAGCTGATACAGTTTCTGCGCATCCGCTTCCATATCTTTCAGCTGTTCAGCCAATACGCTGACATCGGAAGGACGGATCGCTTCGTGCGCTTCCTGGGAGTTTTCTTTGCTGCTGTATTGGTTAGGCGCCTTCGGCAGGTACTTGTCACCGAAGTTGTCACCGATATAACCACGCACCATGTTGACCGCGTCCTGGCTCAGGTTGGTGGAGTCGGTACGCATGTAGGTGATATGACCTGCTTCATACAGACGCTGCGCCATCATCATGGTTTTCTTCACGCCGAAGCTCAGGCGGGTACTGGCAGCCTGTTGCAGCGTGGAGGTGATGAACGGTGCACCCGGTTTGCTGCTGGTTGGCTTGTCTTCGCGGTCCAGCACCGTATAACGGGCTTTTTCCAGCAGGTTAAGCGCGGCATGAGTCTGCTCACGGTTAACCGGTTTGAATGGCTTATCGTGGGCGTGGGTGACTTCCATCTGCAGCGCAATTTCGCCTTTCGCCAGCAGATCGGCATGCAGTTCCCAGTATTCTTCGGGTACGAATGCCTTGATGTCGCGCTCACGCTCCACCACCAGCCGTACCGCAACGGACTGCACCCGGCCAGCGGACAGGCCACGGGCAATTTTTTTCCACAGCAGTGGCGACACCATATAGCCCACCACGCGGTCCATAAAGCGACGCGCCTGCTGTGCATTGACACGATCGATATTCAGCTCGCCTGGCGCTTGGAACGCCTGCTGGATCGCGTTTTTGGTGATTTCGTTAAACACCACGCGGCTAAAGCGCTTGTCGTCTCCACCGATCACTTCCCGCAGGTGCCAGGCGATGGCTTCCCCTTCGCGGTCAAGGTCGGTTGCGAGGTAAATGTGGTCAGCATTTTCGGCTAACGACTTTAACTCGGCGACCACTTTTTCCTTACCGGGCAAAATCTCATATTGCGCTTCCCACCCGTGGTAAGGATCGACGCCCATGCGATTGACCAGCGCGGTCTTTTCATCTTTCTTGACTTTCTTTTTGGCTTTGTCTTTGGTTTTGTCTTCGGTTGACTCAGCGCTCTTTTTGCTAGCTGAGCCACTGGTCGGCAAATCACGGATATGACCGACGCTGGACTTCACCACGTAGTCATTACCTAAATATTTATTAATAGTTTTGGCTTTTGCCGGGGACTCAACTATTACGAGAGCTTTGCCCATAATTACCTTTACCTGAATTTAATACTTCTAAAAAGAAGCCATTTGTCTCGCCGTACCGCGGCAATTCGTATCTCTTATTTATATTGCGGTACTCTGGCAAGAGATCAACCTGTTTTTTTCTAATGGTTGCCTAACTGGTCAACCTGAACGCATTTAGCCAGCCTAACCTGTTCACGCCGAACCCCAGAGGCCAGGCCAGCTATGACCTGCGTTGAGCGTAAACAAATCCTTCCACCGGAAGCCGCAAAATCCCACACTCTACCTGATAACAAACGCGACGCAACTTAATTAGCGCGGAAAATCTCATTTCGCCATGGCGGGCCAAATCACTGGCCGTCCAGACGGCAATTAAACCTTAGCTGGTTTGCGGACAAACGCGAACCCGCGCTAGAATACGTTCAGAATTTTCGCTTGCAGGAGAAATAAATGCGTAACAATACTCAACCCATCGAACGAGCAGATCTGCTTACTGAAGCAAATAACATCATCCGCCAACACGAAGATTATATGCACGGCATGGTGGCCACTGACGTTGAGCAGAAAGGCAGCGTGTTGGTTTTCCGCGGCGAGTTTTTTTTAGATCCCGAGGGTCTGCCAACCGCAAAAACCACCGCCGTATTTAATATGTTTAAGCACCTGGCCCATGTGCTTTCCGAGAAATATCATCTGGTGGATTAACCATTAAAAACGGGGCCATCTGGCCCCGCGTAAACATAGCCTTGCTGGCTTACAACAGCGGTTTTTCGCCGCGTTGCCACCAGCGCAACAGCAGACGATCGGCGCTCTCTGCCGCACTGCTGGTAAAGCGATCGATGAAGCGTTTACGGCGAGCATAACGCACCCCCACCACCTCATGGTTTTCCATCTCGGCAATCAACAGATCGTCACTGGTGCCGACCGCGTCAACCAGCCCTTTATCTTTCGCCTGAGTGCCATACCAATGCTCACCGGTCGCGACTTCTTCGATAGCCAATGAAGGGCGTTGCTGATGAACAAACTGTTTGAACAACTCGTGAGTTTCGTTCAGATCTTCACGGAATTTTTCCCGCCCTTGTTCGGTATTCTCACCAAACAGGGTCAAGGTGCGTTTGAACTGGCCAGCGGTGTGCAATTCCACGTCGATGTTGCTCTTTTGCAGCAAGCGATGGAAGTTGGGGATCTGGGCAACCACGCCGATCGACCCAATGATGGCAAACGGGGCTGCCACAATGCGGTCGGCCACGCAGGCCATCATGTAACCGCCGCTAGCCGCGACCTTATCCACCGCCACCGTCAGGCGGATACCGCCCTTGCGCAGGCGCTCCAGCTGCGACGCTGCCAGGCCATAGCCGTGCACCACCCCACCAGGGCTCTCCAAACGTAGCAGCACTTCGTCCTTGGCCGTAGCTACCGCCAATACGGCAGAGATCTCTTCACGCAGTGAGCTGACCTCATGGGCATCCATGCTTCCCTTGAAGTCCAGCACATACAGGCAAGGTTTGACTGCCTCTACCGCACCGGCCTTGGCACGCTGTTTTTTCAGCTTCTCGTCGGCCTTGTTCTGCTTTTTGAATTGCTTGCTCCAGGCCTTCTGCTCTGCCGCCCCCATGCGGGCAAGGCGCATTTCCCGTTGCATTTCACGATATTGCTCACCCAGGTCGGTAAGCTGTAGTTCCCCTTTCTGCTGGCTCTTGCGCTGCCCGAGGCTCACCGCCAGCAACGCCAGCGCGGCAATAGCAATCACCACCGTGGCAACTTTGGCCAGGAAAAGGCCATAAACAGATATAAACTCCACAGATACCGCCTTTATTTACAGTTTGTTAGTTGAGCGGGAGCAGCATGCAGCGCCCCTACCTACTTTTTAGCAAATGGCACCACGGCTGTCGCGCCTAAATGAAAATTCAGATTGATGAGCATGCGGTGCACCTCCGTGCTATGGGGTTGCCCGTAGCGGTAACCAAGCCGCTATTGTACCGTTTTTGTTACAAAAGAATGCCGTTTCTGTAGGTTACTCATTGAAAATGCGATCCATTTCAGGCATATAACAGACATTATTCATCAAATTACTGACAAAAATTCGCAGCGGATCGCCATTGTGGTTGAGCAACTCTGCTCCTGCCCGCGATCCGCAATCCACCCAAGCTCCCAGCCATAGCGCGGGAGCCGCCAACCAGGCGCGAGGAACTATTGTGCATTACCAACCTAAGCAGGATCTGCTCGAACAACGAATTATTCTGGTGACCGGGGCGGGCGACGGCATTGGCCGTGAAGCGGCGCTGACTTACGCTCGTTACGGCGCACAGTTGGTGCTGCTTGGCCGCACGGAAAGCAAACTGCAGGCCGTTCAGGCTGAAATTGCCGCCATCTCCAGCGCCCCGACGCATATCGTTACGCTGGATTTGTTACACACCACGCCAGAGCAGTGCCAAACCCTGGCGGAGGACTTGGCCACCAAGGTGCCACGCTTGGACGGCGTATTGCAAAACGCCGGTCTGTTGGGCGATATCGCCCCAATGGCCGAGCTTTCGATGACCATGTGGAACGAAGTGATGCAGGTCAACGTAAATGCCACCTTCATGCTTACCCAGGCGCTGTTGCCGTTGCTGCTAAAATCAAATGCGGGTTCGTTGGTATTCACCAGCTCCAGCGTTGGCCGAACCGGCCGTGCTGGCTGGGGGGCCTATGCCGTTTCCAAGTTTGCCACCGAGGGGATGATGCAGGTATTGGCCGATGAGTATAAAAACCGTAACTTGCGGGTAAATTGCATCAATCCTGGCGGAACTCGCACCAAAATGCGTGCATCTGCTTTCCCACAGGAAGATAAAAACAAGCTGAAAACACCGGCCGATATCATGCCACTCTATCTGTATCTGATGGGCGATGACAGCCGCCGTAAAACCGGCATGAGCTTCGATGCTCAGCCCAACCGTAAACCCGGCGCCGCCGAATAAGGAAGCTTTTAACATGGCTGAAGATCGTCACCAGCAACGCCAGCAACGGCTCAAAGAACAGGTGGATGCACGCATTGCCGCCGCGCAGGAAACGCGTGGTCTATTGCTGGTCTTTACCGGCAATGGCAAAGGCAAGACCACCGCTGCATTTGGCACCGTCACCCGCGCCGTCGGTCACGGTATGAGAGCTGGAGTGATCCAGTTCATCAAAGGCCAGTGGCCCAACGGCGAGAAAAACCTGCTGCAACAGCACGGCGTGGAATTTCAGGTGATGGCAACCGGCTTTACCTGGGAAACTCAGGATCGGGAAAGCGATACCGCCGCCTGTCAGGCCGTCTGGCAACATGGTAAGCGGATGTTGGCCGACAGCAGCCTGGATATGGTGCTGATGGACGAGTTGACCTATATGGTGAGTTACGGCTATTTAGAGCTGGCTGAGCTGCTGGAGGCGCTTGAGCAGCGTCCTGCGCACCAGACGGTGATTATCACCGGTCGTGGCTGTCATCGCGATTTGCTGGAGCTGGCGGATACCGTGACGGAGATGCGGCCAGTGAAGCACGCGTTTGAAGCGGGGATCAAGGCTCAGCAGGGCATTGACTGGTAACTGAATAATCCGTGGCCAAGCCAGAAGGCAAGGCCACGGTGATAAATTTAGCTACGCTTGGAAGACTTGGCCGGTTTACCCGGTTTGCTGCTGCCTGGTGCGCCACGACGGCTACCGGGAGCAACCTGGCTGTGACGTTTTACCGCACGGCGGATCTGGTTAGCCTTCACACGGCGACGATCGCGTTCCACCGGCAGTTTGCTGACGGTTTCCGGTTGCAGCTCCACCAGCTCACGCAGATAGTTGATCGCCTTGAGATCCAGCTCGGTATAGCCGCCACGAGGCAGGCCTTTTGGCAAATCGATATCGCCGTAACGCACGCGGATCAAACGGCTTACCTGCACACCAACGGCTTCCCACAGGCGACGTACTTCACGGTTACGGCCTTCGGTCAGCGTGACGTTGTACCACTGGTTGATCCCTTCACCACCCTGGAAGGTGATGGTACGGAATGCCGCCGGGCCATCTTCCAGTTGGACACCTTTGCTCAGTTGCTTGAGCTTTTCATCGTCGATCTGGCCGAACACGCGCACGGCGTACTCGCGTTCAACTTCGCGGCTTGGGTGCATCAGGCGGTTAGCCAGTTCACCGTCAGTGGTAAACAGCAGCAAGCCTGAGGTATTCACGTCCAAACGCCCTACCGCTACCCAGCGAGAGCCTCGCAGTTTTGGCAGGCGATCGAAGACCGTTGGGCGACCTTCTGGATCGCTACGGGTACAGAGTTCGCCTTCCGGCTTGTAATACGCCAGCACGCGGCAAACCGCTTCTTCGGATTCTTTGATCGAGACAACATGACCGTCCAGACGAATTTTCATCCCGGCGACCACTTCAACGCGGTCGCCCAGTTTGGCGATCTTGCCGTCGACGCTGATGCGACCCGCCTCAATCATGGTTTCTATTTCACGACGCGAGCCATGGCCAGCATTCGCTAATACTTTCTGTAACTTTTCGCTCATTGAGCAACCTCTAATGTCGCCTTCACAGGCGTCGGGGGGACTTTGCCGCCACTCTCAGCAAGGAGAGACGGCCGCAAAGATTAGCACTTGGTCAAAACCAACCGCTTATTATACAGGCTTTATCCCTCCTTGGCACTGACTTCGTCCGGCTGTTTAGCGGAAAGGCGCTGGATCGCCAGCCCCTTCACGGATCACTTCCGGAGAGGATTCAGTCAGATCGATAACCGTGGTCGGCTGCTGGCCCAGGAAACCGCCGTGGATCACCAGATCCACCTGCTTGCCAAGGTGTTCGCTGATCTCTTCCGGATCGGATTCGGCAAAATCATTGCCAGGCAACATCAGCGTAGTCGACATCATTGGCTCATTGAGCACTTCCAGCAATGCCAGAGCGATCGGGTTAGATGGCACACGCAGGCCGATGGTTTTACGCTTGTCATTCATCAGGCGACGAGGCACTTCTTTGGTCGCTTTCAGGATGAAGGTGTAATTGCCCGGCGTATTGTTCTTGATCAGGCGAAACGACGAATTGTCCACATAGGCATAGGTCGACAGCTCGGACAGATCGCGGCACATCAGCGTAAAGTTGTGGTTGCCGTCCAACTGGCGAATACGGCAAATACGCTCCAAAGCCGCCTTCTCTTCAAGTTTGCAGCCCAGCGCGTAGCCAGAGTCTGTTGGATAGACGATCACACCGCCCTTGCGCAGCACCTCTACGGCCTGATTGATCAGGCGCGGCTGCGGGTTGTCCGGGTGAATATAAAATAGCTGGCTCATCTCTAACTCCTGAAAATGATGCACGCGCAAAACAACGCCCGCGTTAAATCAATCTACTAGGTTCTGTTGGGGCAGTGGCCAATCGCGCCACACCGGTTCAACACCGCCGGGTAACCACAGTTTGCGACCCAACTCAATCCACGAACAGGGCTGATGAAAATCCGAACCCTGAGACGCCAATAATTGATAGTCCTGCGCATATTTAGCCAACACCGTACGCTCATGGGGGGCTTGCTGACACTGCGCCACCTCCATCGCATCGCCGCCATGTTCGGCAAAATAGGCCAGCAGACGCTTCAGCCATTTGGCCGTCAGATCGTAACGGCCCGGATGCGCCATCACCGCTTGACCACCGGATTGATGAATGACATCAATGGCTTGTTCTATTGTACACCACTGTGGCGGAACATAGCCGATTTTCCCTTTGGCGAGATACTTCTTGAACACCTGCGCCATGTTGGCGGCCATGCCCTGCTGCACCAGAAAACGGGCAAAATGCCCTCTGGTGACCGCTCCGTCCCCTGCCAGTTGTTGTGCTCCGGCATAGGCATCGGGAATACGCGCTTTCGCTAACCGAACACCGATTTCTTGCGCCCGCAGATTACGGCGCTCGGTCTGTTCGATCAGCAGCTGTAACAGTGCCGGATGGGCGATATCGAGCCCCAGCCCGACAATGTGGATCTCATGGTTTTCCCACAGGGTAGAAATCTCGACGCCGTTAACCAGCTGCAAAGGCAAGGCAAGATCGGCTATCGCGGCCGCAGCCTCTGCCAATCCGTTGGTGGTGTCGTGATCGGTAATAGCCAGCACGCCAACGCGCATCTCAACGGCTCGCTGCACCAGTTGAGTCGGCGTTAAGTAACCGTCCGAAGCGGTGGTGTGGCTGTGGAGATCGTACAGGGTAAAAGCGGAGGATTGTGGGCTGCTGTCTGTCAAAAGGGATATCCTGCGATGGCTTGGCTTTCTATCATAACCGTTATGGATGGCCGGACGGAAATCTATTCTGCCGATGGCGTTCCCGCCAGATTAACGATTTCACGCTAGCCGCTAACATATTGTGCAAAAAGAGAGTTGACATTGCCTCGCCGTTCCAGTTAACTAGTACACAAGTTCGCGGCAATAGCCGTGTTGGATGAAAATACAGAGAGCAACATGATGACTAAGCACACTTCTCTTCTTCGCTGGTGGCGTACTTCCCAATCAAGGGTCGAGTAATCACGCATACCTGTCATCTGACACTGCAGATTCCCTAGGCCCGCTCATTACAGCGGGCTTTTTTATGGACAAGATTTGACTGGAACTACCGAAGATGAACATCAAACCACAGCTCAAACTACTCACGGCACAGGCCGGTTACCGCAGCGATCCGACGGCGATTTTTCATCAGCTGTGCGGCGCCCGCCCTGCCACCCTGTTGCTGGACTCGGCGGAAATCAACAGCAAGCAAAACCTGAAAAGCCTGCTGATTGTTGACAGTGCCCTGCGCATTACCGCCTTGGGCCGTAAGGTCAGCCTTCAGGCGCTAACGGCTAACGGCGCAGCCCTGCTGCCACTGTTGGATGAGGCCTTGCCTGCCGACGTACAAATCCAGGTTCGCCCTAATGGCCGTGAGTTGACCTTCCCGGCAATTGATACGGTACAAGACGAAGATGCCCGCCTGCGTTCATTGTCGGTGTTTGATGCGTTGCGCACGATGCTGACTTTGGTCGATGCGCCAGCCGATGAGCGTGAAGCCATGCTGCTCGGCGGCCTGTTTGCCTATGATCTGGTTGCTGGCTTTGAAGACCTACCAGAGCTACGCCAAGACCAACGTTGCCCGGACTTCTGTTTTTATCTGGCAGAAACGCTGCTGGTGCTGGATCACCAACGCGGCGTAGCTCGTTTACAAGCCAGCGCATTCACCGGTGACAACGCTGAAACACTGCGTTTGCAGCAGCGTCTCGAACAGCTTCAGGTGCAATTGCAACAGACTCCGATCGCCATTCCTCATCAGAAACTGGAAGACATGCAGTTAAGCTGCAATCAGAGCGATGAAGAGTACGGCGCAGTAGTCAGCCAGTTGCAGCAGGCCATCCGCCACGGTGAGATTTTCCAGGTGGTGCCTTCTCGTCGCTTCTCTCTGCCTTGTCCTAACCCGCTGGCGGCTTACCAGACGCTGAAGGAAAACAATCCAAGCCCTTACATGTTCTTTATGCAGGACAACGAGTTCACGCTGTTCGGTGCCTCGCCAGAAAGCGCGCTGAAATATGAAGCCACCAGCCGCCAGATTGAGATTTACCCAATTGCCGGTACTCGTCCACGCGGACGCCGCGCTGATGGTTCACTGGATCTGGATCTCGACAGCCGCATCGAACTGGAAATGCGTACCGACCATAAAGAGCTGGCGGAACACCTGATGCTGGTCGACCTGGCCCGCAACGATCTGGCCCGCATCTGTGAAGCGGGTAGCCGCTACGTGGCCGACCTGACCAAGGTAGACCGTTACTCATTCGTGATGCACCTGGTTTCCCGCGTGGTCGGCAAGCTGCGTAGCGATCTCGACGTGCTGCATGCCTATCAGGCCTGTATGAATATGGGCACGCTGAGCGGTGCACCGAAAGTGCGCGCCATGCAACTGATTGCCGCCTCTGAAGGCACCCGTCGTGGCAGCTACGGCGGCGCGGTGGGCTACTTTACCGCTCATGGCGATCTCGATACCTGTATTGTCATTCGTTCCGCGTATGTTGAGGACGGCGTTGCCACCGTGCAGGCCGGTGCCGGTGTGGTGCTGGACTCCGTTCCGCAGGCGGAAGCCGATGAAACCCGTAACAAGGCACGTGCCGTGCTGCGTGCCATCGCCAGCGCGCACCAGGCCAAGGAGATTTTCTAATGGCCGATATCTTACTGCTCGACAACGTCGACTCCTTTACTTACAACCTGGTCGATCAGCTGCGTGCCAGCGGCCATCAGGTCGTGATTTACCGTAACCAGATTGCCGCCGAGGTCATCATCGCGCGCCTGCAACAGATGAAGCAGCCTATTTTGATGCTGTCCCCTGGCCCAGGTACTCCAGCCGACGCGGGCTGTATGCCCGAACTGTTACAACGCCTGCGCGGCCAGATGCCAATCATCGGTATCTGTCTCGGCCATCAGGCGATTGTGGAAGCTTATGGCGGCCACGTTGGCCAGGCCGGTGAGATCTTGCACGGCAAGGCTTCTTCCATTACTCACGATAACCAGGGGATGTTTGCCGGTATGGCCAACCCGCTGCCGGTCGCCCGCTATCATTCACTGGTCGGCAGCAATATCCCTGAAGGGCTGACCGTCAATGCTCGCTTCGGCGACATGGTGATGGCTGTGCGTCACGATGAACACCGCGTATGTGGTTTCCAATTCCATCCAGAATCCATTCTGACCACCCAGGGCGCGCGTTTGCTTGAGCAGACGTTGGCCTGGGCGCTGGCGAAATAATCAAGGGGAACCGACTATGCAACCTATTCTTGAAAAACTGTATCGCTCGGAGTCGATGAGCCAGGAAGAAAGCCAGCAGTTATTCAGCGCTATCGTGCGCGGTGAGCTGGAACCTAGCCAACTGGCGGCGGCATTGATCAGCATGAAGATCCGCGGTGAGCACCCAGAAGAAATCGCCGGAGCAGCCAAGGCGCTCTTGGCCGATGCTTTACCGTTCCCACGCCCGGACTATGCCTTTGCGGATATCGTCGGCACCGGCGGCGACGGCACCAACAGCATCAATATCTCCACGGCCAGCGCCTTTGTCGCTGCAGCCTGTGGGGTCAAGGTGGCCAAGCACGGCAACCGCAGCGTCTCCAGCCGTTCCGGTTCATCCGATCTGTTGGCCGCTTTCGGGATCCGACTGGATCTGCCTGCGGAAGAATCCCGCAAGGCATTAGACGAACTGGGTGTGTGTTTCCTGTTTGCGCCGCAATATCACACCGGTTTTCGCCATGCGATGCCGGTACGCCAACAGCTGAAGACCCGCACGGTGTTCAACGTCCTCGGGCCGTTGATTAACCCGGCTCGCCCACCGTTGGCGTTGATTGGGGTCTACAGCCCGGAGCTGGTGCTGCCAATCGCCCAAACCCTGCGCGTATTGGGTTATCAACGCGCTGCCGTCGTACACGGTGGCGGTATGGATGAAGTGGCGATCCACACCACCACTCACGTAGCCGAACTGAATGACGGCGAAATTGAAAGTTATCAACTGACACCTAAATCCTTTGGGTTGGAAAGCCACCCGTTGGGCTCCCTGCTGGGCGGATCGCCGGAAGAAAATCGTGACATTCTGGCAAGGTTGTTACAAGGTAAAGGCGAGCCAGCGCACGCCGCGGCGGTCGCCGCCAACGTCGCACTGTTGCTGAAACTATTCGGACAGGAAGACCTGCGCCAGAACGCGCAGCAGGCATTGGAAATGATCCACAGTGGGCAGGCTTACCAGCGTGTCACTGCTTTGGCAGCAAGAGGATAAATGATGCAGGAAACCGTGCTCAACAAGATTGTTCGTGACAAGGCGCAGTGGGTCGCGGCACGTAAGCAACAACAGCCATTAGCCAGCTTTCAAAACGAAATCGTGCCAAGCGAGCGTAGCTTTTATCATGCGCTACAAGGCACCAGAACGGCATTTATTCTCGAATGCAAGAAAGCCTCTCCTTCCAAGGGGCTGATCCGCGAGAATTTTAACCCGGTAGAAATCGCCTCGGTGTATAAGGACTTCGCCTCAGCGATCTCGGTACTGACCGATGAGCAATACTTCCAGGGCAGCTTCGATTTTCTGCCGCTGGTGAGTAAAACCGTGTCCCAGCCGGTGCTGTGTAAAGACTTTATGATCGACCCTTACCAGATCTATCTGGCACGTCACTACCAGGCCGACGCCATTCTGTTGATGCTGTCGGTGCTCGATGACGAACAGTACCGCCAACTTGCCGCGGTGGCACACAGCCTGAATATGGGCGTGCTGACCGAGGTGATTAGCGAAGAGGAATTACAGCGCGCGGTACAGCTCGAAGCCAAAGTGATCGGCATTAACAACCGCGATCTGCGCGATCTGTCTATCGATCTGGATCGCACCCGCACTCTGGCTCCTAAAGTGCCACATGGCGTGACGGTGATCAGCGAGTCCGGCATCAACAACTATCGCCAGATCCGCGAACTCAGCCGCTATGCCAACGGTTTTCTGATCGGCAGCGCGTTGATGTCGGAAACCAACCTGCGCAGCGCGGTACGCCGCGTGATCCTGGGCGACAACAAAGTCTGCGGCCTAACCCGGCCGCAAGATGCCGCAGCCGCTTATCAGGCAGGTGCCAACTACGGGGGTCTGATCTTCGTTGGCCGTTCCCCGCGTAACGTGGACATTGCCCGCGCCAGGGAAGTGATCGCCGGAGCACCGTTGAAATACGTGGGCGTTTTCTGTGATGCGCCGATCGCTACGGTCGCGCAAACTGCCGAGCGCCTTGGTCTGCATGCGGTGCAACTGCACGGCGCGGAAGACCAGGCTTATATCAACGCCCTGCGTGCCGAGCTGCCAGCCACCTGTCAGATCTGGAAAGCCTTGAGCGTGAAGGACAACCTGCCCGCTCGCGATCTGCAACAGGTCGATCGTTACCTGCTGGATAATGGTGCTGGCGGTACCGGAGTTCGCTTTGACTGGTCGGTGTTGCAGGGGCAAACGCTGGACAACGTGATGCTGGCAGGAGGCCTGAGTGCGGACAACTGCGTAGATGCGGCCCAACTGGGCTGCGCGGGCCTCGATTTCAACTCTGGCGTAGAGAGCCAACCCGGCATCAAAGATGCCGAGCGTCTGGCGGCGGTGTTCCAAACCCTGCGCGCCTACTGATTGCGAACCTCATTTAACGGATAATAACGGGAAAAATAATGACGCTGCTTAACCCTTACTTCGGCGAATTTGGCGGTCAGTACGTGCCGCAAATTTTGATGCCAGCCCTGAAACAACTGGAAGAGGCCTTCGTCAGCGCCCAGCGTGACCCTGAGTTCCAGGCAGAGTTTATCGATCTGCTGAAAAACTACGCGGGCCGCCCAACGGCACTGACGCTGTGCAAAAACCTGACTGCCGGTAGTAAAACCAAACTCTACCTGAAGCGTGAAGATCTGCTGCACGGCGGTGCCCATAAGACCAACCAGGTATTGGGCCAGGCACTGCTTGCCAAACGCATGGGCAAGACCGAGATCATCGCGGAAACCGGCGCTGGCCAACACGGTGTCGCCTCTGCGCTGGCCTGCGCCCTGCTCGGTCTGAAGTGCCGTATCTACATGGGCGCCAAGGACATCGAACGCCAGTCACCGAACGTATTCCGTATGCGTCTGATGGGCGCAGAAGTGATCCCGGTGCACAGCGGCTCTTCCACGCTGAAAGATGCCTGTAACGAAGCGCTGCGCGACTGGTCTGGCTCTTACGAGAAGGCCCACTACATGCTAGGCACTGCCGCAGGCCCGCACCCGTTCCCGACCATCGTGCGTGAATTCCAACGCATGATCGGCGAAGAAACCAAAGCTCAGGTGCTGGAGCGTGAAGGCCGTCTGCCGGATGCCGTATTGGCCTGCGTTGGCGGTGGTTCCAACGCCATCGGCATGTTTGCCGACTTTATCGATGATGTCAGCGTTGGTCTGATCGGCGTTGAACCCGCCGGCCTGGGGATCGAAACCGGCCAGCATGGTGCACCGCTGAAACACGGCAAAGTGGGGATCTACTTCGGTATGAAATCACCGATGATGCAAACCTCTGAAGGCCAGATCGAGGAGTCTTACTCGATTTCCGCCGGTTTGGACTTCCCTTCCGTTGGCCCACAGCACGCCTATCTCAACAGCATCGGCCGCGCAGAATACGTGTCGATCACCGATGATGAAGCACTGGAGGCTTTCAAGGAGCTTTCCCGCCACGAAGGGATTATCCCGGCGTTAGAGTCTTCCCATGCCCTCGCACACGCGCTGAAAATGATCCGTGAAGAGCCGCAGAAAGAACAGATCCTGGTGGTTAACCTGTCCGGCCGCGGCGACAAAGACATATTTACCGTTCACGACATTCTGAAAGCACGGGGAGAAATCTGATGGAACGTTATCAGCAACTGTTCAAGCGGTTGGAAAATAATAAAGAAGGCGCTTTCGTGCCGTTTGTCACCCTCGGCGACCCAAACCCGACGCTATCGTTACAGATTATCGATACGCTGGTGGATAACGGTGCAGATGCCTTGGAGTTGGGGATCCCCTTCTCTGATCCGTTGGCCGATGGCCCAACCATTCAAAGTGCAGCGCTGCGTGCTTTCGCTTCCGGCGTTACGCCAACGCACTGTTTTGAAATGCTGGCGGCGATCCGTCAGAAACACCCTGATATTCCGATTGGCCTGCTGATGTACGCCAACCTGGTGTTCCACGGCGGCATTGACGCATTTTATCATCGCTGCGCGCAAGCCGGTGTAGATTCGGTGTTGATCGCGGACGTACCTTTCGAAGAGTCCGCGCCTTTCCGCGCGGCGGCAACTCGCCACGGTATTGCGCCAATCTATATTTGCCCGCCAAATGCGGATGAAGATTTACTGCGTGAAATCTCGTCCCACGGCAGGGGTTACACTTACCTGCTGTCACGCGCCGGAGTAACCGGAACGGAAAGCCGGGCGCAGTTACCGCTGCACCATCTGGTCAATAAGCTGCGCGAATATCATGCGGCACCGCCGCTGCAAGGCTTTGGTATCTCTGAACCTTCACAGGTCAAGGATGCGTTGCAAGCCGGAGCAGCCGGGGCAATCTCTGGCTCGGCAATTGTTAAAATCATCGAACAGAATCAGGCACAACCGGCAGAAATGCTGGCCAAACTTGGCAAGTTTGTACGTGAAATGAAAGCCGCTACCCGCGTTTAATCTCCCCGCCCTCAACCACCGGATACTACGAAAGTATCCGGTGATAACACTTTGTTTACCCTCAATCTTGCCAAAGATATTTTCGCAAACAATTTGAACAAACCAGCAACCTGCCCCACAATCATATTTGCCGCTAAATATTCAGTGGTTCAGTGCATACGATTTCGTTAGCTGATTGAAATCAGCCTTTAATTTCAACAATAACATATGCAAGGAGAGTCATTTATGAAGCTATTTAAAACCCTTTCGGCGCTGTGCATGGCGGCTATTTTGGCTATGGCAGTTTCTGCCTGTGCTCCAACGGCAAAATCAGAAGGGACTGGCGGCTATATTGACGATACGGTCGTCACTACCAAAGTGAAGTCAGCACTGCTGGCGGATAAAACCATCAAATCCACCGAGATTAGCGTTGAAACCTTTAAGGGCCGGGTACAGTTGAGCGGTTTTGTCAGCTCCAGTGCCGATGCTAACCGTGCTATTCAGGTGACACGCGGCGTGGCAGGAGTTAAATCCGTCGAAAACGATATGCGCATTAAATAACTGAAGAGGGAGGCGCCGAACAGCGCCTCCTTTATTGCTGGCTTAGAAGCGGTAACCCGCACCAAACATAAACACCCACGGATCCAGACGCGTATCAATGCTCTGATGTTGATCACCCGCATCAAAGCGCACCTTGGTCTCGATATTCATCCACCAGACCGACATATTCAGCATCCAGTGCTCATCCAGGTTGTAATCCAGGCCTGCCTGCCCGGCAACACCCCAGGAATTTTTCAGATCCAGATTGCTTAAACCCGCATCCTTGCCGTTGTCGTTGAATTTCTCGTCGAAGAACATGGTGTAGTTCACACCAATACCCAGGTATGGACGCAGCTTGTCCTGCTTTTCGCCAAAGTAGTACTGCGCCATCAGCGTTGGTGGCAGTTGACGAACGGTTGCAATATCCCCGTTGACCGCTGGGCCACCCAGAGAAACTTTATGGCGGAACGGCGTTGCAGCCAGTAATTCGACGCCGATATTGTCCGTCACCATATAGCCAAAAGTCAGACCCAACTGGGTGTTGTTATTGGCGTTGAAAGATCCTTGGCCTAAAACGTTGTCCGAACCTGCATTGGGACGAACAGTTGCAGTCCCTGCACGGAACAGGAAATCACCCGCTTGATGCGCGCTTGCTACCATAGGAGCCATCAGAGCCCCTAACACCACCAGAGTTGTCTTTTTCATTATCCATTCCATTTGTGTGGTTTACAGTCCCGATGAATATACCTATTAACAGGTATTTATGATCCCATCGAGATCACATCTTAAGTGTAAAAATTTAAATTCCCACCAAAAACAAAGCCACCTAAGGTGTTAATAAATCGATAATTGATCTGAATCAATAAACGCCTTTTGTTGCAAATTTTATGCATGTTTACATTTCTGTTACCAAAAAAAGTTGCTAAAAAAAATGCCTCTGCGTAATTTCATCATTCCTGTTGGTTTTGGTTGGGCCGGTAAGGAGTCGGTGGCAATCAAGATGAGCGAAATTCAAAATCCCTGCACCAGCTGCGGCGCCTGCTGCGGTTATTTCCGAGTATCATTTTATTGGGCCGAAGCGGAAGATGGCGGCGGCGTGGTACCTATATCCTTAACTGAACCCTTGAGCCCCTTTCTGCGCTGCATGCAGGGGACCAACAGCAAGTCCCCGCGCTGCACCTCGCTGGTGGGTGAGATTGGTCAGGCGGTGTCCTGTTCGATCTACCCCAATCGCCCTAGCCCCTGCCGCGAATTCGATCAATCCGGGGAAAACGGCCTGCGCAATGAGGCCTGCGATCGGGCCCGTGAGCGCTACGGCCTGCCGCCCTTGCCGGTTCCCCTGCCATTATCATTGTCAGAGACCATAATCGCCCAAGAAATCAGCACAGTGCCATTCGCGGGGTGCCACAGCGGCGCGGAACAGGGTACAATCGCCCACTGATTTAACTACGTTCCCGACGCCAAGGAGTCTGCATGCCAAGCATGCCAATTACGGCCAACACGTTGTACCGTGACAGTTTTAACTTTTTCCGTAATCAGGTTGCCAGCATTGTGCTGTTGGCACTGCTGACCGCATTCATTTCTGTGCTGCTTAATCAGGCGTTTAGCCCCGATATCGAGCAGTTGAAGATCCTGACCGCGACGGAAAGTGATTTGGCCTCCAACGCCGGTGCCGGCATGGGGATCCAGGAAATTATTCAGCAAATGACGCCTGAACAGCAGATGGTGCTGTTGAAAGTGTCCGCCGCCGCCACGATTTCCGCTTTAGTGGGTAACGTGCTGCTGGTGGGGGGCATGTTGACGCTGATCCGCCTGGTTTCCGAAGGCCAGCGTACCAGTGCGCTGCGGGCTATCGGGATATCTGCCCCGCTATTGCCGCGTTTACTGTTGCTGTTGTTTGTCTGCACCTTGCTGACTCAGCTTGGCCTGACGCTGTTCGTCGTGCCCGGAGTAATCATGGCGATCTCGTTCTCGTTGGCCCCGGTGATTTCTGTGGCCGATGGGAAAGGCATGTTTGCCTCACTGAAGCTGAGCTGCAAGCTGGCCTTTGCCAACGCGCGGGTGATCGTACCGGCGATGATGCTGTGGTTGGCGGCCAAGCTGCTGGTGCTGTTTATGGTCAGTCATTTGTCTGTGTTGACGCCACACGTTGCCAGCATAGTGCTGACGGCTTTAAGCAATCTGGTTTCTGCCCTACTGCTGATTTATCTGTTCCGGCTGTATATGCTACTGCGAGACACTGCGCCCGCTTCTGGCGTGTCCCTGGATAAAAGATAAACAGGGTCTGTTGACGTTTAAGGGCACGCTTTTAGCGTGCCCTTTTTATTTACTGTGCCGTACCCGGTTCGGCCTGTTCCTTACTTTGTATCAGCTTGAGTGCCAGATAAAGGTCGGGCACCAGGATCAGATCCTTATCACGCCCCACCTGATTGATACGGAACCAGCGTGTTAACTCAGTGCGCCGTCCGGCCAGCACCAGCTTTACGTTACGCTGTAATAAATCACGTTTTAGCTCATCAATGGCCGCCAGTACGCTGATATCCGCATGGGTAAAGCTGGCCACCGCATCAACCACCACCCATCGCGGCTGGAACGGCGTACTGTCGACCAGATTGAGGATGCGCCGTTTGAAGTAGGCCACGTTAAAATAGGTCAGCGGGGAGTTAAAGCGGTACATCATCACGCCCTGCACCGCCTTCACCCCATTGTTGTTGCCCATTGAGTGGATCATGCCTTCCTCATTGACTCCCAGCAATTGCTCCGTAGGGCGGAACACGGTGCGGAGAAACTGCATCAGGCCAAGCAATACCGCCAAGCCAATGCCGCTGATCACCCCCACCAGCAGCACGCTGACGAAGGTGAAGGCCGCCAACCTGAACGCCTGGGCGTTACGCTTGCGCAGGATCCAGATGCCGCGAATGTCGATCAACGACCAGGCGGCGTACATCAGCACCACACCTAATCCGGCCACCGGAATAAATTGCAGCGGCGAAGTCAGGAACAACAGCACAATGCCAATGACAATGGCGGCAATAATTGATACCAGCTGGCTCTTGCCGCCATTGGCATCGTTTACCGCCGTACGCGAATCGGCCCCGCTGATGGCAAACCCTTGCGACAGCGCGGAAACAATGTTTACCAGCCCCAGCGCACGGAACTCCGCATCAGCATTAACCTCGTAGCCATTTTTCGCCGCAAAGCTGCGCGCCGTGAGCATCATGCTGACAAAGCTGACCACCGCCAGGTTGAGCGCCGGTATCACCATGTCACGCAATAAGCCCGGCTGAAAATCCGGCCACTGGACGATAGGCAGCATGCCGCTGAAGCCCCCTACGGTAATAATACCGTGCTGCTGCAAATTACCCGCCCAGGTGATAAAGGCGACCAACACGATGGCAAACAACGGCGCAGGCCAGTTAGGCCGCAACTTTTTAACCCCCACCAGCATCGTCAGCGTAAGCAATGAAATGCCCATCGTCGGCCAATCGCTGTGCAGAATGTTGCCGGGCAAGGCATAAATACGCTCAATCAGCTGCGCCGGTGGCGTACCGAACCCCAGCACTTTACCGATCTGATCGACGATGATGGTGACCGCCACGCCGTTCAGCAATCCGCTGAGGATCGGGCGCGAAAGCAGGTCTGCCAAGGCCCCGAGCCGGAAGCGGCTGGCCAGCAAACACCACCCCCCCGTCATGGCGGTCATCATGATGGTGAGCTGCCAGTGCAGCTCCATACTTCCTGCGGCAAGCGGAGTCACCACGGCAGCAATCACCGCACAGGTTGCCGCATCCGGCCCGACAATCAACTGCCGCGACGAGCCAAAAATGGCATAGGCGATCATCGGTAAAATACAGGAGTAAAGCCCGACCACCGGGCTGACACCGGCCAATTCGGCATAGGCAATCGCTACCGGTAAAGCTACCGCTGCGACCGATAACCCCGCACGAATATCCGGTTTCAACCAACCGCGTTCATATCCTAACAAATGCGTCAAACCGGGCGTCCACGCCCGCAGAGACTTCCACTGCATAGCTATTTTCCATGGTAAATTATGCGGCTATTATTATGCTTAATATGCGTCGTACACCCTGCGCTTGCAAATAACCGACGGTAACAATCGTAAGTTTATGCAAATTCTGGTGTTTACAGCAGCAATCTAGCGGACGAACACCGATAATCTGCCCTTTAGTGCGATACACAGAACGGGCCAATTCCGGTATAGTCGCCCGATGAACCTTTGATGGATTGATTTATGAAGCAGTTTCTTGATTTTCTACCCCTGATTGTCTTTTTTGCCTTTTATAAGCTTTACGATATCTACGTCGCCTCGGGTGCCTTGATCGTCGCCACCGCCCTGGCACTGGTCTTTACCTGGCTGAAATATCGCAAGGTAGAGAAGATGACGCTGATCACCTTTGCCATGGTCGCCGTATTCGGCACCTTGACCCTGGTATTTCACAACGACCTGTTTATCAAATGGAAGGTCACGGTCATCTACACCCTGTTTGCCCTGGCGCTGCTGATCAGCCAGCTGATACTGAAAAAGCCGCTGATCCAACGCATGCTGGGTAAAGAGCTGACCCTGCCGGACAGCGTCTGGAACCACCTTAACATTGCCTGGGCCCTGTTCTTCCTGGCCTGCGGCTTGGCCAATATCTATGTGGCATTCTGGATGCCGCAGGACGTTTGGGTTAACTTCAAGGTATTTGGCCTGACCGTGCTGACGCTGGTCTTCACCCTGTTGAGCGGGATCTATATTTACCGTCATATGCCTGAAGAGCAGAAGAAATAATGGCCGAACAACGACCTTTGCCTAGCGGTGAGCTGGTGCTGCGTACGCTGGCCATGCCGGCAGATACCAATGCCAACGGCGATATCTTTGGCGGCTGGCTGATGTCGCAAATGGACATCGGCGGCGCGATCCTGGCCAAAGAGATAGCCGAAGGGCGCGTGGTAACCGTGCGGGTAGACGGCATGACCTTTCTCAAACCGGTCGCTGTAGGTGACGTGGTGTGCTGCTATGCCAACTGTATCCGCAGTGGCCGCAGCTCGATTACCATCAATGTGGAAGTTTGGGTCAAGAAGGTGTCTTCTGCCCCAATCGGCCAGCGCTACCGTGCCACGGAAGCGGTCTTTACCTATGTAGCGGTAGATGACGGCGGTAGCCCTCGTGCCCTGCCAGACGGCAAGATGAACTTCCGCGTTGGCGAGTAAGCCTACGCCAGATAGCAAAAAGGTCGCAAACGCGACCTTTTTTATTGCTTACTCGACCGTTGAACCTTCCATTTTGAAGACGATGGTCTTCGTCAGGTTCTGCGCGGTTTTGGCTTCATAGCGCCATTTACGCATTGCCTGCTTCACCTCACGCTCGAACATATTACGTGGTTCCGCAGACAGAATACGCACGTTAGTCACACGCCCGTCGCTATCGACATCGAACTGAACCTTGACCTTGCCTTCAATCTGCAACGCCTGGGCGCGCGGTGGATACATCGGTTTGCCGATGCTCAGAGCTTTCGGCCCCAACTCACGGGAAGTCCCCGGCGCGGGTGCTGATGGTGCCTGTTTAACCGGTGCCTTATCGATCGGCTTGGCTTCGGATTGATTGTCGAACGGCGAAGGTTCACGCGGTTCGGTCTTCTTCACTTCACGCTTGACCGGCTTCTCTACCTTCGGCTTCGGTTTTGGCTTCGGCTTGGGTTTCTCCGGCTCCGGTTTAGGAATGGCTACCGGTACTGGCGGTGGCGGCTCGGGCTCCGGGATCGGTTCTGGTTCTGGCTCAGGTTCTACCTGCGGCTCCGGTTCCGCCGCAGCCGGCGGTGGCGGTGGCGGTTCTGCCAACGCGGTCATATTCACCATCATGACGCTGATAGGGGCATCTTCCTGCTTAGGCAGCTCCAACACTTCGTTGACGGAAGCGTAGAGCAAGGCGGCCACCAGGGCACTGTGCAAACCAACGGAGAGGACAATTGGCACGGAAATTCGGCGAATAAGGAACATTTTGTTTAGCGGCATAATGATTCTGTTTCCTCTGGTGCGCCAAGTTTAAATGCAAATAGCAATCATATTCAATAACGAAAGACAAACTATCGCTTTAATCGGCATCATTAGGCGCTAAAACCAGCAAACTCATAGGGATATTAACGTTTAATTAGCCTTTTATTGAGCTTTTCATACGGATTGTTAACCACTATGTCCCCTCACTCGTCATTCGCAGCACACGCCGTTATCCTCAGCACGGTAATGAATTTTTATCTGGATTGGCATTCCCTTGTCACAGGTTTTGCGCTACTTTGTGATTACCGTTGTATGGCAATGATTTTAAAGGTGAAATATGCTTTATCTGATCTACGCACAAGACGTACCTGGCACGCTGGAACAGCGCATGGCCGTTCGCCCCAGCCATCTGGCTCGCCTGCAAGCGCTGCGTGATGAAGGCCGGTTGGTGGTCGCTGGCCCTAACCCGGCTATCGATAGCAACGATCCAGGCCAGGCTGGATTTACCGGTTCTACCGTGATCGCCGAGTTCCCTTCGCTGGAGGCGGCAAAATCCTGGGCATCACAAGACCCGTACGTAGACGCTGGCGTATACGGCGAAGTCACGGTGAAACCGTTCAAGCAGGTATTTTAAGCAAAAAAAAGCCAGCACGGAGGTGGCTGGCTAAAAGTGGGTTCTTCGAGGGAATATCTTTATTCGCTAAACATACTCGCCAAGCGGAGCGATCGCCATCTATCAGTGTGATAGGTCAACCATTGCGAGCCGTATCGGTAAGAACCCACTTTTGTAGATCGGCAAACATCGCCTCCCATTCCTGCTGAGTAATATCCATGAAGCCGAAGAAGCGCAGCATGAAGGCTCCCTCGGTAGCCAAGAAGGCCAGGCGCGCCTTTCTCCCCGCTTCGGTGGTCAGATCCAAACCTGCTATGCGGCTGCGATACCATTCTCGCGTACTGTCCAGATGTTCTGGCGTCTGAATTAACGTCGCCATCAACCCGGCCGCCTTGGCGCTGGAAGCCTGATCCGAACTACGGGTAGCCTGCATATGCGCCTGGACGATGGTTAACGGGTCCGGATCGCTGCCCGCGATATCGTCAAAAACCTGCTCATAAACCTTGCCCCAACGATCAAACATCGCATCGATAAGCGCATCTTTGCTACCAAAGCAATATTGCACTCCCCCCTTGGAGATCCCCATGGCTTTAGCCACCGAATCGATAGTTAACCCTGCCGCACCTTGGGTCGCCACAATCTCTTCTGCGGTATCCAGCACCTTGTCACGATCGATACTCCGTTGACGCCCCATTGAGAAAGCCCCTTTTCAATACGTACGTATGGATTTATATTATAGCAGTATACCACCGGTGCTACCGGGTGGTTACCGTAAGGTGACGCAGCCGCGTCATCGGTTTACTAGGATACTCTTTATGCACGCCCAAAACCGCTGGCTGATCCTGGCAATGATCTCCAGTGCGCTATTTTTAATCATTACTGATATGACGGTGCTTTATACCGCGTTGCCGCGCCTGACCCAGGCATTGGATGCCACAGCTTCGCAAAAACTGTGGATCGTTAACGCCTACCCGTTGGTGGTTGCTGGCCTGCTGCCCGGAGCTGGCATGTTAAGCGACCGTCTTGGCCACAAGAAAATGTTTATCGCCGGTTTGCCGGTCTTTGCCTTGGCCTCACTGTGCGCCGCGTTCTCCCCCAGTGCCGAGCTGCTGATTGCGTCACGGGCTTTCCTGGCCATCGGGGCCGCGATGATGATGCCTGCCACGCTATCCATCGTGCGCCACGTCTTTACCGATGAGCGTGAGCGTGCGCTGGCAATTGGCATCTGGGCCGCAGTGGCCTCCGGTGCCGCCGCGCTTGGCCCGGTGGTAGGCGGCGTTCTGCTGTCCTATTTCTGGTGGGGCTCGGTATTTCTGATCAACGTGCCGGTGGTGATGCTGGTCCTGCCGCTGGCGGTCTATCTGATCCCTCGTTGCGGTGGAGACAGCCAACGCCCCTGCGACTTTATTAGCTCGCTACAGATCATGTTCGGCCTGGTGGCGTCGATCTATGCGCTGAAAGAGCTGAGCAAACCCGCGTTCTCCCTGAGTGACTTCGCCATTGCGGCGGCGCTCGGTACGCTGTTCCTAACCCTGTTTGTCCGCCGTCAGCAACGGGCGCAATACCCCATGATCGATTTCTCACTGTTCCGTAATCGCCTGTTTGCCAGCGGTGTCGGTGTAGCGATCGTTTCAATGATCGCGCTGATCGGGGTCGAACTGGTGTTAAGCCAACGGTTACAGTTGGTGCTAGGCATGACGCCGCTGCTGGCCGCGTTGTTTATTTTACCCATTCCGGTAGCGTCTGCTCTGGCTGGCCCGTTGGCCGGGGCCTTGCTACCGCGTTACGGCGAACGCTCCATGTTGGTAGGCGGCTTTATTCTCACCGCCTTAGGCATTGCGGGTGTCGCCCTGTGGTATCAAGGCAACGTCATTATGCAGTTGGTCTGCCTGTTTGTGGTGGGCTTTGGCCTCGGCGGTGCCATCACCGCTGCCTCAACGGCCATTATGCTCAATGCCCCCGAAGACAAGGCGGGCATGGTCGCCGCCATTGAAGATGTCTCGTGGGAGTTGGGTGGCGTGTTAGGCGTCACGCTACTGGGCGGGTTGATGACGGCGGTCTATAGCCACAGCCTGGTATTGCCTGCCAATCTGCCCGTAGGCGATCTCGCTTATGACAGCATTGATGAGGCGTTACGGTTAGCCGGAAACATGGGGGCGGATAGCGCAGAAAGGCTGACCCAGCTGGCTAGAGGTGCCTTTGATCAGGCCTTTATTGCCGTACTGATCGCGGCAGCGCTGCTGACTACCCTGAGTGCCGGGGTATTAAAGTTTGCTTTGCGCAAAAAGTCACCGCATTATTTTAATCGCTAACGTTAAGTGGGCGCTGTATGCAGCGCCCACTCAAGCCGGTTGAGGAATATCGGTTGTCTTCTTATACTTTTGTGGCTTGATCAAGTAACAACGCTGTGGCTTGAAAGACGACGGGTAAATTGGTTTGAGCGATTGAATTGATGCTTAGTAGCAACTTTAACCTTATGATAGATCCGGTTAACCTGTTTTGTATGGATATCAATCTAGATAATCGAAACAAATAATCAGGAGAAGATTATTATGGCAACGGCAAAGAAAGCGACCAAGACTCATATCGGCCTGGACACCAAACAATCAGCAAAACTCTCTGAAGCACTGAACGCCCTACTGGCTAACTACCAGGTGCTGTACATGAACGTGCGCGGTTACCATTGGAATATTTCCGGCCCGCACTTCTTTGAACTGCACGTCAAGTTTGAAGAAACCTACAATGACCTGCTGACCAAGGTGGATGAACTGGCAGAGCGTATTCTGACGCTGGGTTCCCAGCCTCGCCATGCCTTCAGTGACTATCTGAAAACGGCGGATATCAAGGAAGACACCAATGTCACCGACGATAAAGGCACCCTGCGCGGCTTGCTGGAAGGTTACGCCATTTTGTTGCAACAGCAGCGCGAACTGCTGACGCTGGCCGCAGAGGCCGGTGACGAGGGTACCTCTTCGCTGATGAGTGATTACATCAAAGAGCAGGAAAAACAGGTGTGGATGCTGAACGCCTATCTGGGTAAATAATCCAGGTCCAGCAAATAGCAGAACAGCCCGTTACGGGCTGTTCTTTTTTTACCACTCATAAGCCACAACGAACAATAAGGCTCTGCGATGTTGATCGTCCAAACGACGGCGAACACGAATGATATGCCGATTGCTGCACGACTGGCGCTCCAGCCAACGGTGCCTGCGCCTCTGGCTCTGCCGTAACATCCTCCAGCGGCCCACTTCATTTCTACTGCGTCTCATTTTACGTTACCCATCAATGCCAACCGCCGGCATTATAGCCCTTTCAACGCGCGATCCAAGTCGAGCGTTGACCACCGCCACCCTCCCACAGACGACAAAAAGTATGGTTTTTATTTTCAGCAAGTCCCTTTAGTCAATCATTTTTATGTAACTTAACTACCGAGAAAAGGTTTCACCTTTGTTGTTCTGTGCGTACACTCATTATTGGTGGCTTACGAACGGAAATTTTTGCCTTTATGACAACCTTTTATACCGTAATTAGTTGGCTCTTGGTGTTTGGCTACTGGCTGCTTATCGCCGGGGTCACATTGCGTATTCTGATGAAACGACGCACGGTGCCTTCGGCCATGGCCTGGCTGCTGGTGATCTATATTCTGCCATTGGTCGGTATCGTTGCTTATTTATCCTTTGGCGAACTGCACTTGGGCAAGCGCCGCGCAGAGAGAGCCAAGGCCATGTGGCCTTCAACCGCTCGCTGGTTGAATGAGCTTAAAGGAAGCAGCCGGATTTTTGCTACCGAATATAGTGAAGTGGCCCGCCCGCTGTTCCAGCTTTGCCACCACCGCCAAGGTATTGATGGCGTCAAAGGCAATCAGCTACAGCTGCTGACGACCACCGATTCAACGATGAATGCCCTGGTGCGGGATATCGAGCTGGCACGTCATAATATCGAGATGGTGTTTTACATCTGGCAGCCCGGTGGGCTGGTCGATCAGGTTGCCGAATCATTGATGGCCGCCGCACGCCGTGGCGTACATTGCCGTTTGATGCTGGACTCGGCTGGCAGCGTACAGTTCTTCCGCAGCCCTTATCCCAGCATGATGCGTAACGCCGGTATCGAAGTGGTTGAGTCACTCAAGGTTAACCTGTTCCGCGTATTCCTGCGGCGTATGGACCTGAGACAACATCGCAAAGTGGTGCTGATCGACAATTACATCGCCTACACCGGCAGTATGAATATGGTCGATCCACGCTTCTTCAAGCAGGATGCCGGGGTTGGTCAATGGATCGACCTGATGGCACGTATGGAAGGCCCGGTGGCAACCACGATGGGTATCGTTTACGCCTGTGACTGGGAGATCGAAACCGGCAAGCGCATTCTACCACCGCCGCCAGACGTGAATATCATGCCGTTTGAACAGGAAAGCGGCCACACCATCCAGGTTATTGCCTCCGGCCCGGGCTTCCCGGAAGAGATGATCCATCAGGCGCTGTTGACGGCGGTCTATTCTGCGCGTGAACAGTTGATCATGACCACTCCCTACCTAGTGCCAAGCGACGATCTGCTGCACGCCATCTGCACGGCAGCGCTGCGTGGCGTTGACGTCAGCATTATCGTCCCACGCAACAACGACTCAATGATGGTGCGCTGGGCCAGCCGAGCCTTCTTCTCAGAGCTGCTGGAAGCGGGCGTGAAGATTTATCAGTTTGAAGGCGGGTTGTTGCACACCAAGAGCGTGTTGGTCGATGGCCAGCTCAGCCTGGTCGGCACGGTCAATCTGGATATGCGCAGCCTGTGGCTGAACTTTGAGATCACCCTGGTGATTGACGACAGCGGTTTTGGTGCCGATCTGGCCTGCGTGCAAGATGATTACATCGCCCGCTCGCAGCTGTTGGACGCCAAGCAATGGTTGAAGCGCCCTTACTGGCACCGCCTGGTCGAACGCCTGTTTTACTTTTTCAGCCCGTTGCTGTAAAAGCGGCAACGAGCATGGTTTAATAACCTCAAATCATTTGTTATCAGGATTTTTATATGGACTTGAATAATCGCCTTACCGAAGATGAAACGCTGGAACAAGCCTACGACATCTTCCTGGAGCTGGCCGGCGACAATCTGGATCCCGCGGATATTCTGCTGTTCAATTTACAGTTTGAAGAGCGCGGCGGTGCCGAGCTGTACGATCCGGCAGAAGACTGGCAAGAGCACGTGGATTACGATCTGAATCCGGACTTCTTTGCCGAGGTGGTGATCGGCCTGGCGGACAGCGATGGCGAGCCTATCAACGATGTCTTTGCCCGCGTACTGATCTGTCGCGAGAAAGATAACAAGCTGTGCCACATTTTGTGGAAAGAATAAGCCGGTTAACGGTATAAAAAAACCTGCCAAATGGCAGGTTTTTTATTATTAATCAACCCATTACAACGGATCGACTTTCAGGCACGATACCGCATGACGGAAGCTGCCTTCCAGCAATGGACGCGTTTTAGCGCATTCCGGCCCGGCAATCGGGCAACGAGTGCGGAACACACAGCCAGAAGGCGGATTGATCGGTGATGGCAATTCCCCTTCCAGCAGTTGGATCTGCTTTTCCTTCTCCTTGTCAGGATCCGGCACCGGAACTGCCGACATCAGCGCCTTGGTATAGGGGTGCTGCGGGTTATGATAGACCTCATCATAAGTGCCCAGCTCCACCGCATGGCCCAGATACATCACCAGCACCCGATCGGAAATGTGTTTAACCACCGCCAGATCGTGAGCAATAAAGATTAGCGATAACCCCATCTCGCGCTGCAATTGCTGCAACAGATTCACCACCTGCGCCTGAATAGATACGTCCAAGGCGGAAACCGGCTCATCACAAATCACCAGTTTCGGTTCCAGGATCAAGGCGCGTGCGATGCCAATACGCTGGCACTGGCCGCCGGAGAATTCATGCGGATAACGGTTGATCAGGTTCGGCAACAGGCCCACCTTCAACATCATCGCTTTGACCTTATCCTTCACTTCCTGACGCGGCATTTTCGGATTATAGGTACGCAGCGGTTCGGCGATGATCTCACCGATAGTCATACGCGGGTTCAGCGAGGCCAGCGGATCCTGGAAAATCATCTGAATATCGCTGCGCGTTTTGCGCCAGTCGGCATCGCTCATGCCCAGCAGATCTTTGCCCAACCAGGCAACGCGGCCACTGGTCGCCTTCACCAGGCCGATAATTGCCCGCGCGAAGGTGGATTTACCGCAGCCTGACTCCCCTACCACCCCTAGCGTTTCGCCTTCAAACAGGCGTACGGTGACACCGTCCACTGCCTTCAGCGTTTTAGGTGCCTGCCAGAACCACTGCTTGTCATCATGAATATCAAAGTGAACTTTCAGGTCTGCGACTTCCAGCAGCACTCTTTTATCGGTTGCGGTCATACCAACGCCTCCACTGGCTTGAAACAGGCGCGCAGGCGCCCCTCACCAAACTGCTCCAATGGCGGAGCACTCGCGCACTGCTCCATCGCATACGGACAACGCGGTTGGAACGGACAGCCTTTTGGCAAACGCAGCAGGTTCGGCGGATTACCAGGGATGGTCATCAACGCTTCACCTTCGGCATCCAGACGTGGCACCGCATTGAGCAGGCCGATGGAATACGGGTGGCTCGGATGATAAAACACATCGCGAGCGCTACCGTATTCCATGGTGCGGCCAGCGTACATCACCAAGACCTTGTTGCAGATCCCGGCAACAACGCCCAAATCATGGGTGATCATGATGATCGCCGTATTGAATTCACGCTTCAGTTCGTTTAGCAGCGTCATGATCTGTGCCTGCACGGTAACGTCTAGCGCCGTGGTTGGCTCATCGGCAATCAGCAGTTTTGGCCGACATAGCAACGCCATGGCGATCATCACGCGCTGGCGCATCCCGCCGGAAAACTCATGCGGATACATACGCATACGCTTACGGGCTTCCGGCATTTTGACCGCATCCAGCATGCGGACCGACTCTTCAAACGCCTCGCTTTTGCTCATTTTCTTATGCAGCATCAGCACTTCCATCAACTGCTCGCCAACCCGCATATAAGGGTTCAATGAGGTCATCGGGTCTTGGAAGATCATCGAGATCTCTTCGGCCCGCAGCTTGTTGAGCTGGCTTTCTGGCAGGTTGAGAATTTCACGTCCGTTGAATTTTGCCGAGCCACCGATACGGCCATTGCTGGCCAGCAGGCCCATCAACGCAAATGCCGTCTGTGACTTTCCGGAACCCGACTCCCCAACGATACCCAAGGTTTCACCCGCGCGTAGATCGAAGTTGAGATCGTTCACCGCGGTGACATCGCCGTCTGGCGTACCGAACGTCACACGCAGATCTTTGACGTCCAGCAGCAGTCCGTTTTGTGGTTGAGAATTAATGCTCATGGTTGCACTCCTTAACGATCTTTCGGGTCGAGGGCATCACGCAGGCCATCGCCGATAAAGTTGAAACAAAACAGAGTGATAACCAGGAAACAGGCTGGGAACAGCAGCAACCACGGCGATACTTCCATCGAGTTGGCACCATCGCTCAACAATGCGCCCCAACTGCTCAACGGCTCCTGAGTACCTAGCCCCAGGAAGCTGAGGAAGGACTCAAACAGGATCATGCTCGGCACCAGCAGCGAGGCGTATACCACCACCACGCCCAGTACGTTCGGCACGATATGCCGCAGGACGATATTGCGAGTCGATACGCCGCACACCAGCGCCGCTTCGATAAACTCTTTGCGTTTAAGGCTGAGCGTCTGCCCGCGCACGATACGTGCCATATCCAGCCACGACACCATGCCGATCGCCACAAAGATCAGCAGGATATTTTGCCCAAAGAAGGTCACCAGCAGGATCACAAAGAACATAAACGGGAAGGAGTTCAGGATCTCCAGCAAACGCATCATCACCGAGTCGATCTTGCCGCCCAGATAGCCTGACAGAGAACCGTACAAGGTGCCTAGTACCACAGCCACCAGCGCCGCAGCCACGCCCACCATCAGCGAGATGCGTCCACCAATGGCCACGCGCACCAGCAGGTCACGCCCTGAGGAGTCAGTACCGAAATAGTGCCCCGACTCCAGGTTAGGCGCGGCGGACATCATTGCCCAATCGGTGTCATCATAAGCAAACTGCGACAGCCAGGGGGCACAGATCACAAACAGGGTGATCAGCGCTAACACAAACAGGCTGGTCACCGCCGCACGGTTGTGCATAAAGCGGCGACGAGCATCCTGCCACAGACTGCGCCCTTCAACTTCCAGCTGTTCGCTGAAGTTTTCCAGAGCTTCGCTGTTCTTTTTCGTCAACATCTTGCGTGCTCCAGCTTAGTAACGGATTTTCGGATCGATCACGGCATACAGCACGTCAACGATCGCGTTAAACAGGATGGTCAAGCCGCCGACCAGAATGGTCAGGCTCAACACCAGCGAATAGTCACGGTTCAGTGCACCGTTAACGAACAACTGACCAATTCCTGGCAGGCCGTAGATGGTTTCAATTACCATCGAACCGGTGATAATCCCGACAAACGCGGGCCCCATATACGACAGCACCGGCAGCAGCGCAGGTTTTAATGCGTGGCGCAGAATGATACGGCGCATCGGCAAACCTTTGGCACGGGCGGTACGGATAAAGTTGGAGTGCAGCACTTCAATCATCGAGCCACGAGTGATACGGGCGATGCTGGCGATATAAGCCAAAGACAGTGCCACCATCGGCAGGATCATGAACTTCAACGCCCCACCATTCCAGCCCCCACCGGGCAACCACTTCAAGGTGATGGCGAATATCAACACCAGTAAGGGGGCGACAACAAAGCTGGGGATCACCACACCGGTCATGGCGAACCCCATCACCGTATAGTCCCACTTGGTATTCTGCTTCAACGCAGCAATGACGCCAGCGCTCACTCCCAGCACCACCGCCAGTACAAATGCGGCGAAGCCCAGTTTGGCAGAGACCGGGAAAGATGCCTTGACCAGGTCATTGACCGAATAATCTTTGTATTTGAACGAAGGGCCGAAATCGCCTTTCGACAGTTGCACCAAATAATGCCCGTACTGTTTCCAGATCGGATCGTTAAGGTGGTATTTGGCTTCAATGTTAGCCAATACTTCAGGTGGCAGCGCGCGCTCACCGGTAAATGGGCTACCGGGTGCAAGACGCATCATAAAGAACGAGATGGTGATGAGGATAAATAGTGTCGGGATCGCCTCTAACAAGCGACGAAAGATAAATTTAAGCATTGCCCTAACCCTGTGCTTGAGCCTGATAACGGCTTATAGTCTTAAAATAGGCTGGCGACCCGTGTCGCCAGCCCTGGCCGCATCAATGCTTGATGATGTACAGGTTTTTATCGTAAACGTTATCAAGTGGGTCTTTGCCGGAGTAACCCCCCACGTAAGGTTTCACCAGGCGAGCATTCACATAGTAATAAAGCGGAACGATAGCAGAGTCTTTATCCAGCTGAACTTCGGCTTTCTGATACAGGCCGGCACGCTCTTCTTTGGTTTTCGCCGTCAACACGTTAGCCATCAACTTGTCGAATTCTGCACTCTTATAGTGCGGAGTGTTACTGCTACTGTCCGACAACATCATGTTCAAGAAGGAGCTTGGTTCGTTGTAGTCGGCACACCAGCCAGCACGTGATACGTCATAGGTGCCCTGATGGCGTGTATCCAGGAAGGTTTTCCACTCCTGGTTCACCAGCTTCACGTCCACACCCAGGTTTTTCTTCCAGATAGACGCGGCAGCAATGGCCAGTTTCTTATGCAGATCGGAAGTGTTGTACAGCAATGAGAAGGTCAGCGGTTTGCCTGGGCCATAACCGGCTTCGGCCAGCAGTTTTTTGGCTTCTTCATTGCGCTTTTCCTGCGTCCAGCCAAACCACTCTGGCGGGGTCAACTTGGCACCGTCGGTGTAAGGAGGAGTAAAGCTGTAAGCTGGCAGGTCACCCTGGTTCTTCACCTTGTTGACGATAATGTCGCGATCCATCCCCAGCTTCAGCGCTTCACGAACGCGAGCATCGGTGAACGGTGCTTTTTGGTTGTTGATTTCGTAGTAATAAGTACACAGGTAAGGATCAACGTGCACTTCGTTCGGGATCTCTTTTTTCAGCTTCTGGAACAGTTCGATCGGCATGTTGTTATAGGTCATGTCGATTTCGCCGGTACGGTAGCGGTTGACGTCAGTGACTTCTGAAGCGATCGGCAGGAAGGTGACTTTATTAATGATAGTTTTGGCGTTATCCCAGTATTGCGGGTTACGTTCCAGCACGATACGTTCGTTAACCACCCAGTCTTTCAGCTTGTATGCGCCGTTGCTGACGTAGTTCTGTGGCAAGGTCCACTTTTCACCAAACTTCTCTACCGCTTCTTTATTCACCGGCTTCATGGCGTAGTGCGGGGTCATTTCTACCAGATACGGAACCGGCTCGGTCAGCGTCACCTGGAAGGTATGATCGTCGATGGCTTTCACGCCCAGCGTCGATTTGTCTTTTTTACCCGCGATGATGTCATCCACGTTTTCTACGTGGGCATATTGCAGATAGCTGGCATAAGGAGAGGCGGTTTTTGGATCAACCAAACGCTGCCAGCTATACACGAAATCTTGTGCCGTTACCGGCTCACCGTTCGACCATTTGGCGTCTTTACGCAGGTGGAAGGTCCACACTTTAAAATCTTTGTTGTCCCAGCTTTCTGCAGCCCCCGGCACCACTGAGCCATCCAAGCTGTTATTTGCCAACCCTTCCATCAGATCGCGCGTCACGTTGTTTTCAGGCACGCCTTCGATCTTGTGCGGGTCTAGGGATTGTACTTCGGAACCGTTGTTCTTAACGATTTCCTGCTTGTCTGCCAGCTGTACGCCTGCTGGCACATCAGCCGCAAAAGCAGTTCCTGCCGCCGTAAAGCCTAGCGCCGCAATAATGCCTGCTGCCAGCAGGGACTTCTTAGTGATGTTGGTCATGTGTATAAACTCCAGTTTTTATTATCACAACTCCGTCGTGGGAGCTGCGTTGCCCGTTAACCGGGGGTTGCTATGGCTGGACGCCGTGGAACGAAACGGCGCTGCCTTTCCTGTGTATTACCGGCCGCTATCACCGCTGGTAACACCCTTCATTACTGCTTGATGATGTAAAAGTTTTTCAGATCGATATAGTCTTGCGGATCTTTGCCGGTGAAACCACCAACCGTAGGTTTGACCAGGCGAGCACTGACCCGATAATAAACCGGGACCAGTGCAGAATCTTTGTCCAGCAAGGTCTCGGCTTGTTGATAAATGGCACTGCGTGCAGCTGCGTCCGGCGCTTGCAGGGTGCTGGCCATCAGCGCATCGAACGCCGGGCTTTTATAGAAGAAGGTGTTATTGCTGCTGTTGGAAAGCAGCATATTCAGAAACGCGCTCGGTTCATTGTAATCCCCACACCAGGTGGCACGGGCCACATCAAACTGCCCTTCATGACGGCTCTGTAGCGAGGTTTTCCACTCCTGATTTTGCAGTGTGACCTGTGCGCCGAGGTTCTTCTTCCACATTGAGGCAGCAGCAATGGCCTGCTGCTTATTTTGATCGGAGGTGTTGTACAACAGGGTAAATTTGAGCGGCTTCTCAGCGGTGAATCCCGCCTGAGAAAGCAGTTTCTTCGCTTCTTCGTTGCGTTTTTCCTGCGTCCACCCAGCCCACTCCGGCTGGCTGAAGTTGCCCCCCTCGGTAAAGGTTGGCGTAAAGCTGTAGGCGGGGATTTGGCCCTGGCCCATGATCTTGTTGGCAATAATGTCGCGATCCAGCGTCAATTTGACAGCCGCACGTACGCGCTCGTCGGTAAACGGCGCACGCTGATTGTTGATCTCATAATAGAAGGTGCACAGGTAAGGGTTAACGTGCAGCTGTTCTGGGATCTCGCGTTTCATTTTGGCATACAGATTCGGCGGGATGGCGCTATTGGTAATATCGATTTCACCGCTGCGGTAGCGGTTAATGTCGCTGACCTCGGAGGTCAACGGCAGGAACGTGGCCTGCTCGATCACCGTCTTGCTGTTATTCCAGTAGCTCGAACTGCGTACGAGCACGATACGTTCGTTGACGACCCACTCGGATAAGCGATATGCCCCGTTGCCCACGTAGTTCTGTGGCAGTGTCCACTTGTCGCCAAATTTCTCGACTACCGACTGTTTGACCGGCTTCATTGAGGTATGGGAAAGCATACTGACAAAATAGGGCACCGGCTCGCTGAGCGTCACCTTCAACGTTTTCTCATCAATGGCGCTGACACCAAGCGATTCAGGCGGTTTCTTACCGGCAAGAATAGCGTCAATATTTTCAATTCGTGCGTATTGCAGGTAGCTGGCATAAGGAGAGCCCGTTTTGGGATCCGCCAAGCGCTGCCAGCTGTAAACGAAATCCTGCGCAGTCACTGGGGAACCATCGCTCCATACCGCCCCTGGACGCAAGTGGAAGGTCCAAGTCTGGTAATCAGTGTTTTCCCAGCTTTCCGCCACCGCAGGGGCCAGATGGCCATTGGCATCGGTGCTGACCAACCCTTCCAGCAGGTTGAGGATAATATTGCTTTCAGGCGTTCCTTCGACCTTATGCGGATCCAACGAAGCGACTTCTGAACCGTTGTTGATCACCATGCGCTGCAGTGGTGCCAATTGCACACCGGCCGGAACCTCAACGGCCTGCAGGTTTTGGCTGGCGATCATCCCCAACACGGCGGCGATGATAACGGCCAACGGTTGATGCTTCGTGGTTTGCGGCATAGTACAGGCTCCTTTTCACTGCTAAGCAATAATGGTGAAATAGTTATCAAGCAGGCTAAATAAACAGATACCAGCAAAAATCATTCCTATCTGGCACGCCAAAGATAAGATTTTTCCGTCTGACAAGTTGCTCGGAAATTAGCAGAAGCAAAAATTCATAGCCAATAATTTTTACAGAAATGTTAAGCATTTCTCTTTTATTATCCCATAGCCCTACAGACACCTAGCCTTCCCACTTGCCCAGAGAGAGATTAATGCCATGATTTTATTAGATAAATAACAGCTTCACTTTTAACCTTTTCTTCTCAGATGAAAAAAACCACTCAAAAGAAACATTCAGTTAACAAAATCGCCGTTCAGAGAATAAACACCTGCCTATGCGTGGTTAATCACTAATAACACCTGTGTGAAACGGAGACAAGCCCTACAGAATGATGTGATTAAATTAACAACAGTTTTACCCATAGGGAGACAAAAACCCCCGCCACGGGGATTATAAAAGTGGAGAAAATAACATCTTGGTGCTTTATCAACCGATAAAGTGAGATTTGTGCCACAGGATTGGGCAATAGAATGAAAAGTAGGCAGGTTGTGCACTTTAATAATGCATTGGCTGAGATAATTTGAAAAATTAAAAATAACTTAAGCCGCAAACAAGATTATCCGCGGCTTTATTAAGGTTATAACAGCCCTAGGAAAATGGCTTTAATCCCGGTGACAATAAATTCGATCCCCAGCGCCATCAACAACAGCCCCATGATACGGGTAATGACGTTGATGCCGGTTTGCCCCAGTAGACGCACCAGCAGCGGAGCTGCCCGGAACAATAGCCAACAACAGAAAGCGAACAAGGCGATCGCCACGGTAAAACCTAACAGGTTCTGCCAACTGTGGTAACGAGAGCTCCAGACGATGGTGGAACTGATGGCACCCGGCCCGGCCATCAGCGGCAGCGCCAAGGGAACGACCCCGATGCTTTCACGGATCGCGCTCTCTGATTTTTCCTGCTTGTTCTGTTTGTCTTCACCTAGCTTGCCGCTGATCATCGACATGGCGATGGTCACCACCAGAATGCCGCCTGCAATACGGAAAGAATCGATAGAGATACCAAACATACGCAATATGCCCTCGCCCAGGAACAGCGAGGTCCACAAAATAATCGCCACCGACAGGTTAGCCGTCAGGTTGGTTTTGTTACGCCCGACCTCGGCCTGATAGCTGGTCATGCTGATAAATACCGGCAGAATACCTACCGGGTTGACCAACGCAAACAGGCCGACAAAGAACTTGATGTAGCCGGAAAAATCCAACAGAGATTGGCCCACGAAAAACTCCGCATAAATAGCTGTAAAAAGAGACACTGCCGATGCGCGCTAATGTAATGGAATTACGTCAGCTAATCCATCCACCCAGACAGCATTTTTCCCTACCCCAACAGAATGTTACAAAACAATTCGCTATTGTTAATGCCTTGTATGTTGTTTGCTGACATCAGGTATCATCTCATCCACCATCAAACACATTGTTGATAATCGCTCTCAACAAACGTCAGCTGAAAGGTGTCAGCATGCGATTTTTATGACGTAAATCACAAAATATCTACTCAGGAATAGTTAAGCTCTTAGTCGTAGTCAAAAGGGAGTACGAGGTAGAGATACCGATTTCTCTCTCGCTTGCCTACTACCAACTTGCACTTGGTAAAGCTCTTTAAGTAAATCAGCAGTATGGGTCGCTAACTGCGGGAAAAGTCTCATTATTTAACAGACGCCTTCCTGACAGATGTCTATACTAGTTCCTCGAACGGCTTATTTACTGAAAGAGTTTAACATTTATCAGGAGAGCATCATGGCTGTAACGAATGTCGCTGAATTGAACGAGCTAGTTGCACGTGTCAAAAAAGCCCAGCGCGAGTATGCCAACTTCTCACAAGAGCAAGTTGATAAGATCTTCCGCGCCGCTGCCCTCGCCGCCGCAGATGCCCGTATTCCTCTGGCTAAACTGGCCGTTGAAGAATCAGGCATGGGTATCGTTGAAGACAAAGTCATCAAAAACCACTTCGCTTCCGAATACATCTATAACGCCTATAAAGACGAAAAGACCTGCGGGATCCTCTCCGAAGATGAAACTTTCGGTACCATCACCATTGCAGAGCCAATTGGCCTGATTTGCGGTATCGTGCCAACCACCAACCCAACTTCTACCGCAATCTTCAAAGCGCTGATCAGCCTGAAGACCCGTAACGGCATCATTTTCTCCCCGCACCCACGTGCCAAGAACGCCACCAACAAAGCCGCAGATATCGTGCTGCAGGCTGCCATTGCGGCTGGCGCACCGAAAGACATCATCGGCTGGATCGACCAGCCAACGGTTGACCTGTCCAACCAGCTGATGCATCACCCAGACATCAACCTGATCCTGGCAACCGGTGGCCCAGGCATGGTTAAAGCCGCTTACAGTTCTGGTAAACCGGCTATCGGCGTTGGTGCCGGTAACACTCCAGTTGTAGTCGATGAAACTGCCGACATCAAACGCGTTGTTGCTTCCATCCTGATGTCAAAAACCTTCGACAGCGGTGTGATCTGTGCGTCTGAACAGTCCGTGATCGTGGTGGACTCCGTATACGATGCAGTGCGCGCGCGCTTCGCTTCCCACGGCGGCTACATGCTGCAGGGCAAAGAGCTGAAAGCCGTTCAGGACATCATCCTGAAAAACGGTGGCCTGAACGCCGCTATCGTTGGCCAGTCTGCACCAAAAATCGCTGAAATGGCCGGTATCAAAGTGCCTGCCAACACCAAAATCCTGATCGGTGAAGTGAAACTGGTTGACGAATCTGAGCCATTTGCTCACGAAAAACTGTCACCTACCCTGGCAATGTACCGTGCCAAAGATTTTGAAGACGCCGTCAGCAAAGCAGAGAAATTGGTCGCCATGGGCGGTATCGGTCACACCTCTTGCCTGTACACCGATCAAGATAACCAGACTGCGCGTGTAGAGTATTTTGGCGACAAAATGAAAACCGCACGTATTCTGATCAACACCCCGGCTTCTCAGGGGGGTATCGGTGACCTGTACAACTTTAAACTCGCTCCGTCACTGACGTTGGGCTGCGGTTCCTGGGGTGGTAACTCCATCTCTGAAAACGTCGGTCCAAAACATTTGATCAACAAGAAAACTGTAGCGAAGCGAGCAGAAAACATGTTGTGGCACAAACTTCCTAAATCAATCTACTTCCGCCGTGGCTCACTGCCAATCGCGCTGGAAGAAGTGGCTACCGACGGGGCAAAACGCGCCTTTATCGTTACCGACCGCTACCTGTTCAATAACGGCTATGCGGATCAGATCACCAAAGTTCTGAAATCACACGGTATTGAAACTGAAGTATTCTTTGAGGTTGAGGCTGACCCAACGCTGAGCATCGTACGTAAAGGTGCCGAGCAGATGAACTCCTTCAAACCAGACGTGATCATTGCGCTGGGTGGTGGTTCACCAATGGACGCAGCAAAAATCATGTGGGTGCTGTATGAACATCCTGAAACCCACTTCGAAGATCTGGCACTGCGCTTTATGGACATCCGTAAGCGTATCTACAAGTTCCCGAAAATGGGCGTGAAAGCGAAAATGATCGCCGTCACCACCACTTCAGGTACCGGTTCAGAAGTGACACCGTTTGCGGTTGTGACCGATGACGCGACCGGCCAGAAATACCCACTGGCTGACTATGCTCTGACCCCGGACATGGCGATTGTCGATGCCAACCTGGTGATGAACATGCCTAAATCCCTGTGCGCCTTCGGCGGCCTGGATGCGGTCACCCACGCCCTGGAAGCCTACGTTTCCGTACTGGCCAACGAATATTCAGACGGCCAGGCGCTGCAAGCGTTGAAACTGCTGAAAGAATATCTGCCAGCCAGCTATCACGAAGGGGCGAAAAACCCGGTTGCTCGTGAGCGTGTACACAACGCTGCTACCATCGCCGGTATCGCGTTTGCCAACGCCTTCCTGGGTGTTTGCCACTCAATGGCCCACAAACTGGGTTCTGAGTTCCATATCCCGCACGGTCTGGCTAACGCCATGTTGATCTCTAACGTTATCCGTTATAACGCCAACGACAACCCGACCAAGCAGACCGCCTTCAGCCAGTATGACCGCCCTCAGGCACGTCGTCGCTACGCGGAAATCGCAGACCACCTCGGTCTGAGCGCTGCCGGTGACCGTACCGCACAGAAGATCGAGAAACTGCTGAAATGGTTGGACGAAATCAAGGCAGAACTGGGTATTCCAACCTCGATCCGCGAAGCTGGCGTACAGGAAGCCGACTTCCTGGCCAAGGTCGACAAACTGTCTGAAGATGCGTTTGATGACCAATGTACCGGTGCTAACCCACGTTATCCGCTGATTGCCGAACTCAAGCAAATCTTGATGGATACCTTCTACGGTCGCGAATTCAGCGAAGCGACTGAAGAAGAGGCGGTAGTTGTAGCACCGGTTGCAGCTAAAGCGGAAAAAAAGTCCAAGAAATAACCGTTCTCTGAATGGTCAAAACCCGCCGAAAGGCGGGTTTTTTTATGCATGAGATAAATTGCACCCAATGAGCACCACGCTATTTGGACAGCAATCCCAGCTGACCTACAGGGTGGCATCAAAAAACGCCGCATAGGCCTTCTGCGGCGCTTATGGCGCAATATCACTCTGGAGCTTTGATCGCTTCCTTATAGTGCTTGCGGCATACCGAAACATAGCTTTCGTTACCCCCGATCACCACCTGCTCCCCCATATGCATCGCCTTGCCATCATCCCCCAGGCGCAGCACCATATTGGCTTTACGCCCGCAATGACAAATGGTCTTCAATTCGACCAGTTTATCGGCCCAAGCCAGCAGATGATGGCTGCCAACAAACAGTTCCCCAAGAAAATCCGTGCGCAAGCCATAACACAGCACCGGAATATCCAGCTGGTCGACCACCTCGCAAAGTTCTTCAACCTGCTCCTTGGTCAGAAACTGGCTCTCATCCACCAGCACGCAATGCACGGGCTGCTGCTGGTGCTCCTGATTAATCATGGCGTACAGTTGAGTGGCGTTATTGTAAAGCTGTGCTTGCGACGACAACCCAATCCGCGAACTCACTTTGCCCACGCCAAAGCGGTGGTCGATCTCCGCGGTAAACACCAACGTACGCATACCACGTTCTTGATAATTATATGAAGATTGTAACAGCGCCGTCGATTTCCCCGCATTCATAGCGGAATAATAAAAATAAAGCTGAGCCATGTGGCCGCGACTCCAATGGTTTAAAATATATACCCAAAGACTTTCCGGTTGTAGCGTAGCCTCCGTTGACTCATCCTCTGGTCTTGCTGGCGCGCTACACTGCGCCCTTGCCAATCAGGGCGAATATATTCAGCCCCGGTTAATGAGTCTGTTGCGGTTAACAACGCTGCGGCCTGAGAGACGGAGGGTATATACTGTCGGAAGGTGCAGGTTGACAGTGTAGCATAGACCGTGGCCAGACTCAGCAAGCGGGCTGACATTATCTTGGCCTAAGAAAATAGCCATCAACCAAGTTTCATGTGAAACATTTTACACGCGCAACGGACACTTTTACATCTATTTACAGATTACTGAGGTTTATCAAGCACAATTAATTATTGTTAATGATTAACTAAATTCATTAATGCTCAAGCGGATATGTACTGTCAGCAAGCAAACAGCCTGCCTTGCCCCTCCCGCCAGCAATGCAATTAAATGTGTTTTGAGCGATGACTGCCCGGTTAATTGGAACGCTTAACAACTTACTCACTCCTGACAGGCTGTTTACCGTTATACCCCCATTCTTTACAGTACTAGTCCTTTTGGGGAAGTGATTATGGACACAAATCCTTCCCGATACTGTTATAGAGCATAATTATGCCACGTGGGCCAAAATGACTTTAAGCTCGGCGATTATGCCTTGCGGTTGGACAATTTGGCTTAAAACCCAGGGGGGGGATTAAAGCCTGTTTCCCCTATGTTATTAGTCGGACAGTTCTCAATATCGGTTTTTTAAAGATAAATTTAGTCACTCTTTCAATTTGGCTATTGCAGAAAAGAAAGGAGCACTCTATTATTATCGTCACGCCCCCCCACCAATATAATTTGAGACTAGAACAATGAGCGAAGCATTGAAGATTTTGAACAACATCCGTACTCTACGTGCACAGGCAAGAGAATGCAGCCTGGAAACACTGGAAGAGATGCTGGAGAAGCTGGAAGTTGTTGTTAACGAACGCCGCGAAGAAGACAGCCAGGCTCAAGCAGAAATTGAAGAGCGCACTCGTAAACTGCAACAATACCGCGAAATGCTGATTGCAGACGGTATTGATCCAAACGAGCTGCTGCAAACTATGGCTGCTACCAAAGCCGCTGGTAAAGCAAAGCGTGCTGCACGCCCAGCTAAATACCACTACAAAGACGAAAACGGCGAAATGAAAACCTGGACTGGCCAGGGCCGTACTCCAGCCGTGATTAAAAAAGCTATCGAAGAGCAAGGCAAGTCCCTGGACGATTTCCTGCTGTAATAGCATTTTAGTTACCTTAAAAAGGCTCCCTATGGGAGCCTTTTTGCTTTGCAGCCACGGCAATCACCTTGACCTTCACGCGGGTGACTAGCAAAATTCTGATTTACAGGAAAAGAAAAAGGGGCCGAAGCCCCTTTATTTTACCCGTCTATCGTTCGGTTACTGAACGTTATAAAACGCCCGATACCAATCAACGAACCGTTTAACCCCTTCATCAACGCTGGTCTCCGGTTTAAACGCGATAGTCTGGTAAAGCTCATCGGTATCCGCACTAGTATCCAAAACGTCACCAGGCTGCATCGGCAGCATATTTTTGTGCGCCGTGATACCTAGCGCTGCCTCCAGAGCATGAATATATTCCATTAACTTAATAGGGCTACTATTGCCGATATTATAGACATGGTAAGGCGCAGAACTGCTGGCTGGAGACCCTTGCTCCACCGTCCAATTGGCATTGGGCTGAGGAACGATGGCCTGCAAGCGCACTACCGCCTCGGTAATATCATCAATGTAAGTAAAGTCACGATGCATCTCACCGTGGTTATATACATCAATACTCTCACCGGCCAATATCGCCTTGGTGAATTTAAACAGCGCCATGTCAGGACGCCCCCAAGGGCCATATACGGTGAAAAAGCGCAGGCCGGTGGTTGGCAGACCATATAAATGCGAATAGCTGTGCGACATAAGCTCATTGGCTTTTTTCGTCGCCGCATACAGGGATATTGGGTGATCGACCGAGTCATCCGTCGAAAACGGCAGCTTGCGATTCAGGCCATAAACCGAGCTGGAAGACGCGTACAACAGATGCCCAACCTTATTATGCCGACACCCTTCAAGAATGTTCAAATGGCCAATCAGGTTGGAATCAGCATAAGCCAAGGGGTGATCCAGCGAATAACGCACCCCGGCCTGGGCGCCGAGGTGAATGACCCGCTCAAACTGATGTTCCGCGAACAGCTCGGCAATTCCATTGCGATCGGCCAAATCCAGTTTGATAAACTGAAATGCTGGCTGATTAGCCAGCATGTCGAGTCGTGCCTGTTTCAAGCTGACAGCGTAATAATCATTCAGGTTGTCGATACCGACAACCTGATGCCCCATGGCTAGCAGACGCTCCGTTACGTGATAACCAATAAACCCTGCAGCGCCTGTAACCAGGAATTTCATGCTCACCTCTTAGATGACCGGCTTAATCGATGCGCCACGACCAATACCATAATACGTAAAGCCACGAGCTTGCAGACGTTCTGGATCATACAGGTTACGGCCATCAAAAATGACGGGCTGCTTCAAGGCTGCCTTAATCGCATCAAAATCCGGAGCACGGAAATTCTGCCATTCGGTACAGATCACCAACGCATCGGCTCCCTGTAACGCCGCTTCTTTGGTCCCCATCAGTTTCAGATCGGCACGTTGCCCATAGATACGCTGCGCTTCGGCCATGGCTTCCGGATCATAGGCCTGCACACTGGCACCTAGCTCCCACAGCGTCTCCATCAGTACGCGGCTGGACGCTTCACGCATATCGTCGGTATTAGGTTTAAACGCCAAGCCCCACAGCGCAAAGGTTTTGCCTTTTACATCATTAGCAAAATGATGCTTGATGAACTGGGCCAGCTTATGTTTCTGCTGGTTGTTCACCTGCTCTACCGCCTGCAACAGCTTAGGCTGATAACCGATATGCTCTGCGGTACGGATCAGCGCCTGAACGTCTTTCGGGAAACAAGAGCCGCCGTAGCCGCAGCCTGGATAAATGAAGTGATAGCCAATACGCGAATCCGAACCGATCCCCTGACGCACTTTTTCAATGTCCGCACCCAGCATCTCTGCCAAATTGGAGATTTCGTTCATAAAGCTGATTTTGGTCGCCAGCATGCAGTTGGCAGCATATTTGGTCAGCTCTGCGCTGCGGATATCCATCAGTATCATGCGGTCGTGATTGCGGTTGAACGGCTCATACAACTCACGCAGCGGCTCGATGACGTCTTTGTTGTCGGTGCCCAGCACGATGCGCTCAGGGCGCATACAATCGGCAACAGCGGCACCTTCCTTGAGGAACTCCGGGTTGGAGACGACATCAAACGCCAAGTCGCTGCCACGCTTGCGCAACGTTTCGGTCATCACTTCACGAACTTTATCAGCGGTACCTACCGGTACGGTTGACTTATCGATCACCACTTTACGGTCTGTCATATGTTCGGCGATGGTGCGTGCCACGGCGGTGACATATTTAAGATCGGCAGAACCATCTTCGTCCGGTGGCGTTCCCACAGCGATAAACTGGATCGTGCCATGATCAACACCGGCTTTCGCATCGGTAGTGAAATGTAGGCGACCAGCTTCATAGTTTTGCTGTACCAACGAAGTCAAGCCCGGTTCAAAGATCGGAATATTGCCTTTTTTGAGGTTTTCGACCTTCTGTTCATCGATGTCGATACACATGACATCATGACCCACGTCAGCCAACACGGCTGCCTGCACCAGGCCAACATAGCCAATACCGAAAACGGTTACTTTCATCGGGAAGTCCTAATTTTCAAATTTAACAAAAAGTTATCAAGCTACTCCTGTTCGTCTGCCACCCTAGGCAGCAGCCAAACCAACAATTCTTTACCCATGTCGGGTGGTCTTTTCGTCTCGACACGCGATGCGTCAAAGAGCTCACAAACGGGCTTATCAACCGCAAAGGCTACAAAGGTCCTGATGATCTATCCAAGTAGCTCTATTTTCGCTCTCAAATTGCGCACTTACTCCGCCATACGAAAAACCTGCAAAGTATACCAGCTTAAATCGGCTGAGTATTACCCCAAGTTCAAATAGCAATAAATTAAGACAACTTCCTATGGAAACGACGGTGATGGAATAGTCAGAGACAATTGCGGAAGTTCTATTGATGATTTATTCAGCACTTAGCATCAGACGTAACCGGCCGCCGCTGCCCCACACCTGGCACTGCCAGGCATCACAGCGTTGGCTAATTTGATTCATGTAAGTGGTGCCAAGCGTTCCCAAGGGTACGCCATTACTTAATTGAATCAGGTTATCCCCTGTATTTACATTGGCATGCAAACCGGCAGAGGCCAGCACCAGATTCTTATATTCGGCATGATAGTAGCCCACCAACAGCGGAAATTGGCCTTCCAACTTGCCTTGGCGCAATAATTGGTTAACTTGTTTTAACAATGCAGACATTTGCGGCAGGCGATGCTGTTGATTGGCTAAATGATCTTGTAATAAACCGTTGAATAACGCACGCAATAACAAGGCAGCCATCACGCCATTATCTCCTGCACGGGTGACATCCAGGCAATAAAACGCCAGATCTTTATCCGACAATGCAGCGATATCCAGCACCAAACCCGGATTATCGCTGGTGGTTAATTGCCGATAATTAATACGGCAACCGGCAATAGACTGCTGCACGGGGGGTTGTAACTGCTTGAGTAATCTCACGGCCTCGGAGGGATTTTGACTTAATGCCTGCCAATCCTGGAACAGGTCGGCCTCTTCGATTGCCTGCGAAGTGAACATGTTAGGGTAGAGGCAAGCCAGCACCGCTTCGCGCAGCCGATTGAGGTCACTCAACGGCTTCAGCAACACATCCTGTACGCCGAGCCGCAACACCTTGGCGATATCCGCCATCTTATCGGTCGCCGAGATCACCAATACCGGGATCTTTATCCCTTGCAAACGCAGATGCTCAACAAACTCGATGCCGTCCATTTCCGGCATGGCGAGATCGCACAGGATCAGATCGGGAGAAAATTCCTCAACCGCACTCAACGCCACAAGGCCATTGGCCGCCTCGCTGGTTTGCGCTCCCAAGGAAGCAAGATAACCTACAAGCACAGAACGGAAAACCTGCTCGTCCTCAACGATTAAGATGCGCTTGTTTATCAGTGGTAATGCCATCGACCCAGCCTCTTCCCTTTTGATGTTGTAATAGTGGCTCATAATGAGCACTTGTGCTTGTCGAAAACACGCCCGATAGCATCATTCCACCCTAACAGATGGTAATCATTTATTTTTTATCAATGGTGCCAAAACATCTATCTGTTTTTCTACCGCCAAGCGGCCTGCCTCTATTGCCTCGCTGGCGCGATGGAAATCCAGGGTGGATATTTGTGGGCAATACGGCTGGATCAACACGTCTGGCGGGTCACTGGCCATACGGCTTCGCTTCACCCGATTCTCCAGCATCTGAATCGAGGCGCTCATGATTTCCATCGCCGTGGGGGTGAAGGTGGTTTTCTTCAGCATCATTTTGTTCATGCGTTCCCGCAGGCGGTCGCGCCAGTTATTGGCATCGACAATGCTTGTTTCACCCTGATCGCCAGCGTCATTACGTATCGAAAACAGATCCTGCTGCATCAGGTGCGCATCATGCTGCAAATCCACGGCAATCACTATGTCTGCCCCCATCGCCCTGGCCAATGAGATAGGAACCGGGTTGACCAAGGCACCATCCACCAACCAATACCCGTCAAACCAGACCGGTGCCAACAAGCCCGGCATACTGCAGGAAGCACGAATAGCCTGGTGGATATCCCCTTTGGTCATCCACAGCTCACGGCCGGTACTGAGGTTGGTGGTCACCGCCCCGAATTTCAGTGAGCAGTCGGTAAAGTCGTTAATTTTCAGTATTTGGCCAACGACGTTAAATACGCGTTCGCCGCGTAATAATCCACCGCGCTGCCAGGAGAGATCCATCAGCCTGATCACGTCCCAGTAGCTGAATGATCGTACCCATTTCTCCATCGCTGGCAACCGATGGCTGGCAAACGCAGCCCCAACCAGTGCTCCCACGGAACATCCTGCAACAATATCTGCTTCGATACCCAGCTTACGCAATGCGTTAATCACGCCGATATGCGCCCATCCCTTGGCGGCACCGGCCCCTAATGCCAACCCGATTTTAACTTTCCGCATGCTTCGCCTATCCTTTGCACAGTGAATTCACTCAGCTCAATCGCAGGGTACATTGTCATCAACGAATAATGTTAGGTAACATATGCTTTAAATTCATTTTAGCTGCGGCTTTACATCACGCTAGCTAACCACTGAGAGGCGTTATTTTGACTGAGCTATGCCCCTGCGGCAGCGGGCAGGACTACAGCGCTTGCTGTGCGCCCTATATAACAGGTACTCAATACGCTATGTCGCCGGGCATATTAATGCGTTCGAGATATTCCGCCTATGTAAAACGGGATGTGGATTATCTTATTGCGACCTGGCACCCAGACTGCAATCCCGAAGAGTGGCGCAGCGCCATCAGCAGCAGCTTTGGCAATACCGAATGGCTTGGGCTGACGGTGGTAGCGGAAACCGCCGGCAATAGCGTCGATGAGGGGTTCGTGGAATTCATCGCCCGATCGCGCGATGGAGACAGCGAGAGTGCCATGCACGAGCGTTCCCGCTTCCTTCGCCTTGAACAACGCTGGTACTATATCGACGGAACCAAACCTCAACCGGGCAGAAATGCCGTTTGCCCCTGCGGTTCAGGCAAAAAATATAAAAAGTGCTGCGGGCAATAAGCCTGCGGGTTCAGAATCAGACGGAATCGACACACTCATGCCACAGCAAAACGTACAAAGAAAAATTTTACGCACCATCTGCCCCGATGCCAAAGGGCTGATCGCCAAGATCACCAACATTTGTTACAAGCACGAATTGAACATTGTGCAGAACAATGAGTTTGTCGATCACCTCACCGGTCGTTTCTTTATGCGTACCGAGCTGGAAGGGATCTTCAATGATACGACGCTGTTGGCCGATCTGGACGGCGCGTTACCAGAAGGTTCAGAGCGTGAACTGCACAGTGCAGGCCGCCGCCGTATCGTGGTGCTGGTCACCAAAGAAGCCCACTGCCTGGGCGATCTGCTGATGAAAAGCGCCTATGGCGGCCTGGACGTTGAGATTGCCGCCGTGATTGGCAACCACACCACGTTGCAGACGCTGGTTGAACGCTTTGACATTCCGTTCCATTTGGTCAGCCACGAAGGACTGACGCGTGAACAGCATGATCAACAGATGATCGCACAGATCGACCAATACCAACCGGATTACGTGGTATTGGCCAAATATATGCGCATGCTCACCCCGGCTTTCGTTCAGCATTACCCGAACCAGGTGATCAATATTCACCATTCGTTCCTGCCAGCCTTTATCGGTGCGCGCCCTTATCATCAGGCTTATGAGCGTGGCGTGAAGATCATCGGGGCAACGGCGCACTACGTGAACGACAGCCTGGATGAAGGCCCAATCATTATGCAGGACGTTATTCATGTCGATCACACCTATTCGGCTGAAGATATGATGCGTGCCGGGCGTGACGTGGAGAAAAACGTACTTAGCCGCGCACTGTATCGCGTGCTGGCGCAACGCGTGTTCGTCTACGGTAACCGCACGGTGATCCTGTAATTGGTTAACAAAGCGGTGTCTTTCGTTCACGGAAGCACCGCTGAGAATAAAAAAGCGACAAACAATTCATTTTCTGCATTTCAATGCTTTACACAAGCGTTTCATTTGATATGATGCGCCCCGCTTACCGAGACAGACGTTTCGCAAGCAATTATGTCGTACCGAGGGATCTAGCCGATTCCCAGTAACAAGTAGTGAACCATGAGCATCATGGTGGGGTTCCCGAGCGGCCAAAGGGAGCAGACTGTAAATCTGCCGTCACAGACTTCGAAGGTTCGAATCCTTCCCCCACCACCATCTTCTCCTAGAGCACTGAAATGAAATGTTGTTCAGAGTTTCATTTAGCACTGAAGGGAAGGATGAGAAGCTTCGACCAAGGTTCGAGTCCACACAGTGGACAACGCGCTTGCGCGGTAATCCTTCTCACCACCGTAACTGTGGCCAAAGAGATGGATTAGTCAGCACTGCCAGAAAGATTTTGCCAACTTTCTGTTCAAAATTAGCAACCATGAATACCATGGTGGGGTTCCCGAGCGGCCAAAGGGAGCAGACTGTAAATCTGCCGTCACAGACTTCGAAGGTTCGAATCCTTCCCCCACCACCATCTCTTTACGTACCTCCCACATTTGAAGTCATCACGTCACTCCCATGTACCACCGAATTGGGAAGGATGAGAAACTTCGACCAAGGTTCGAGTCCACGCAGTGGACAACGCGCTTGCGCGGTCATCCTCCCCACCACCATCTCTTTACGTACCTCCCACATTTGAAATCATCACGTCACTCCCATGTATCACCGAATTGGGAAGGATGAGAAACTTCGACCAAGGTTCGAGTCCACGCAGTGGACAACGCGCTTGCGCGGTCATCCTCCCCACCACCATCTCTTTACGTACCTCCCACACTTAAAATCATCATTTCACTCCCATGCACCGCCGAAATCGCGCATCCATGCGCTCAACGGACGGCTAACCTGCTATGACTCCCACCTGCCTCAAGCTTAGGTGTAGCGGTATAAAGCACCATTACTCAGACAACGAGTTTCGACTGTAAGAAGTCATCCTTCCCAGCTCTATCGCAATACCAATTCCCCTTGAACTAAATCCCACAATTCGCTATACCACTGGCTTCGTTAAAAGCAGCAAGGGAAAGTCATGCGTAACAACATTTGTATCTTTTGTGGTGCCAGCGAGGGCAATAATCCAGCCTATGTCGAACATGCCCGCCAACTAGGTCATCTGCTTGCCACCCAAGGGCGGCGTCTGGTGTATGGCGGTGGTAAAAAAGGATTAATGGGTGTGGTAGCAGACGCGGTACTAGAGGCTGGTGGTGAAGCAATAGGCATCATTCCCCAACGGCTGGTCGAGGCCGAAACGGCGCACCGTGGCCTGACCGAGTTGGAAATCGTCCCCGACATGCACACCCGTAAGGCGCGGATGGCCGAACTGGCCGACGGCTTTATTGCCCTGCCTGGCGGCATCGGTACGCTGGAAGAGCTGTTCGAAATCTGGACCTGGGGGCAGATCGGTTACCACAGCAAGCCGGTCGGACTACTGGATGTTAACGGTTTTTACCGCCCGCTAAGCCAGTTTTTACAGCATGTCGCCGATCAAGGCTTTATGCGGCATGATTATCTCAAGACCTTGCATATCAGCGATTCTCCGGCAGCCTTAATCCAGCTGTTTGATGACTATCAGCCGCAGAATTACGACCGCTGGGCGAAATAATCCCTGCCTACCAGCGGCAAACCGCCGCTGGTCCACGTTACATTTTCAGCCAAACTCTGCTACTATCTGAACACATTTTTCGGATAAAAACGGCAGCGCTCATGAAGTTTGTTTCTTTTAATATCAATGGACTGCGTGCACGTCCGCATCAACTGGCAGCAATTATCGAGCAGCATCAGCCGGATGTGATCGGCCTGCAGGAAACCAAAGTCCACGACGATATGTTCCCGCTGGAAGAAGTTAGCCAACACGGCTATCACGTGTTCTATCATGGGCAGAAAGGTCATTACGGCGTGGCGTTGCTGACTAAAGATGAACCTCTTGCCGTACGCCGCGGTTTTCCTACTGATGAAGAAGATGCACAGCGTCGTATCATCATGGCCGACCTGGCAACGCCACAAGGCACATTGACGGTGATTAATGGTTACTTCCCGCAAGGAGAAAGCCGCGACCACCCTATCAAATTCCCAGCCAAAACCCGCTTTTATCAAGATCTGCAAAATTATCTGCAACAACTGCCGGCAGAGTCGCAGGTGTTGATCATGGGCGATATGAACATCAGCCCAAGCGATCTGGACATCGGTATTGGTGAAGAGAGCCGCAAACGTTGGTTGCGCACCGGAAAATGCTCCTTCCTGCCTGAAGAGCGTGAATGGATGGGCCGCCTGCTGGACTGGGGTCTGGTAGATACCTACCGTCATGCCAACCCTGAGCGTAACGATGAGTTCTCGTGGTTTGACTATCGTTCGCGCGGTTTTGATGAAAACCGTGGTCTGCGCATCGATCTGTTGCTGGCTAGTACCTCATTGGCTGGGCGTTGTACCGCCACCGGCATTGATTATCAGATCCGTGCCATGGAGAAACCTTCAGACCATGCTCCTGTCTGGGCCGAGTTCGCACTGTAATCTCCCAGCCCCGATGCAGGTCGGGGCAACATTGAATCCAAGCTATGAAAATCATTGATGTCGTTGCCGCCATTATCGAACAAGATGGCAAGATCCTGCTCGCCCAGCGCGACAACAGCAGCGATCAGGCTGGCCTATGGGAGTTTCCCGGCGGTAAGGTCGAAATGGCTGAGAGCCAGCCCCAGGCGCTCACCCGTGAACTGAGGGAAGAGTTGGGCATTATCGCCAAAGTGGGGAGTTTTGTGGCCAGCAATCAGTGGCCGCAAAAGGAGAGGATTATTCGGCTACATGCTTGGCAGGTTGTCTCCTTCAGCGGGGAATTACAGCTACATTGCCATAGCGCATTTGCTTGGGTTACGCCCGAGCAAGCCAGAGATTACCCGCTAGCCCCCGCCGATATTCCCCTGTTGGAAAGCTATATCCGCTTCACCCCACCCCTCTCCCACAGTGGTAAGGCGCTGTAATAGCGCCGTTGTCAGGAATTGAAATCAATTGGCGGCACGGTTAAGGTGAGTACAGAAATCAGGCAGTTAAAATCACCGCTTGAGGCGGATCCAGATTAACGGATTGGTGCCCGTGACGTTAGGGTCGCGCGCGCACTGCATCATCTCGTCGCCCACTTTCAGCAGCGCACCTTCAGAATAGTTTTGATTCTGATAAATGCAGCAACGGTTGCAGGGCGGCGGCGTTGTCGTAGTACGTGCGGTACCCCATATTTCAGGGGAAACCGGCACGACGACATCGACGTTGCCGCGATTGGCCAATACGCCGGTGGAAAACAATGCCAAACAACCAATCAACAAGGGTATGCGGCTCATTCACTTTTCTCCCGTGCCTTACCGGCACTTTTTTTACGCTTTTTCGCCCCGGCTGACGGTGCAGGCGACAAGCCACGAAACGCTATACTAGCCCGGCTCTGCTTAGCCTGATAGATCAGCTGTTGCAGTGTGCCCTCCAGCGGTTGCATAAAGTCCTGATAACGGCAGGATTTTTCGCTGATTTGCGTCAACGTAGACTCCCACTGCGCCGTCATGTCAGGGCGTGCAGCCAGGTCCGGCAATGAATGGATCAGTGCCCGCCCGGTTTCGCTGGAATGAATATAGCGCCCTTTCTTGTAGAGAAACGCCCGCTTGAAGAGCAGCTCGATAATACCTGCGCGCGTTGCCTCTGTTCCTAAACCATCGGTCGCTCGCAGGATTTTCTTTAACGCTTTATCCTGCACAAAACGCGCAATCCCGGTCATGGCCGACAATAGGCTGGCATCGGTAAAGGGCCGTGGCGGTTGAGTCTGGCGTTCAACCACTTCACCACGCTCGCACAGCAACTCATCGTCTTTGGCGACAACAGGCAGCGGTGCACCTTCGTTTTCCTCATCACGCTCTTTACTACCCAACAGGGTACGCCAGCCCGCCTCAGCCAGGAAACGCGCCTTGGCGATAAACTTGCCGCCGGCGATATCCAGCTCGATGACGCATTTGCGGAACATTGCATCCGGGCAGAACTGCATCAGATACTGCCGGGCCACCAAGCCATAAACATTCAGTTCGTCCTGGCTCAGGCTGGCCTTGCTGGCACGCGCAGTGGGAATAATCGCGTGGTGAGCATCGACCTTTTTATCGTCCCAACAACGGTTACGGCGCTCGCTATCGATAATCGGCTGTGGATAAAGATCCGGCTGATGTACGCTGATGGCATTCAATACCGCATGGCGTCCGGCAAAATGTTCCTCTGGCAGATAACGGCAGTCAGAACGCGGGTAAGTGATCAGCTTGTGTGTTTCATACAACCGTTGGCAAACGTCCAGCACCTGCTGGGCGCTGAGGTTAAAGCGTTTTGACGCCTCAATTTGCAGCGTGGAAAGAGAAAACGGCAACGGAGCGGTGTCTGATTCCCGTTTATCATTATACGAGGTGACCAGCGCCGGTGCGCCTTCGATGCGTTTAACCACGTGTTCGGCCAATGGCCGGTGTAATAAACGCCCCTCTTCATCCTGGTATGGTTCGCAGGATTCACTCGGCTGCCACAGGGCGACAAAGCGCTCTTCCTTCGGCGTGACGATATGCGCCTTCACCTCAAAGAAGTCTTTCGGGACGAAGTTTTCGATCTCTTCATCGCGCCGCACCACCAGCCCCAACACCGGCGTCTGTACCCGCCCCACGGACAACACACCATCATAGCCCGCGTTACGCCCTAGCAGCGTATAAGCCCGGGTCATGTTGATGCCGTAAAGCCAGTCGGCACGCGCACGTGCTAACGCGGAAACGCACAGCGGGATAAAGTCACGGTTATCACGCAGACGCTGTACCGCACGCTCCACCGCCTGCGGGTTGAGATCGTTAATCAGACAACGCCGCACGTTCTGGCGCTTTTCCTGGGTCAGAGCCAGATAATCCAGCACCTCATCCACCAGCAACTGCCCTTCCCGATCCGGGTCACCTGCGTGGATCACTTCGTCGGCCTCTGCCAACAGCTTTTTGATCGCGTTCAGCTGCTTGCTGACCGAAGGGCGCGGCTGCAACAGCCACTTCTGCGGGATTATCGGTAAGTCGGCCAACGACCAGCGCGCGTAACGGCTATCGTAAGCATCCGGCTGGGCCTGTTCTAACAGGTGCCCAACGCACCAGGTCACCACATCGTTGCTGCCACAGGCAATAAAGCCGTCCCCCCTGCGATGGGGCTTGGGTAATACATCAGCAATGGCGCGGGCCAAACTCGGTTTTTCGGCTATAAAAAGTCGCATTATTCACCGTTATTCTGGCTATACGTCATCAGGAACTCTCTGACTTGCGCGTAATTACCGCGAAAGATCACACGTTGGGTTTTCTTTTCTAATTGATAGCGATACATCGGGTCGTAATAGTGTTGCAGCAGCGGCACCAGCCATTGCTGGTGCGCTTCGCTTTGACCACTGAGCCGTTGCACTTGCAGCGCCGATTCCAGACGCAGCGTCAACTGCTGGAACAGTTCCAGCCCCAGGCGGCGGCGGATGGCAAACAGGCCATGATGCAAATATTCATCATATTGCCGCCAGCCGTCTTGCTCGCCATAGGCTTGCTCAAAGGCAATGCGCATCCGGTCGATGTACTCATCTTGCAGCCGTGCCACGCGCACGTCGAACGGATCGTCAATCACCACCAGGGCTGCCTGTTGCATACCATTGAACAGCCCTAAGGGTAGATTATTCGAACCGATGATCCGACTTTCATCTTCCAACACCCAATGGCGGCAACCGCCGTGCTGTTTCTTCAACATGCACGTTGCCAGCTGATTCTCAAAATCAATTTGGCTGGACTGTTTCACCAGCGTACGGCCAAAGGAGGAACCGCGATGATGGGCGATCCCTTCCAGATCGATACCGGCCGCCAATTCATTAATCAACAGCGTCTTGCCGCAGCCGGTATTACCGCCAACGATCAGCATAGGCAACGCAGCAGCAGCCTCAAGCGCACCGAGCAAAAAATTGCGCAGCGCCTTGTAGCCACCAATCACGCGTGGGTAGTCAACACCGGCCTCTCGCAGCCACTGTTGTACCAATTGCGAACGTAGACCACCGCGGAAACAGTAGATATAACCTTCCGGCTGCCGGGCACACTGTTCGATCCAGGCCTGCGTGCGCTGCTCACGCAGTTTACCGTTGACCAGGCTGTGTCCAAGAGCGATTGCAGCTTGTTGACCCTGCTGTTTGTAGCAGGTGCCTACCGCCTGACGTTCACTGTCGCTCATCAGCGGCAGGTTAACTGAACAGGGGAATGCTCCCTGCGTAAACTCTATCGGCGCGCGCACGTCAATCAGCGGCACATCCTGTAGAAAAAGGCGCTGGTAGTCTTGCGTATCCTGTCGAGTCTGCACCGTTGACACTAGACAACCTCGATCAGTGGTTTACCCGCCTGTGCGGCCTGCAATTCACCAATCGCGTTCAGCGTGATGCCATGGCGAGCGGCTATCGCCTGCACTTCGGCTTCGGCTTCCGGCAAGACCGCCAGCAGCAAACCGCCGGAGGTTTGCGGATCGCACAGCAATTGACGTTGCAGATCGCTCATGGCCCCCACCAGGTGACCATAGCTTTCAAAGTTACGCCCGGTACCTCCCGGCACGCAGCCTTCGCTGATGTAACGCTCGACATCCGGCAGTTTCGGCACGCATTCGAACCATACGGTTGCCTGCAGATCGGAACCCTGGCACATCTCGCTAAGGTGGCCAAGCAGGCCAAAGCCGGTAACATCGGTCATCGCCGTGACGCCTGCCACTTCGGCAAAGTCCGCCCCGGGCTTGTTCAACTGGTACATGACCTCAGTAGCCAAGCCTTGGTGTTCGGCCAGCAGTTTGCTTTTCTTCTCTGCGGTGGTCAGTACGCCAATGCCCAGTGGTTTGGTCAGAAATAGCTTGGTGCCGGCCTGCGCCGCACTGTTTTTCTTCACCAGCTCGGTTTTGACGATACCTGTTACGGCCAAGCCAAAAATCGGCTCAGGAGCATCGATCGAATGGCCACCCGCCAATGCAATCCCCGCCTGCTGGCAAGCATAGCGGCCACCGTCGATCACCTGTTGGGCAACCTCTGCGGGCAACTTGGCAATCGGCCAGCCGAGAATAGCGATGGCCATGATCGGTTTACCGCCCATGGCATACACGTCGCTGATGGCGTTGGCTGCCGCAATACGGCCAAAATCAAAGGGATCGTCGACGATCGGCATAAAGAAATCTGTGGTGCTGATAATGCCCACGCCGTTACCGATGTCATACACCGCAGCATCATCACGCGTTTCATTACCCACCAGCAGATGGGGATCGATAAACTTTTCCTGCTCACTATGCAGTATCGTTTCAAGCACTTTGGGTGAGATTTTACAGCCGCAGCCAGCGCCGTGGCTGTACTGGGTCAAACGAATGGCCGGCGATGTCATAGTCCACTCCCTCTGGGTAACAAACGAACGTAAGGATATCACAATGGGATATAGGGTAGCGCTTGCCGAGGGGATTGATAAGAGCAGGTTGGCATTATGCGTACGACCTGCTCAGAAACAGTACAAAACTGCGGGTTATCGCGCATTCTCGAGCGAGTTCCCGCATGGCGGATTAGAAGTAGCGGACGAAAGGCGTACTGTCCGGAGCGACCACTTTAGTGGAACCTTTTAACTGCGGCGTGCCCAGATAGAGGAAACCGACGATCTCGTCCTGCTCGCGGCAGGCGAAGGCTTCGCGCACCAACGGATGCTCTGTCCAGGCACCGCTGCGCCAGATGCCATTAAAGCCCTGCGCCAAGGCGGCCATTTGCATCGCCTGCACCGCGCAGCCGGCAGAGACAATCTGCTCCCAGCGAGGCACTTTAGGATGCTCACTGCAATGAGCAACCACCGTGATAATCAGTGGCGCACGAAAAGGTGCCTGTTTGGCCTTTTCTACTGCACTCTCATCCAGCTCATCGTGTCTGGCGGCCGCTTGCAGTAATTCACTGAAGCGTTGCAGACCCTGATCCTCGATCAGGATAAAACGCCACGGTTGCAACGTCCCGTGATCCGGTGCGCGCAGCCCGGCGTTGATGATATTCTGACGCACTTCACCTGTGGGTGCCGGGGCGGTCAGGCGTGACGCAGAACGGCGATTGAGTAAAAGATCCAGTGCATCCATCATTAACTCCTGATAACAATTTTCGTATAAATCACGTTAACATAGCTCTACATAGAGTTACAGCCTCTGTAATACTGTCTATACCCGTTGCCATTCAAGCTGCATGGGGATAAATGGCAGGTGATTTAAAGCTGACATTTCTTCGGCCGCTCATTAGGATAGCGGAACATTCTAGACTCTTGTTGGAGAGCACATGCGCACATTGGGGCGAATTATTGCAGGTATTTTCAGATGGACATGGCGTCTGCTGAATTTTGTCAGGGAACTTATCCTGAACTTGTTCCTGATTTTCTTGATCCTGGTCGGGGTCGGTATTTATCTCTCACTCCAAGGCAACTCTTCGGTAGCAACCCCGCATGGCGCACTGCTGGTCGATCTCAGCGGCGTGGTGGTCGATCAACCTTCGGTGAACAACCGGGTTCGTCAGTGGGGCCGCGAACTGTTGGGCGCCTCCAGCAACCGTCTGCAGGAAAACTCACTGTTTGACCTGGTGGATACCATTCGCAAAGCCAAAGATGATAAAAACATCACCGGCATGGTGTTGCAGCTGAATGATTTTGCCGGGGCAGATCAGCCGTCCCTGCAATACATCGGTAAGGCACTGCGCGAGTTCCGCGATAGCGGTAAACCGATCTATGCCATCGGCGACAGCTATAACCAGACGCAATACTACCTGGCCAGCTATGCCAACAAGATCTATCTGTCACCTCAGGGTGCCGTCGATCTGCATGGTTTCGCCACCAACAACCTTTACTACAAATCCCTGTTGGAAAAGCTGAAGGTCACCACCAATATTTTCCGCGTGGGCACCTATAAATCTGCCGTAGAACCGCTGATCCGTAACGATATGTCACCGGCAGCGCGGGAAGCCGATAGCCGCTGGGTCGGCGGGCTGTGGCAAAACTACTTGGATACGGTGGCGGCTAATCGTCAACTCACGCCAGATCAGTTGTTCCCAGGCGCAGCAGATATTCTCAGTGGCTTAAAGGCAGCGGGTGGCGACACCGCGCAATTCGCGCTGAACAGCAAACTGGTCGATGAGCTGGCCTCACGTACTGCGATAGAAACACAGTTGGTGAAAACCTTCGGTTGGGATAAGCAGAGCAATGACTTCAATGCGGTCAGCATCTACGATTACCAGCCGCAACCGGCACCGGATCAGGGCGGTGAGATCGCCGTTATCTTTATCAATGGCGCGATCATGGATGGCCCACAGACGCCAGGATCGGTCGGTGGCGATACCACGGCCTCACAACTGCGTCAGGCACGTCTGGATCCAAAAATCAAAGCCGTCATCCTGCGCGTCAATAGCCCTGGCGGTAGCGTCAGCGCTTCAGAAGTGATCCGCTCCGAGCTGGCCGCGGTTCGCGCCGCAGGTAAGCCGGTGATGGTTTCCATGGGCGGAATGGCCGCGTCTGGCGGTTACTGGGTGTCGACACCGGCAGATTATATTATTGCCAGCCCGAGCACCCTCACCGGCTCCATTGGTATCTTTGGCGTGATCAACACCTATGAGAACACGCTGGACAGCGTTGGAGTACATACTGACGGCGTCGCGACGTCGCCACTGGCCGATCTGGCCGTGACCAAAGCCCTGCCACCAGAGTTCTCACAGATGATGCAGTTAAACATCGAGAACGGTTACAAGAACTTCATCAACCTGGTGGCAACCTCTCGGAAAATGACGCCGGAGCAGGTCGATCAAATTGCTCAGGGTCATGTCTGGATCGGTAGCGACGCCAAGAAAAATGGCCTGGTCGACCAACTGGGTGACTTTGACGACGCAGTGAAGAAAGCGGCAGAGCTGGCCAAGCTGCCACAGTGGCAACTCAACTGGTTTATCGATGCTCCTAGCATGACGGATATGCTGCTCAGCCAGTTTGGCGTTTCTATCCATGCCATGCTGCCTGCGGCGATCCAGTCAATGCTGCCCGCTCCGTTAGCATCGGTGGCGCTGGCGGTGAAAGAACAGCCTGACCTGTTTAATAACCTGAACGATCCACAGCATCGTTATGCCATATGCCTGACTTGCGGAGAGGTCCGTTAACAAATAAATCTCTAGCCCGGCATCCGCCGGGCTTTTTTTCTCCTGCCATCTCCCTATAATTCAGCCTATCTGACAGCCACAAGATCAAAGCCATGCAAAAGAAATCCATTTACGTCGCCTATACCGGCGGCACTATCGGTATGCAGCGTTCCGAACAGGGCTACATCCCGGTTTCCGGCCACCTTCAGCGCCAGTTGGCGCTGATGCCCGAGTTCCATCGGCCAGAAATGCCGGATTTCACCATTCATGAATATGCCCCGTTGATCGACTCTTCGGATATGACCCCCGAAGACTGGCAGCATATCGCCGACGACATCAAACAGAATTACACCCGCTATGACGGCTTTGTTATTCTGCACGGCACCGACACCATGGCGTTTACCGCTTCAGCCCTGTCCTTCATGCTGGAGAACCTGGATAAGCCGGTGATCGTCACCGGATCGCAAATCCCGCTGGCAGAATTGCGCTCCGACGGCCAAACCAATCTGTTGAATGCCCTCTATCTGGCCGCCAATCATCCAGTGAACGAGGTCAGCCTGTTCTTCAACAACAAGCTGTTTCGTGGCAACCGCACGACCAAGGCACATGCCGACGGCTTTGATGCCTTCGCCTCCCCTAATCTCCCGCCCTTACTGGAAGCAGGTATCCACATACGCCGCCAGACCGGCATCGCCTCTCCAGTGTGCAACGGGGAATTGATCGTGCATAACATCACGCCACAGCCCATCGGCGTGGTGACGATTTATCCGGGGATTTCCGGTGCCGTGGTACGTAACTTCCTGCTGCAACCGGTCAAAGCACTGATCCTGCGCTCTTACGGCGTCGGTAACGCGCCGCAAAAGGCCGAACTGGTGGATGAATTGCGTGACGCCTCCGAGCGTGGCATCGTAGTGGTCAACCTGACACAATGTATCTCTGGCCGGGTCAATATGGAGGGCTATGCGACCGGTAATGCCCTGGCCCATGCTGGTGTGATCAGCGGTTTTGATATGACGGTGGAAGCCGCGCTGACCAAGCTGCATTATCTGTTGAGCCAGCCGTTAACCCCAGAAGAGATCCGCAGCCTGATGCAACAAGACCTGCGTGGCGAACTGAGCGCTGCGGGCTAACCGAAGTAGGAATTCTGATGAAAACAGCACTGCTGCTGATTGATTTGCAAAACGACTTTTGCCCCGGCGGCGCTTTAGGCGTGGCAGAAGGTGATGCCACCATTGCCGTCGCCAATCAGGCTATCGCAGCCAGCCTGGCCCGTAACGAAACGGTGGTCGCCAGCCAGGACTGGCACCCGATGGATCATCGCAGCTTCGCCATTAACTCCAACGCACAGATTGGCACGCTTGGGGAACTTGAAGGGCTGCCCCAGATTTGGTGGCCAGTGCACTGCGTTCAGGGCAGCCCTGGCGCAGAGCTTCACCCTCAGCTTGATAAGCAGCACATCGCAGCGATATTCCGTAAGGGTGAGAACCCGGATATCGATAGCTATAGTGCTTTTTTTGATAACGGGCTCCGGGCGCAAACGGCACTCGATGGCTGGCTGAAGGAGCGCGGCATCACTCATCTCGCCGTGATGGGGCTAGCCACCGATTATTGTGTCAAGTTCAGCGTGTTAGATGCTTTGCGTTTGGGTTATCAGACTCAGGTCATTACCGATGGCTGCCGAGGTGTCAATTTACGTCCCGACGACAGCGAACAGGCGTTAGCCGAAATGCAGTCGGCTGGCGCACAATTAGTTACACTGTCACAGTTTACTCAGCGTTAACGGTTTTGGGGGCTGCTTGACCTTGGCGCCCCATATCCCCGCCAAACGTTTTATTTTCGACGCTGCTCACATTCTCACCATTCTTCTACGCGCTCACCTTGTCCCCTCTCGTCTCTTTTGTTGTGATGACCGCTGATGCATTGGCATCAATAAGTTATACGCATCCGGGGCCTACCGAGCCCGGCTTTATTGATACCGCCCCAGGCGGTTCAGGTCGGCCTTGCTGACCAAAGGAGACAACATGGCTTTAACCCGTAAACTGCTGCCCTTGCTGGTAGCGGTGCAACTCGGTATTGCTGGCGCAGGCATCGCGCACGCCGCACCTTATCTTTCTGTTGGCTACTTTAACGGCGGTGGCGACGTGACCGCCGGGCCGGGCGGTGATATCAACCAGTTGGACGTCAGCCAGATCACCCACCTCAACTACTCTTTTGGCCTGATTTATAACGCTGAAAAAGAAGAAACCAACCCGGCACTGAAAGATCCCTCCCACCTGCACCAAATCTATCTCTCACCAAAAGTCGAAGCAGACTTAAAGCGCTTACCCGTATTGCGCCAACAAAACCCGGCGTTGAAGGTTTTGCTGTCCGTTGGCGGCTGGGGAGCCCGTGGGTTCTCCGGCGCGGCAGCCACACCGGAAAGCCGGGCTGTGTTTATCCGTTCAGTGCAGGAGGTGATTGCCAAGTATCAGCTAGATGGTATCGATCTGGATTGGGAATACCCGGTTAACGGTGCCTGGGGATTGGTGGAAAGCCAACCGGCCGACCGGACCAACTTCACCTCCCTGCTGAGCGAACTGCATCAGGCGCTGGGTAAAGATAAACTGCTGACCATCGCCGTGGGGGCCAACGTCAAAAGTCCGCAGGAATGGGTCGACGTTAAGGCTATCGCGCCCTATCTGGATTACATCAATCTGATGACCTACGACATGGCGTACGGTACCCAGTATTTCAACTCCAATCTCTATGACTCCAAGGAGTGGCCAACCGTGGCCGCCGCCGACAAGTACAGCGCCGACTTTGTGGTTAACAACTATCTGGCCGCCGGGCTGAAGCCTGCTCAACTCAATCTGGGGATCGGTTTCTATGGCCGGGTACCTAAACGTGCCACCGAGCCAGGTATTGATTGGGATGTGGCAGATGCGGCCAAGCATCCCGTCACCCAGCCCTATTTCACCACACGTGAAAAAGACGTCTTCAAGTCGCTGGGCGTGGATTTGGATAAAGACAGCTACATCAAGTACAACGATATCGTGAACAAGATGCTGAAAGACCCACAACGGCGCTTCACCGCGCATTGGGATAACGAGGCCAAGGTGCCCTATCTGATGATGAAGTCAGCCGCAGGCAAGCCGCTGTTCGCAATAAGCTATGAAAACCCACGCTCGGTAGCCATCAAGGCCGAGTACATCAAGAGCAAAGGATTGGGAGGGGCGATGTTCTGGGAGTATGGCGCGGACGATAACAACCGCTTGGCCCATCAACTGGCGGAAAGCTTAGGCTTGAACCCGAAGAAGCAATAAAACCTTCAGGGCGATGACAACATCGCCCTATCAGCAACAGGTTACTGCGGCTTCAGCTTGGCCAACGGCTCGGCCATAAACTGCTGCTTCAGCTCCTGTTTGCTTTTCATCACGATTTGCCCATCGGTGCCAATGCTCATATGCTGTGGGTCCGCATTGTTCATCGACTGCCACAGCATCACCGCCTGCAGGCTGTGTTCTTTCTGCTCTGGCGTCAATGCCACACCATCCGGCCACTTGCCCAGTTCCACAGCCAGCACCAGCCGCTGGTAGATTTCCGGCGTCATGGCCGCAATCAGATCTTTTACTTCCATCAGAGCATGTCCTCACCCAAGGATGAATAATTAGCTGAATCGATTTTGTTGGTTTAGTTACAGCTTAACCTGCCGTTTGCTCGCCATTCTCGTCGTCGGTGAAATTCAGTGACGCGGAGTTGACACAGTAACGTTCGCCAGTCGGCTGCGGACCATCGGGAAACACGTGTCCCAAATGCGCGTCGCAGTTACCACAGCGGATCTCAACTCGATGCATATTATGTGAATTATCATCAAGATAACGAATAGCATCATCCGAGACCGGCTGATAGAAGCTGGGCCAGCCGCAGCCAGAATCAAACTTGCTGGCGGAGAAGAACAGTGGCGCGTTACAGCACAGGCAGTGGTAAACGCCCTCACGCTGGTTATGCAGTAATTTACCGCTATAGGGGGCTTCGGTGCCACGCTCTTGCGTCACATAACGTTGGATATCATTCAGTTCCGTGAGCGGTGTCTTAGGGGTTGTCTCTTTAGCCATTTGTGCTATTCCCGCAATGTGGATAATGTCAACGAAAACAATGAGTAATAATAACAAAAAATTAACAACGCTGCAGGCCTTTTTAGCCTAAACTGTACGGCATAAAGGTTACGCTGCCGCCATATGTGACTTCGATCACATATCTTGCACGTGCTGACTTTATTCTTGGCGGTTTGCCCCCATATCGATGGGAGGACAAACGTGAATGGAATGTGCGATTTGTGTGCAAAACCGGCCTTCTGGTTTGACTTGCAGCAAGAATTGACACGATTCCGCTTGACGCTCGGTAAGGTTTTTGTAATTTTACAACCAACCTTTTATTCACTAACAAATAGCTGGTGGAATATATGACTATCAAAGTAGGTATCAACGGTTTTGGCCGTATCGGTCGCATTGTTTTCCGTGCTGCTCAGGAACGTTCTGACATCGAAATCGTTGCAATCAACGACCTGTTAGACGCAGAGTACATGGCTTACATGCTGAAGTATGACTCTACTCACGGCCGTTTCGACGGTACTGTAGAAGTTAAAGACGGCCACCTGGTTGTTAACGGCAAAACCATCCGTTGTACCTCAGAAAGAGATCCGGCTAACCTGAAGTGGAACGACGTCAACGTTGACGTCGTTGCTGAAGCAACTGGCCTGTTCCTGACTGACGAAACTGCACGTAAACACATCGCTGCAGGTGCTAAGAAAGTTGTTCTGACTGGCCCATCTAAAGATGACACCCCTATGTTCGTTATGGGCGTGAACCACAAGTCTTACGCTGGCCAAGAAATCGTTTCCAACGCTTCTTGTACCACCAACTGCCTGGCACCACTGGCCAAAGTCATCAACGACAAGTTCGGCATCGTTGAAGCTCTGATGACCACTGTGCATGCCACCACCGCAACTCAGAAAACCGTTGATGGCCCGTCTCACAAAGACTGGCGCGGCGGCCGCGGCGCATCCCAGAACATCATCCCTTCTTCTACCGGTGCTGCTAAAGCAGTAGGTAAAGTAATCCCAGAACTGAACGGCAAACTGACCGGTATGGCGTTCCGCGTTCCTACTCCGAACGTATCTGTGGTTGACCTGACTGCTCGTCTGGCTAAACCAGCTTCTTACAAAGAAATCTGTGCTGCTATCAAAGCCGCTTCAGAAGGCGAGCTGAAAGGCGTGCTGGGCTACACCGAAGACGAAGTGGTTTCTACCGATTTCAACGGCGAGAAACTGACTTCTGTGTTCGATGCTAAAGCCGGTATCGCGCTGAGCGACACCTTTGTGAAACTGGTTTCTTGGTACGATAACGAAACTGGCTACTCAAACAAAGTACTGGACCTGATCGCTCACATCTCCAAGTAATGGCTTGATGCGCAGTTGATTATCAAGGGCGACACTAGTGTCGCCCTTTTTATTTGTTTTTGCGGCGAAAAGAAGGCAACAACATGAACGAAAAAATCTTCACCCTACCCGTTAGCGAACAAATCACCCCTTTTATCAGCCAACGCCAACTGGACGAACTGCCAGTGGTGGTGGTTTCTCACCCGAAAGTCCGTGCGGCCATTACTCTGCAAGGGGCCCATCTGCTGGCCTGGCAACCAAGCGGTGATAAGCCGGTGTTTTGGCTGAGCAACAATACGCCATTCAAAAACGGCGTGGCGATCCGCGGCGGCGTCCCGATCTGCTGGCCGTGGTTTGGCCCGGCAGGTAGTCCATCCCACGGTTTTGCCCGTAATCAGCCATGGCAGCTCACCGCGCACGATGAAGACGAAAACGGCGTGATCCTGACCTTCACGCTGCAAGACAACGAACAAACCCGCAAATTGTGGCCACATGCTTTCACCCTGATCGCCCGCTTCAAGCTGGGTGAAGAGTGCGAGATGGAGCTGGAATCACACGGTGATTACCAGGCTACCGCTGCTCTGCACAGCTATTTCCAGATCGGCGACATCGACAAGGTGAAAGTTGCCGGTTTGGGCGAGCATTATATCGATAAGGTGGCGAAGGGGATCGAGGCACGTCAGGTTGGCGAGCTGGAGTTTACCGGGCAAACCGATCGCATCTACACCCAGGCAACGCCTTGCAGCCTGATCAAAGATCCGGTATTGCAAAGGACTATCGAGGTCAATCATCACCATATGAGCGATGTGATCGCCTGGAACCCAGGCGTCGAGCTTTCCTGCAGCATGGCCGACATGCCAAACGACGGTTACAAAACCATGGTTTGTGTGGAAACCGGGCGCGTGAGCAAGCCGCTGATCGCCTCAGGGGAGCAACCTGCCCGCTTGGCGATGAAAATCCGCAGCATTAAAAACAGCTGATCAAACTGGGGCGAGTCATTTCGCCCCTCTTCTCGTCATCATCGACCGCACCACAGATGTGCAAAAGGAGCGTTTCCGCCCCTTTTCGATGCACTCACTGCACCAAGATAATGCACCGTACGCTTAGAAGGTGTATGTCACACCCGTCCACAGCATGCCGGTATAAGATTTATCAACCATTGGGCTGTCTTTAACTTCGCTGTCCAGGCGCGTATAACGCCCCGTGAAGAAGGCATTCCAGTTGGCGTTGATATTATAGTTGGTGGTCAATTCGACGTATGGCGACCAGCTATCGCTCGGCTTGTATGTATTGAAGGTACTACGGCGTGACTCATCGCCATTGATGCCATAGTAGTATTTGTTCTGGTTTGAGCTGTTCCAGTTTACCCCGATGCCCGGAGCAAAACTCCAGGAGTCCACCTGGAACTTATAGAGATAGGCAATATCGCCCACCAGGCCGTTACTGTTGTTCAGCGTATCGCCAGAGAAGGCCGTACGGATCGTTCCCCACTCAGCCCTATGTGTAAAGGCCACACCGGCCATCATGGTGCTACGGCGCTTGTCCAACTGCTTCATGCGATCGTCGTCACTGTCGCCTGGCTTATAGTGCAACGGTGAGTAATAGGCGATCAGGCTCAGCTGATTTTGCTGATCTTTCCACAGGTTGTAACCGGCCAACAGCGTATGGAAGTAAAAATCATCGCCATCGTAATTGATGATAGGAACGGGATAGACACGATCCTGATAACCACGATAAGGATCGGGGCTGACCAGCGCTGAAGCACCGAGTGACCAGCTTCCTGCCTGAGCACTGTGCGCACAAACCATTGCGGAAGCGATAATTGCTAGCGTTTTGAGTTTAGATATCTTCACTGGCTTTTTCCATAGATAACAAGATGTAATTAACCGCTATAGTTTATGTGAAAACCGAGGAGCCTGCCGGATCTTTACAATAGAAAACAACCAAGATCGAATAACTTAGAACCCAAAGATGAATTATTGATGGCAAAAAGATGACGTTTTTTGCCGCAACCCGCGCCAGACAAGGCATTTGCCGCCCCTAGCCATAACTGAGTCATTGAAATGACTTAAAAAAGACCCTTTCTCTTGCAGGAAATTTTCCAGTATGCAACTAAGCTTAAAATCAGAAGGTGAATTTAGGCTGAGCCCAGTGGCAATACAGCGCAACTCGCGAGAATAAGCGCACCAAGTTGGCATACGGGTTGCTGTACTCAGTCATAGCTTCACGCTTTCGGGAGCCAGAATACCAACACCAGCTCCTTTTTTAACCTGTGCTAATAACGAAAGGACGGGCATCGCCATGAACATATTTGACCACTATCGCCAGCGCTACGAAGCTGCCAAGGACGAAGAGTTCACACTGCAGGAATTTCTTTCCATCTGCCGGCAAGATCGCAGTGCCTATGCCAATGCGGCAGAACGTCTACTCATGGCTATCGGTGAACCAGTCATGGTCGATACCGCGCTTGAGTCGCGTATGTCTCGCCTGTTCTCCAACCGCGTGATCGCACGCTATCCAGCATTCGAGGAGTTCTACGGCATGGAAGAAGCTATCGAACAGATAGTTTCTTACCTGAAACACGCTGCCCAGGGCCTCGAAGAGAAGAAACAAATCCTTTATCTGTTGGGCCCGGTGGGTGGTGGTAAATCCTCGCTGGCAGAACGGCTGAAAGCCTTGATGCAGCGTGTGCCAATTTACACCCTGAGCGCCAACGGCGAGCGCAGCCCGGTCAACGACCATCCGCTGTGCCTGTTCAACCCGCAGGAGGATGCCACTATTCTGGAAAAAGAATACAACATCCCGACGCGCTATCTTGGCACCATTATGTCGCCGTGGGCCGCGAAACGCCTGCATGAGTTCGGCGGTGACATCACCAAATTCAAAGTGGTGAAGGTTCGTCCTTCAATACTTGAACAAATTGCCATCGCCAAAACCGAACCGGGCGACGAGAACAACCAGGATATTTCTGCGTTGGTCGGTAAAGTGGATATCCGTAAATTGGAAAACCATGCGCAGAACGATCCGGATGCCTATGGCTATTCCGGCGCACTGTGCCGCGCCAACCAGGGGATCATGGAGTTCGTAGAGATGTTCAAAGCGCCTATCAAGGTGCTACATCCTCTGTTGACCGCCACCCAGGAGGGTAACTACAACGGTACCGAGGGGATCTCTGCCCTGCCGTTCAGCGGTATTATCCTGGCGCACTCTAACGAATCGGAATGGGTGACCTTCCGCAACAACAAAAATAACGAGGCCTTCCTCGACCGTGTTTACATCGTCAAGGTGCCTTACTGCCTGCGGGTGTCGGAAGAGATTAAAATCTACGACAAACTGCTGGATAACAGCGAACTGACCCACGCGCCTTGCGCCCCTGGCACGTTGGAAACGCTGGCTCGCTTTACCGTACTGTCGCGTATGAAAGAGCCAGACAACTCCAGCATCTATTCGAAGATGCGTGTCTACGATGGTGAAAGCCTGAAAGACACCGATCCGAAGGCCAAGTCGTATCAGGAATATCGTGACTATGCCGGGGTGGATGAAGGTATGAACGGCCTTTCGACCCGTTTCGCCTTCAAAATTCTGTCTCGGGTGTTCAACTTTGACCATGCCGAAGTCGCGGCTAACCCGGTACACCTATTCTATATACTGGAACAGCAGATCGAGCGTGAGCAGTTCCCGCAGGATCTGGCGGAGAAATACCTGGAGCACCTGAAAGGCTACCTGATCCCGAAATACGCCGAGTTTATCGGCAAAGAGATCCAGACCGCCTATCTGGAATCCTACTCGGAATACGGCCAGAATATTTTTGACCGCTACGTGACCTATGCAGACTTCTGGATCCAGGATCAGGAGTACCGTGATCCGGATACCGGCCAGCTGTTTGACCGTGAGTCATTGAATGCTGAACTGGAGAAAATCGAGAAGCCAGCGGGTATCAGCAACCCGAAAGATTTCCGCAACGAAATCGTCAACTTTGTCCTGCGTGCCCGTGCCAATAACAGCGGCCGGAACCCGAACTGGACCAGTTACGAGAAGCTGCGTACGGTCATCGAGAAGAAAATGTTCTCGAACACCGAAGAGCTGCTGCCAGTCATTTCCTTTAATGCTAAAACCTCAACGGATGAGCAGAAAAAACACGATGACTTCGTTGACCGGATGATGGAGAAAGGTTACACCCGCAAGCAGGTTCGTCTACTGTGCGAATGGTATCTGCGGGTGAGAAAATCTTCATAAACCGACGACCGCTGACGTCATAGATAGCCTATACCTGGGGATTTCGGGTTGTCGCCTGAAATCCCCAAGGTAGAGAAAGTTGGCAACGTTGTTTGGGGGATGTATGGCGTATTTCATTGACCGACGGCTGAATGGCAAAAACAAGAGCATGGTGAACCGCCAGCGCTTCTTGCGTCGCTATAAGTCGCAAATCAAACAGTCGATTGCCGAAGCCATCAACAAGCGTTCGGTCACCGACGTGGACAGCGGGGAATCAGTTTCGATCCCCGGTGGCGATATCAACGAGCCAATGTTCCATCAAGGGCGCGGCGGTAAACGCCATCGCGTTCATCCAGGTAACGATCACTTCGTACAAAATGACCGCGTTGAACGCCCACAAGGCGGCGGCGGAGGTGGCGGCGGCCAGGGCAATGCCAGCCAGGATGGGGATGGCCAGGATGAATTTGTCTTCCAGATCTCCAAAGATGAGTATCTCGACCTGTTGTTCGAGGATCTGGCGCTGCCCAACCTGAAGAAAAATCAGTACAAACAGCTGACCGAATACAAAACCCACCGTGCTGGCTACACCGCCAACGGCGTGCCGGCCAATATCAGCGTAGTGCGTTCGCTGCAAAACTCGCTGGCGCGACGAACCGCCATGACCGCCGGTAAACGACGTGCTCTGCATGAGCTTGAAGACAGCCTTGCCCAGTTGGAAAACACCGAACCGGTGCAACTGCTGGAAGAAGAGCGCATGCGTAAGGAGATTGCCGAGTTGCGCAAGAAAATCGACAGCGTGCCGTTTATCGACACCTTCGACCTGCGCTACAAGAACTACGAGCGTCGGCCTGAACCCTCAAGCCAGGCGGTCATGTTCTGCCTGATGGACGTTTCTGGCTCAATGGATCAGGCAACCAAAGACATGGCCAAACGCTTTTATATTCTGCTGTATCTGTTCCTCAGCCGAACCTATAAGAACGTTGAGGTGGTCTATATTCGTCACCATACCCAGGCGAAAGAAGTGGATGAGCAGGAGTTCTTCTACTCACAGGAAACCGGCGGCACCATCGTTTCCAGCGCCCTGAAGCTGATGAACGAAGTGGTCGAGGAGCGTTACGATCCTGCACAGTGGAATATCTATGCCGCTCAGGCTTCGGACGGGGATAACTGGGCTGATGATTCACCACTGTGCCATGAACTGTTGTCAAAAAACATTCTGCCGATGGTGCGTTACTACAGCTATATCGAAATTACCCGCCGTGCTCACCAGACGCTGTGGCGTGAATATGAGCATCTGCAGGCGACGTTTGAAAACTTTGCCATGCAGCATATCCGCGAGCCGGATGATATCTATCCAGTGTTCAGGGAACTGTTCCACAAGCAGACTGCGTGAACTAATAGAAAACGGCCAGCAACGAGAGTTAGCTGGCCGTTTTAGCTCCCAGAGGCGCGGCATCCTCACCCTTCCGCCAAGTTCTAACATGCTCAACCGCTATAAATTCAGCAGCACTGCCATTTGATCAACGCTTCGATACGTGAGGCACAGATATCAAGCTCATTCTGGCTCACCTGCAAGGCCATGACAGCATCCCCGAAAGTCTCCCCGGTAAACGGTGTCTTCTCACACTGCTGTAGCAATGCCGCTGGCGGGTATACGTAGATCAGTTGTGGAGCCGGTGGCACCGGTTTTGGTTGCTCCGCGCAGGATATCGAGAGCATCAGCAGGCAACCGCTGATGACCGCAGTCGTTATCCTCCAGCGCTTTGCGTAACGTTCTATTTTCAGCATCGGCTTTCACTCTCTTTTGCTGTTCAATCTGGAGCTGTTGTTCGGTAGCACGACGATCGGCATCCGCTGCACCTTTCAGCGCATTGATGGTTTCATCCCTTCTATTCAATGCACTGCCCAACTCCTCATTATCTTTCCGGTACTGGCCTATGTCGGCATTCAACGCATCAATACGCTGACTCATGCCAAACAACAGGGCTGCGAAACCTAAGATCATCAGTAGCTGCCAATGGCCTTTGGAAAACTGGATTAGCCCTGCCAGGTTCATGATAGAGATACCTCGCACTCGGCAGGCTGGCGATTCACCAAATCCCGCAGCTCTTGAGCCTTGGCAAATTTCCAGTAAAGAGAGCGACCGCCAGCATTTTGTTCACTTGTCTGCATTTGAGAAACCCCTGACCAATCCAAGCCACTGCTTGGATGAACAGTATCGCTAAGAAGAAGGATTGGGGATATTCGAAGGGGTTGTACCAGCCATGCCACAACTCACCATCTGCTAATAGTTGGCATTCGCGATGAGAAAAACCCACCGATTATTGTCACCGTCAGTGAAAAATCATCGGCAGGAATATCAATCAGATCAGAGCGAAGTTAACTGGCCGCTGTACAGCACCGGACCGGTAGGAAGCCCTGTAGGTGAGCCACCCGCAGGCTCGAGGCTGATGGCAATGGTCATGCCCTGCGCCAGCGTCATCGAGTTCACTGCCAGCTCGGTCGGCTTCTCTGCAGCAACCAACCCTAAGGAACGCGGCTTTTCACCCGGCGGGATCGCCCACAGTTGCAGGCTATTGGCTACGGCTAGCGTTTGCGGGTTAAGCGGGGTCAGTCTCAGATGGCGTTTGCCACTGTCCATGCTGACAATCCATTGCCCAGTGCCCTGCTGACCCGCATTGAGTACCACTGCCGGAGCAAAATCCGGCGGCTGTGTGATAAAGCGCGGCACCAGCAACAACGCGGCCAAACCGGCTGCCAGCGCCCAACCAAGATAATCCCAGCGTTTACGTCGCGGTACTACCTCAATGGGCAAACTAAGCTGGATTTTTTTCCACACGCGTTCTGGTGGCAATACTGGGGTCAGCGCCAGATCCAACGGAGCCAGCAGCGTTTGCCAACGTGCAACCAAGGCGGCCAGCGTCGGCTCCCGCTGGATACGCTGTTCAAATTTCAACCGCGCGGGCCCGCGCAACGTGCCCAAGGCATATTCCGCTGCTAAAGCCGAGTCATACTCACCTTTGCTTTTCATAGGCCCACACAGTTTTTCAAATGATCCAACGCCCGGCGGATCCAGCTTTTGATCGTGCCAAGCGGTTGTTGCAGATGTGCCGAAACCTCACCATGAGACATGCCTTGGTAGTAAGCCAACACAATGCTCTGCCGTTGTTCAACGTTCAGATGGTTCAGGCACTCGGCCAGTTTTCCAGCCTCCTCACCCAGCAGCAACTGACTGACAGGTTCTTCCGTGCTCGCCCCCAGGTCATCCAGCCACTCCTCTTCCGTTTGCCCCGCCCGGCCACCGGCACCGCGCAGCCAATCAATAGCCTTGTTGCGCACAATGTGCGTCAGCCAGGTCAAAGGGGAGCTGAGATTGGGGTCATAGCTGGCAGCGCGATTCCATACGCTGATAAAGCTTTCGTGTAACACCTCTTCGGCCCAGGACTGGCGACGCAGTAAACGCAGAGCAACGGCAAACAATCGGGGCGAGGTCTGCCGATAGAGTTGTTCAAACGCGTTGCGGTCGCCAAGCGCAACGGCCTGCATCAATTCGACATGCTGTTCGGGAAGTGCTTTGGTCATGTCCTGTCCTATCAAGGTGCGGGTAGCCTTTTGGCAGCCTGCACCTAGTATAGACGGGATTTATTTTGGCAACAGTACGCTATCGATAACGTTGATCACGCCATTTTTCTGATAAACATCATAGGTGCTGATGTTGGCAATATGACCTTGACCATCTTTGAGCTGAATATTGTGGGGGCCGTTATTCATAATCCACAGCGGTTGGCCATTCACCGTTTTCAGCTCGGCTGTGCCGTGCCCTTCCTTGATTTTCTTCTCCAACTGTTTCATATCATAGCGGCCAGCAACCACATGGTAGGTCAGCACTCCGGTCAGTGCCGCCTTGTTCTCAGGTTTGAGCAAGGTATCGACCGTTCCGGCTGGCAGTTTGGCAAAGGCTTCATTGGTCGGAGCAAACACCGTAAACGGACCGGCGCCTTGCAGAGTATCAACCAGGCCAGCAGCCTTTACCGCAGCGACCAGTGTAGTGTGATCTTTGGAGTTGAGGGCATTCTCGACAATATTTTTGCTGGGGTACATGGCGGCACCGCCCACCATTACCGTATCGGACATCATGGCAGCCATTGAGACGCTACTGAGCAACAGTGATGAACACAGGGCAGTACAGAGAAGCTTTTTCATGGTCATATCCTCGAAGGGTGATGTGGGAAGATGTCCTCACATAGCCATATACGTAGTGAACGAGAATATTGGATGCAGTAATCTGGAAATATTTTTCGTGCGGGGAAAATGGATGTAAAAAACCCCGGCGTAAACGCCAGGGTTAAAAGTAGTGCCGGTCGCTTTCCCGGCTGTCATGATGCGGCGCAAGCGTCCATCGAACACTCCAGCATTGCACGGCCTAAGCACGGCCTTTTCACAACAGAAAAGCAAACTTTGGTGAAATTGGCTTTTCTGTCTACCCTCATGGCAAGGAGGATATATTCAACCCCGGCACCAGGCCGGGATTGATGTGGTAGTGTTAATATCGCTTGTCTGCTCCGGCCTAAACCATCATCGCTATTGCAAGTTTCAACCACACTACCGAGTCACATTACATTGCTGTAACGTTAACCGCTGATGGGCCTTTGGCGCCATTTTCGATGCTGAATTCAACCTGCTGGCCTTCATCAAGCGTCTTGTAATCATTACCCTGGATTGCAGAGAAGTGTACGAACACGTCTTTGCTGCCATCAGCAGGAGAAATGAAACCAAAACCTTTACCAGCGTCAAACCATTTTACTAAACCAGTCATTTTATTAGACATAGATACTTCCTTCATTGTTTTTTTAGGCCGCCATAATGGCGAAAGAGGTCTGCAATTCAGTGGAAACTTATGGGGGCACTAGAAGGAAATTCGCGGAAGAAGAGGTATCTGTCGGATATCGCTAATACTGAGAACTACTTTACTAAAACTGCTTTCATAAGGTCTGTACTTCAAACCGATGACGCTATTTACTCATAACCCAGAGTTATTAGCAAGGGCTATTTATAATTAATTTCGATAAGGCGCGCTTTCTCCCGTGCGACAAGCCGCCCTCCCCCCCCTTTTACACCACATTAACACATTGATTACTTGTGGGGAGCCGCCTAGAATGAGCGGTAAAAATTACCGGGATGGTTTTCATGTTATCGCTGTGGGAAGTCACGCAATACGTTTATTTTATTGGCCTGTTGGTTTCGATGATTATCACTTTTCTGGTCAGCCGCGATACCCTCCCCATCCGCCTGCTTAGCGCGCTGATCATCGGCCTGACCTGGCCACTCAGCCTGCCCGTGGTGCTGCTGTTTTCGCTGTTTTAGCGCCTCATCCCGCTAACGTTCAGCGGGATGAGTATGGTTTAGCCGTTAAAAGTCATAGCCCACGGTAGCGATAACCGAACGCCCCGCTCCCCAATAGCAGTAGCCAGTGCCATAGCAGCCAGCAACATATTCCCGGTCTGTCAGGTTATTGGCGTTCAACTGCACATAAGCCCCTTTCAACGACGGTTTTACGCTGGCCAGATCCATGCGCACCGAAGCATCCAGCAGCGTGACCGAAGGAATACGCAGGGTATTCTCATTATCCGCCCACTGTTTGCCAATATAACGTACGCCAGCCCCCAGATTGATACCCAGCCCCGCCTGATACTGCCCCCATAAAGAGGCCATCTGATTAGGTGCCAGGTATGGCGTATTGCCATCGTTACCGTCAACGGCGTCTTTGAATTTCACTTGGTTATAGCTGTAACCCGCAATGACGTTCAGGCGCTCGCTCACCTGGCTACGGGCCTCCAGTTCAATCCCTTGTGAATGTACCTTACCGGCAGGCACATAGTAGCTATCCTTCACCACGCGGTTGGCTACGTCATTCTGCGTCAGGTCATAGAGGGCAATGCTATAGATCGAGCTGCTGCCAGGAGGTTGATACTTCAGCCCAGCCTCATATTGCTCGCTGGTGGTCGGTTTGAGCAGATGCCCCTCTTTATCGGCCAGGACCGCTGGCGTCACCGCAGAGCTGTAGCTCATATACGGCGAGAAACCGCTGTCAAAGTGGTACAGCAAAGAGGCGCGGCCCGTAAAGTGGTCGTCAGTACGGGCATCGGTAGAATCGGTATTCAGCACGGTATTCCTGGTTTCCAACCGGTCAACGCGCCCGGAAAGATTGAGATACCAGTTGTAGAGGCTGACTTCATCCTGCAGATAGACTCCGGTCTGCTCATAACGCCGTTTAGAATCGGTATGACTGAGAATAGTGATACCTGGCCCGCCGGAGACGCCGGTGAACGGATTCAACGGCGTGGCCGAACCAGACTCTTCCCACAGGTTATTGGTAAAACGCTGATAATCCAGCCCCAGCATCACCTTATGTTCCAACGCGCCAGTTACGAATTCCGCCGCCAGTTGGTTATCCACCGCATAAGCATCCAATGACGTATTGGAGCCGCTGTACCAACGGTTCAACTCGCTGCGGTCGGCGTTCCAGCCAATCTGGTAAACCTGCTCCAGCTCCACGTTGGAGTGGGTGTAGCTGGCATTTTGACGGAATGACCAGACGTCATTAAAACTATGTGAGAAGTCATAACTGTAGATTTGCTGCCAACGTTTGAACACATTGCGGCTGCTTTCGCCGTCAAAAAATCCCCGGCCCAGCTTGTCCCCACTGGTGGTATAAATACTGCCGTCTGACGGCACCGCGCTGTGGTAGCCACCGGAAGGGTCTTTTTGCAAATTGGCCTGCAGCAGCAAAGAGGTATTTTCATCCGGTTGCCACAGCAACGAAGGCGAAATCGCATAGCGCTCTTCACGCTGATGGTCATACATGGTGTCGCTGGTGCGGGTAATGCCGGTCAAACGGTATGCCCACTGATCGTTCAATGCCCCAGTCGAATCAAACGCACCGCCTTTGGTATTGTTGTTCCCGGCCATCACATTGACGTGATTTTCACTCGCAAACTGCGGCCGTTTGCTGGTCATCGCCACCAACCCGCCAGGGATACTTTGCCCATACATCACGGAGGACGGGCCCTTAATCACGTCGATGCGTTCCAGGAACCAAGGGTCGATCTGCAAAGCGTTATAACTGCCGCCGTCGCTAAGCAGGCGTAAGCCGTTCAGGAAGGTGTTATTGACGTCGCCACCGTGAAATCCGCGCAGAGCAATAGTATCGTAACGCGTCGCGCCACCAGAGAAGTTAGTAAAAACGCCTGGGGTATATTTCAGCGCATCGTTAACCGTCAAAGCCCCTTGGTCGCTCATCTGTTGACGTGTTACTACGGAGACGGATTGTGCAGTGAGTACCAGAGGCCGATCCGTTTTAGTGGCCCCCTGGCTGGTACTGGCCTCATAGCCATGCGTCGCCGTTTCCGCCGTATCGGCGGGTTTGGCCGTTACCACGAGGGTATCTTCAGCAAAAGAGGTCAGTGGCAGGAAAATCGCTAACGAGCAGTAAAGATAAGAGCGACTGGCAGGAAAAAACGCAGGCATACCTGTATTCCCCATGGGATCCATTGAAATTGCACCGAAAACTTACCGCGCCGGCAACGCTGGCCAGTTTGATGTACAGAGGTTACGGTGCTCTGATGTTGTTAAATAACAAATACTAATAACAATGATAATTATTATCTTTACCAACAATGAATTCAAGTAGCAAAATGCACTCTGGTGATGGGCGTTTCAGGCGGGTTTATTGGCTTATAAATGGGGCTTCATCATAGAAAAAACCTTTTTCTCAGCAGGTTATGCTGTTGAGGCGTTTAGTTTTCATTTAGCTGTTAAGTGCTATAAATCTGGATAACTCAAGGAGAGTGCATGACTCAAACAGTAAATCCCATTTCAGCCCCCTCCAGAAGACTGAAAGTGGTCTATGGCTGGTATGTTTATACGGTGTATGTGTTACTGGTCTTTAATCTCTATCTGGCGGTTTACAACACTTGCGTTCGCCACCCCTTTGAATCACCGTTAATCTCCATGGCTCATAGCCTGTTTATCGCTTTTCTGCTCAGTCAGATCCTGAAGAAACGCAGCGGCTTCAGTTGGGTATTGCTGATCTACTTTATGGTCATGCGCCTGTATTACGCCAATATTTTGCACACTGAGTTCTCCGTCACCAGCCTGAGCCTGGTTTGGGTCGTCATGACGCTGTTGCTGGCTGGTACTCTGTCCGTCAGGCAATTCAACGCTAACAAGGTGCAACAGGAATGGTTGGCGCGCTTTGGTTGGCGCCAATGGGCTGTGTTAGTCGGGATAGCGGCGATATTGACACTATTACTCACCCGCGACTATCTGGGGTGACGGGTGGCTGCGGGATGTGAGGTTCAGAGATATCCACCATGCGGCAGAGTTTACTTAAGTTTTGGGCGTTTTCGCAGATTTTATCGGTAACGTAAACGCCAAAATAGCCTAATACCAGCAGATAGCCGATCATACATAGAATAAAAATAAGTGTTCTCAACGCTAGCTACCAACTCTGCAACATGACTAAAGTCATCATACCGTGAACAGACCGTTTTCGCCTATTTCAAAGTAACTGGATATTCTGCCAGACTGTATGCAGTACCATCACGATCTTGTTCAGCCTGGAGACCCCATGAACCATTTGATGCTAGATATTGAAACGCTGGATATTACCCCGAGCGCAGTGATCCTGGTGGTTGCCGGCGTGTTTTTTAACCCCAAGACCGGTGAGTTAGGGGCAGAATTTGAAGCGGCAGTAAACAGCCAGCAGGAACAACCGGGCCGGACAATCAGTCTGGATACCGTGGCCTGGTGGGCAAAACAGTCAGACGAAGCTCGTAAACTGGCCTTCGGGGGCAGCGAAAGTCTCAAGCGGGTCTTGACCAACCTGAGCCGTTTTATTCATATGCACAGCACCGACACGGTGAAAGTCTGGGGTAATGGCAAAGAGTTTGACTGTTCGATCCTGGAACATGCCTACTACCAGTTGGCAATGCCTTGCCCCTGGAAGTTCTGGGATACCCAAGATGCCCGCACTATCATTACTCTGGCAGAGCTGCATGGTTTCAATCCCAAGAAACAGCGTCCGTTTGAAGGCACACCACACCGGGCGCTGGATGATGCCAAACACCAGGCACGCTACGTTGCGGATACCATTTCAGCGCTTTATTACCGCCAGCCCGCGGCAAAATGATCGCGCCAGGGAAAATCAAGCGCAAACGGTTTCCTGTCTGTCATCAATACGTTATCGCTTCCCATTTGCGGTTGGGATCTCTACTCTAGTCCTCTTTGTCATTCGGATGTGCCATTTTTGTTATGCAAAAATTTCTCTTTCTCCTGCTTAGCCTGGTGTTGCTCGGCCCTCTGGGAATCGATCTCTATCTGCCCACCATTCCTGCCATTGCCCTAGGCCTTAACAGCAGTGAAGCCTTGATCCAATCCACTATTTCGCTGTTTATTCTGGTATTGGGTCTTGGTCAGGTGATCGCCGGTCCGCTGGTAGATAATTACGGCCGTAAGCCGGTGGCCATCGCCGGGATCCTCATTTACATGGTGGGCGCAGCCATGGCCGCGCTGGCGACAACGGCGGAAATTTTTGTCGCTTCGCGCCTGATCCAAGGCGTAGCCGTTTGCTGCACCGCCGTTGTCGCATTCAGTGGCGTGCGCGATCGGATGAATGGCGATGACGCCGCACGAGCTTTCGGTTTCCTCAACGGCACGTTGAATATCATTCCTGCACTGGCCCCGCTGCTAGGTGGCTTGCTGGCAGAAGCTTTCGGCTGGCGCGCCCCATTCTGGTTCCTGGTCGGTTACGCCGCGGCGGTGTTATTGCTGGTCATCTTCTTCCTACCAGAAACCCGCCCCGCCACTACCGTAGCAGTCAAAGGGCTGCCTGTAAGACAGTATCTGCGCATTCTTGGCGATCGCCGTTTTATTACCTTTGCCATAGTTAATGCCGGGGCGATGGGGATGGCGCTGACCTATGTGTCATTAGCACCTAACGTGCTGATGGGTACCGCCGGGTTAACACCGTTGCAGTTCTCTTTGGTATTTGGTGCCAACGGTTTCTGGATCATGCTGGTCAGCTTTGTCGCCAACCGCATCATTCACAAGATTGGCCGCCCTTTCTGTCTGGCGACCGGCGGCATACTGATGGGGTTAGGCTGTCTAGCTTTAGTGTTGGGCGTGGCACTGCTGGGTGAAGCTGCACAAAGCCATTGGTTGGCTTATATCCTGCCCGTGGCCTGCGCCTGCGCCGGATTGGCTTTTGTCATGGGGCCGTCAACCAGCTATGCGTTAGAGCCTTACTCTAACGAAGCAGGTGTGGCTTCAGCACTGGTAGGCTTTATTCAGATGGCAGGAGGTGCCGCATTGGGCCTGATCGCCATGGCGTTACCGCTGCAGCCCAAACTGTCGCTGGCGTTAGTGATGTTGGTAGGTTGCCTGCTGGCGCTACACGCACGGCAGCGCAGCAAGCAAATCAAAGGGCAGTTGAAAAAGATCGCCTGAAGCTATTTCTCAATAACAATAGGCACTCGTGCCGCCAAGGCTGTCAGCAGCTCGTAACCCAAGGTTCCGGCTGCGGCAGCCACATCATCAACGTGCAGATGCCTCCCCCACAGTTCGACGTCAGTGCCAATGGTTGCCTGCGGGCACGGCGTCAAATCCACCGTCATCATATCCATGGAAACTGAACCCACGGTATGCGTCAGAATACCGTCCACCCAGACCGGAGTGCCGGTGGGCGCATGGCGAGGGTAGCCGTCCGCATAACCACAGGCTACGACGCCGATACGCTGCGCCCTACCAGCGGCATAACGCCAGCCATACCCTACCCGATCTCCCGCTTGCAGCTGTTGGATGCCAATGATTTTGCTGCTCAGCGTCATCGCCGGTTGCAAACCGGTGTCGGCGATGTCCTGCCAGTTGCCGCTGGGCGATGCGCCATAAAGTATAACCCCCGGCCTCACCCATTCCCCCTGCGTCTGCGGGTGCCACAAGGTGGCCGCCGAGTTGGCCAGACAACGCGGCAGATCAACCGCAGCAGTGGCGCGGTCAATCACGGCCATTTGCTCCGTTACACCTTCAGCACCGTCGGCGGTGGCAAAGTGGCTCATCAGCGTTATCGAACCAATATTACGCAGCTCCTTTGCGGTTAACCATGCGCTGTGCAAGCGCTCAGGGGCAAACCCTAGGCGGTTCATACCACTGTTCAACTTGAGATAAACATCCAGTGGGGCCTGTAAACGCGCTTCGGCAATAGCCTGTAGTTGCCAGTCGCTGTTCACCGCAGTGGTTAACCGGTAACGATCGATCAGCATCAGGTCGGCGGGCTGGAAAAAACCCTCCAGCAACAGAATCGGCCCCTGCCAGCCAGATTCGCGTAGTAACACTGCCTCGGCCAGATCGAGCAAGGCAAAACCATCGCTATTCTCGCCCAGGCTGCGCCAGACATGCTGCAAACCGTGGCCATAAGCATTGGCCTTAACAACGGCCCAGATTTTAGCCGACGGAGCAAAACGACGAACTACCTGCAGGTTATTGGTCAACGCGGCCAAATGCAGCGTAGCGGTAATCGGGCGAGGCATGGGCTCTCCTATCAGATTGGGGTTCAGCGTGCCGGGTGCACGTCATTCAAGGGAACAACAGGTCCCTGCCGAAAGTCTGCGCGGTAACGCGCCACCGCCAGATCGTCTGAAGCAATGGCCGGGGTGATACCAGAGATCAAGTCGGCAAGCAACTGCCCGGAGCCGCAGGCCATCGTCCAACCCAAGGTGCCATGGCCGGTATTTAAATAGAGATTTTTCAGCGGGGTGCGCCCCACGATAGGCGTGCCATCTGGCGTCATCGGGCGCAGCCCCGTCCAGAATGTGGCCTCTTCAACCCGTCCACCGTTCGGGTACAGATCGCGTACCACCATTTCCAGCGTTTCACGCCGCTTCTGCTCCAACTGGGTATTGAAGCCAACAATTTCCGCCATACCGCCCACACGGATGCGCTTATCGAAGCGAGTGATGGCAATTTTATAGGTTTCGTCCAGCACGGTAGAGAATGGCGCGGCCGCTTCATCGGCGATCGGGATGGTTAATGAGTAACCTTTCAACGGATAAACCGGAATGGACACCAGATCGCGCAGTAGCGCGGTTGAATAGGCGCCGAACGCCACAACATAGCTGTCGGCAGTCATGATTTCACCATCACACTGCACGCCGGTAATTTTATCTCCTTCCACCAGCAAACGTTCAACGTTGCGGTTAAACAGGAAGTTGACTCCAGCCTGCTGAGCCAGCTTGGCCAACTGCTGGGTGAACAGTTGGCAGTCCCCGGTTTCATCATTCGGGAGTTGTAAGCCGCCAGTAAGCTTGTGAGCAACCTGCGACAACGCCGGTTCAACCGTCGCCAACTGGCTGGCCTCCAGCAGTTTGTAAGGCACCCCGGCATCTTCCAGCACGGCAATGTCCTTGGCCGCGCTATCAAACTGCTGCTGGGTGCGGAACAGTTGCAGTGTGCCACCTTGACGGCCTTCGTACTGGATACCGGTTTCCTGACGCAGAGCTTTAATGCAGTCGCGGCTGTATTCCGCCAGACGCACCATACGGCCTTTGTTGGTCATATAGTGGGCGGTGTCGCAGTTTTTCAGCATCTGCCACATCCAACGCAGTTGGAAACTGCTGCCGTCTAGGCGAACTGCCAACGGCGCGTGACGTTGGAACATCCATTTAATCGCCTTCAACGGTACCCCAGGTGCTGCCCAAGGTGCGGCGTAACCCGGAGATATTTGCCCGGCATTGGCCGCACTGGTTTCCAAGGCTGGCCCGGGTTGACGGTCGATCACCGTCACCTCATGGCCCGCTTTTGCCAAGTACCACGCACTGGCAACCCCTACCACTCCGCTACCTAAAATAACCACTCTCATCGCTGACTCCAGCCCAAGGATCGATAAAGCACAATCTACCAATAACAGGAAATTAACTCAGTGGAAAAAACTACTCAACAACTCGTTTATTAATCGTGACAACATTCACAATTATTTTATCGTCGATGCGCCCGGCTTTGGCAATAGCGGTCAAAAAATAACGATAAGATACTGTTAAAGCGCATTTTGCCGATAAAACAGGCTCTGTATCCCCACAAGACATCGGCGAAAATCTCCAGTGGTACCTGGAATGACGACTCGCAACATTAAGAATATAAATCTGTTTAATTAAATATTTCAGGCTAATAATTCCAACCACCTCCATTGCGCATCAGTTTCCTCTGCTTCACGGTTCGAATGCCTGATTGAGTGCCGCCACAGGCCGCAAAGCCGGTTTGAGCGAAGCTGCCGCAAGTGGTTATCAATGCCCAGCACAGATGATTTCAAACGATTTATTACGACTTGGACTATCATTGTTAAAGGGTCTGCCAAAAGAGCCGACGCCGTTCATAACGAGGGTGCGCTGATGACTACTTCGACACAGAAAAAGGTTAAGGAAGATAAACGTCTGAGCGATGGACCGGACTGGACATTCGACCTGTTGCAGGTATATCTGGAACAGATTGACCGGGTTGCCAAACATTACCGGCTCGACACCTATCCGCATCAGATCGAGGTCATCACCTCCGAGCAGATGATGGATGCCTATTCCAGCGTCGGGATGCCGATCAACTATACCCACTGGTCATTCGGTAAAAAGTTCATCGAAACCGAGCAGCGCTATAAACATGGCCAGCAGGGGTTGGCCTATGAGATCGTGATCAACTCCAACCCGTGTATTGCCTATCTGATGGAAGAAAACACCATCACCATGCAGGCACTGGTTATGGCTCATGCCTGCTATGGGCACAACTCGTTTTTCAAAAATAACTATCTATTCCGCAGTTGGACCGACGCCAGTTCGATCGTCGATTATCTGCTGTTTGCCCGCCATTACATCAGTGAGTGTGAGGAACGCTATGGCGTGGAAGAAGTAGAAAAGCTGCTGGACTCTTGCCATGCGCTGATGAATTACGGGGTCGATCGCTACAAACGGCCACAAAAAATCTCGCTGGTGGAAGAAAAAGCCCGCCAAAAGAGCCGTGAGGAGTATCTGCAAAGCCAGGTCAACTCGCTGTGGAAAACCCTGCCGCGAGTCGATCGCGAAGCCCTGCCGGAACAGGCCGTGCGTTTTCCACGGGAGCCGCAGGAAAACATTCTCTACTTTATGGAGAAGAACGCCCCGCTGCTGGAATCCTGGCAGCGTGAAGTGCTGCGTATCGTGCGCAAGGTAAGCCAGTATTTCTACCCACAAAAACAAACGCAGGTGATGAACGAGGGCTGGGCCACCTTCTGGCACTACAGCATCCTTAACCACCTGTATGACGAAGGGCGCGTGACGGATCGCTTTATGCTCGAATTCTTGCACAGCCATACCAATGTGGTCTACCAGCCACCGTACAACAGCCAATACTACAGCGGCATCAACCCGTACGCACTGGGCTTTGCCATGTTCCAGGACATCAAGCGGATCTGTCAGTCGCCGACCGAAGAAGATCGCTACTGGTTCCCGGATATCGCCGGCAAAGACTGGTTGGATACCCTGCACTTCGCCATGCGTGACTTCAAGGATGAGAGCTTTATCAGCCAGTTCCTGTCACCGAAGGTGATGCGTGATTTCCGCTTGTTTACCGTGCTGGATGACGACCGCAACAATTACCTGGAGATTTCAGCAATCCACAACGAAGCGGGCTACCGGGCGATACGTCAGGAGTTGTCGGCTCAGTACAACCTGAGTAACCACGAGCCCAATATTCAGATCTGGAATGTAGATCTGCGTGGCGATCGTTCATTAACGCTGCGCTACATTCCGCAGGACCGGGCGCCATTAGATAAAAGCCGCAGAGAAGTGATGAAACACCTTCATCGTCTGTGGGGGTTCGACATTATTCTGGAGCAGCAAAACGAAGATGGCAGCGTAGAATTGCTGGACCGCTGCCCACCAAGACCCAACGCATTATAAAGTAGCAATATGACAAAGGGGCGCATGCAGCGCCCCTTCAACTATCTGATTTCGTGAATGACGCGAATTAACGACGCGCTTCGGTCAAATCGCTTGGCATAGTGCCCTGCATGCTCTGCCAAATAGCCCCGCTCTCTTTACCGTAGTTACGCACGCAATCCATCACCTGATCGTACATCTTCTCATGACACAGGCTAGACAGCTTGTTGTAGAAGGTCAGTGCGAGTTTGCGCGCTTCCGGGTTGGAGAAGTAATAACGACCAACGCGGGTATATAGCCCTTTCAAGCCATTGAGGATCAAACCATAAATCGGGTTGCCCGAAGCAAAGGCCAAACCACGGAAAATTTCATAGTCGAGCTGGTTGAAGGCATCCGCCTGATCGTCAACCAGCGCCGCTTTAGCCAACACTTCCTGCGCCTGCTCCGGGTGGTTACGCACCGCCGCACGGATAAAGATCGAGGCAATATTGGTCCGCACCGACAGTAGATTATCGATCAGCTGCGGTACGCTGTTGTGATCGAGCCGGGCCAGGGTTTCCAGAATATTAAGGCCGGAGGTTTCCCAGAAATTGTTCACCTTGGTCGGTTTACCGTGCTGAATAGTCAGCCAGCCATCACGGGCCAATCGCTGTAGAACCTCACGTAATGTGGTGCGCGTGACGCCAATCAGTTCTGAAAGCTCACGTTCCGCGGGCAAAATAGAGCCGGGAGGGAAGCGGTTATTCCAAATACTTTCAATAATATACTCTTCCGCGAAACCGGCAGGACTCTGCGCCTTTATAACCATGTGTTTGATGTTCCGTAACGACGATAATCAGTAATTGTAATCGGCAGATCATACCAGATCGCCGGGGCATCACATAGCGTGAGCCAAAAACAATAAACGAAAGTGTGCATAAGCTGGCAAAAAGATGAAAAAAACCACTTCGCCGAAATTTCAGTCTATTGGGTCATCCTTATTTGCATCAGGCCCACTGCCGTTGTTAGGGTATGACGAGCCAACTCACTTTAAGGTTTCGCAAAAACAAGCATGGATATGACAATACGCTCGGCTTTGGTAAAGAACTTTCTCGGGGCGTCCCCCGACTGGTACAAACTGGCCATCATCAGTTTTCTGGTGATCAATCCCTTGGTGTTTTTTCTGGTCAGCCCTTTCGTGGCAGGCTGGTTACTGGTTATCGAGTTTATATTTACTCTGGCGATGGCTCTGAAATGCTACCCGTTACAGCCCGGTGGACTACTGGCCATTGAGGCAGTGTTGGTCGGCATGACCAGCCCCGCACACGTGAGCGCGGAAATTGCCAGTAATCTTGAGGTGTTATTGCTGCTGGTGTTTATGGTGGCAGGCATCTACTTTATGAAGCAGTTGTTGCTGTTTGTGTTTACCAAACTGCTGCTGAACATCCGCTCAAAGATGCTGCTATCGCTATCCTTCTGCGTTGCCGCGGCACTGCTCTCTGCCTTCCTGGATGCTCTGACCGTGGTGGCGGTAGTGATTAGCGTCGGCACGGGTTTTTATTCGATCTACCATAACGTTGCCTCCAATCAGAAGACCGATATTAGTGACGATAGCCGCCTGGAAGATGCTGACCATAAACAGACGCTAGAACAGTTCCGAGGATTTCTGCGCAGCCTGCTGATGCATGCAGGCGTAGGCACCGCGCTCGGGGGCGTGATGACCATGGTGGGCGAGCCGCAGAACCTGATCATCGCCAAAAGTGCCGGATGGGGCTTCGGCGAATTTTTCCTGCGCATGACCCCCGTCACGCTGCCGGTGTTCGTTTGCGGTCTGTTGGTTTGCCTGCTGGTTGAACGTTTTGCGGTATTTGGCTACGGCACCAAACTGCCGGAACAGGTGCGTAGCGTACTGAAAGAGTTCGATCGCCAGGCAACGGCCAAGCGTAGCCGCCAGGAAAAGATGAAGTTGGTGGTACAGGCGTTAATCGGCCTCTGGCTGGTCATTGCCTTGGCCTTCCACCTGGCGGAAGTGGGCCTGATTGGCCTTTCAGTGATCATTTTGGCGACCTCGCTGTGCGGCGTAACCGATGAGCATGCGATCGGCAAAGCTTTTCAGGAAGCCCTGCCTTTTACCGCGTTGCTGACGGTGTTCTTCACCGTCGTGGCGGTGATCATTGAACAGCAGCTGTTTACTCCGGTGATCCACTATGTGTTACAGGCACCGCCGAGCTCACAGCTTTCCCTGTTTTATCTGTTCAACGGCCTGCTCTCTTCCGTTTCTGATAACGTTTTTGTCGGTACGGTATACATTAACGAAGCGCGGGCGGCACTGGCGGATGGAGCGATTTCACTGCAACAGTTCGAACTGTTGGCGGTAGCGATTAACACCGGTACCAATCTGCCATCGGTGGCTACACCCAACGGGCAGGCTGCTTTCCTGTTCCTGTTGACTTCTGCCCTGGCGCCGTTGGTACGCCTGTCTTATGGCCGCATGGTCTGGATGGCGTTGCCTTACACGTTGGTGTTGACTCTGGTTGGCCTGCTGTGTGTGCAGCATACCCTGGCACCGTTAACGGACCTGTTTACCCAATGGCACTGGTTAACGCCGCTACCACTTGACGCGACGGCCCCAATCGCTGCACATTAGCCGCCATGACCGACCCCGCAAGCGACGATATTTTTCACTGAATCGTCGTTAGATAGCTGGCAGCGGGGATGAATTGGTTTACACTGCCGGTTCAATTGCTTACTGCATGGAAGAATATAGATATGTTGCAATTCTTTAACCGCTGCTCACAGGGGCGCGGTGCTTGGCTGTTGATGGCTCTGACTGCATTGGTACTGGAGTTGGCGGCCCTCTATTTTCAGCACGTGATGCTGCTACAGCCTTGCGTAATGTGTATCTACGAACGTGTCGCGCTGTTCGGGATTTTGGGAGCGTCGCTGCTTGGTGCATTGGCACCAAAGTCGCCGCTACGCTATGTGGCGATCCTGCTGTGGATTTACAGCGCCTGGGAAGGCCTGCAGTTAGCCTGGAAACACACGATGATCCAGCTGCATCCATCGCCGTTTAATACCTGTGATTTCTTTGTCAGCTTCCCATCCTGGCTGCCGCTAGACAAATGGGCACCGGCGGTGTTCCACGCTTCGGGTGACTGCTCGGTGCGTCAGTGGCAGTTCCTGTCGTTGGAAATGCCACAGTGGCTGGTGGGGATTTTTGCTGCCTATTTGCTGATCGGGATTGTGGTCCTGCTCAGCCAATTTGTCCGCCAACGTAAACGCGATCTGTTTGGCCGCTAACGGTTTAACATCGCAAAAACGGCGCCTGAGGGCGCCGTTTTTTATGGCCGCTGACAACCTATCTCCGGGCTCACAGCATAGGGAACTGCATGACGCTGCACCCGTTAGGATCATCAATCGTATCGCGTGTGGTAAGCAAACAACTTCAAGTATGGGTAAAGTAATACACGAGCACAATCAGTACTCCAGCCACGGCAAACAGGCGCACCATCTTCATCATCACATTCTCATCACAGGGCGGAGGTGCCGACAAGCTACCTAAGATTTTGTTTAAAAAGAAGCATCCCCCAGGCGATTACGGCGTAATTTACATAACATTAAGTTTTGTTGTGGCTCCCCGCCGATATCTCGCCCAATCTTTGACAATTCCGCCCTTTCAAGCACAGATATATTGACTACACTTAATCACTGATTGGCCGTTTTTCATTCACCATATTAATACTTTAAGGCGGATATTAATAAAATGATGACATATATAAGCCACTCCCCTCATCCGCCCTGATTTATTTACCCTCTCGTTTAACTTTCGTTTAACTTGGCTGCCCGATTAGGGGGCTATTTCGGCTATGCTCTGCATGATAAACGCCTACGTCTACCAAGACCGCAGGCGCTCCCCCACTGAACAGTCGCAGCCAATAAGATAGACAGGGTATTTTGAGCAAGGGAACACTATGTCAGAAAATAAAATCAATCTGCAATCGGCCATCACAACGCTGCCCTATTTAGACTGGAATGCCACCTCCTGTGCCAATCTGGATGCAGTAGCCGAATTGGAAAGCGGCAAGGTGCTCTATTTCCCTCATCTGGCCTTTAATCTGACCGACGCGGAAAAAACCTTACTCACCCCAGAGTTGGTCGATCCTAAACGCAAAAATATTAGCTACCAGCCAGAACAGCAAAAGCTGACGGGGGTTGCGCTTGAGGCCAAACGCGAAGCGGTACATAAATTACTGGCTCGGCACTATCAAGCCTGCCAGCATTTAGTCAATTCCGTCCTGCCCGAATATCGGCACGCAGTGCAAATGCCCACCAACAGCCTGCGCCTGCATCCTATATCCGCCTGGACAGCCACGACCTCATGGCGCAAGGACGACCGCCGCCTGCATGTGGATGCGTTCCCTTCGCGCCCCAATTATGGCAACCGTATTTTACGCATATTCACCAACATCAACCCTCACGGTGAAAGCCGCCAGTGGCGCGTTGGGGAGCCGTTCCCGGAATTGGCACAACGTTTTCTGCCACGCCTGAAACGTTATTCGCCCTTCTCCAGTTGGTTGCAAAATAAAGTTGGCATTACCAAAACACGACGTAGCCACTACGATCACCTGATGCTGCAAATGCACGATGCGATGAAGGCAGATAAAGACTATCAGGAAAGCGGCCCCCAGCAGGCGGTTGAATTTCCCCCTGGAAGCAGCTGGATCTGTTTTTCCGATCAAACCCCGCATGCCGCCATGGCCGGGCAATATATGCTGGAACAAACCTTTATTTTACCAGTGAGCGCCATGAAAAACCCGCACCATGCCCCGCTGAACGTCTTGCAAGACATGTTACACAAGCCATTGATATAGAAACCTGGCTTTTCAGCCGATCCGCGGATTATTCGGTGGATCGGCCATAACTTCGATCTGTGTCACCCCAATGTTGCAGCAAATTTGGTAGATTAATCACGCAGTAGTATGCACATCACCTACTCATTATGGAGGTTGTATGTACAAGACTATCTTAGCGCCCATTGATTTGGCAGAAATCGAGTTAACACAGAAAGTCATTCCCACTATTAATTCACTGGCAAGCATCGACTACCCGCATATCCATTTCCTCGCCGTACTTTCCCCCATGCTCTCATATTATGAGTATGGTCTGTCGCACCCCGAGCGGTTGCTGCCCAGCGATGATGAGCGGATACAAATTGCGCTAGCGGAGTTAAAGAAAGCCGTTACGGCGTTTGATATCCCGGAAGGTCGAGTGCACTGTTCGGTAGAGATCGGCGCGCCACGGGATCGGATTTTAAATTTTGCAGATGAGATCAGCGCCGATCTGATCGTTGTCGGTTCGCGCAGGCCAAGTATCACTACCTTCTTGCTTGGCACAACGGCATCATCGGTCGTCAGGTATGCCAAAACCTCGGTCTTGGTGGTGCGATAAGCCTACTGCCCAGACCGCTTTTAATACCGCGACACCACAAGCTTGAGACAGGTGGGAGTCAATGCAGGTTAGCCGCCCGTTGAGCGCAGGGATGCGCGATTCGCCCCCCACAGGTTCACGGCGTGTCGGCGTTCTACTCTCACCTGTAACACTATTCGATACAGCTAGTTAGTTTATTTCGACATACCATTACTCACCTAGCCCAGCTAGGTTTGTTAAGAATATGGTCCTGCCAATCCACGACTTCACTTTCACGCACCGCGATATGGCGTACGGTAATGCGCTCACCGTGCATTGCCGCTTTTGATCCGCTGACCAACGGGTGCCAGTCGAACAAGGGTTTACCCTCGCCAATAAGGCGATAGGCGCAGGTTGGCGGCAGCCAGTCGAACGTGGTGAGGTTTTCGCGCGTCAGCTTGATGCAGTCTTCTTCCAGCTCAAAGCGGCGCTCGTAGTTGCGGCATTGGCAGGATTTGATATTGAGCTGATCGCAGGCCACGTTGGTGAAGTAAATCTCATCGGTATCTTCATCGATCAGCTTGTTCAGACAGCATTGCCCACATCCGTCGCACAGCGATTCCCACTCTGCCTCAGACATTTCGTCCAGCGTCTTCTGTTGCCAAAAAGGGAGTTGTGACATATCGACTTCCGAAAATAGGTAAATGAACAAACCACCTGCAAGCAGGTTCAAGGGGGCACACTATATAGACACTCAGCGCAAAAGGAAATGTTTCCCCGGCTGCCCCTGCCAGCCGCAACGACATCCAACGTGGATAATTACAGTGTAAGGCACCAAAGAGGTTTCTGCCTGCAGCACCCAGAAAGCCCGACAGGCAGAAAGACAGAGCGGGATTAAATCACTCGGGTACTGAGGGTTTTACCGTTAAGCGAAATTTTCAGCATATCGCCGGAAACCATTGGCCCGACCCCTTGAGGAGTACCGGTCAGAATGATGTCGCCCGCACGCAGCGTAAAGAAACGGCTCATATAGGCGATCAGCGGCAAGATCGGATTGATCATATCGCGGGTATTGCCCTGCTGGCGCAGTTCGTCATTGATCGACAAAGACAACTCGGTATTTTGCGGATCGCCAAATTCAGCCACAGGAATAAAGCCGGAGATTGGGCAAGAGCCATCAAACCCCTTGGCTTTTTCCCAAGGTTGCCCCGCCTTCTTGAAGCCGGCCTGCAGATCGCGCAAGGTCAAATCCAGCGCCACGCCATAGCCCGCAATGGCACGGGCCACACGATCTTCATTGGCCTGCTTTAACGGGGTGCCAATCAGCACCGCCAACTCGACTTCATGATGAATCGACCCCAGCCCCTTGGGGATCGCTACCGGTTGACGAATATCACACAATGCCGTTTCAGGTTTGATAAACAACACCGGCTCAGGCGGGGTGACACTCCCCATCTCCTTGATGTGATCGCTGTAGTTGCTGCCTACGCAAACCACTTTGCTTACCGGGAAATCAAGCAACGCTCCTTGCCAGTCTCTATGTTGATACATACCGCCTCTCCCAACCACAGTGTAAGGGCCAGATAATCTCAGCCCATGATACGTACGGGGTGCCATGCCAGGCACCTGGTAGTTACCGACCTATTGACCGATACCGTCGGCCATCATTCCCACGCTGATCGCGAAATAATACGAACGATTCCAGTGCATGAGAGTACGGAAGTTATCATAAACTAGGAATGCGCGTCCTTGCATATCATCTGGAGCAATCACCCAACTACGCAAGCCTGAGGCTGGTAAAGGTGATCCATCCGCTAACACCACCCCTTTAGCCGCCCACTGTTCCTCGCGATGCCCCTGGGAATCTTTCAACCCTAGTTGTTCAGCATTGAATTGCGCGGGCAGTTTGACTTCACGGCCCCAACCAACCCCAGGCTGCCAGCCTTCGGTAGCCAGGTAGTTGGCGGTGGAGGCAAACACATCGTCGAGATTATTCCAGATATCGATTTTACCGTCACCGTCCCCATCTGCGGCATAGGTCAAAAACGAGGTCGGCATAAACTGGCTCTGCCCCATCGCCCCCGCCCAAGACCCTTTCAGGTTGCCCGCATCAACGTGGCCCTGCTCAATAATCTGTAAGGCTGCCATCAACTGTTTGGTAAAGAACGCTTCACGGCGGCCTTCAAACGCCAGCGTCGCCAACGCAGAAACAACGTCTTCCTTACCCTGTATCTTGCCAAAGGCGCTTTCCATACCCCATAGCGCGACAATATATTGCTCCGGGACGCCATAACGTGCCGTCACTCGTGCCAGCCGTGGCTGATATTGCTGACGCATCTCGCGGCCCCGCTGGATCTTCCACGTGGGCAACACTCGGCTGAGGTAATCATCCAGCGTAATTTTCTTTTCCAACTGATTACGATCGGCATTAATCACCCGATCGACAAAATGCGCGTTGGCAAACGCGTTCTCAACGGTAGCCGCTGGGATACCCTGCTTGATGGCCCGCCGCTTCAGTTGTTCCACATAGGCCGGGAACTCCGCGGGATCACGCCCGGTTTCGGCCAGCGTACTCCCGGCAGGCGGTGCAACAGGTGCAGACGCAGGAGCCGCCCCCACCTGTTTAACGCAGCCAGCCAAAAGGAGCAGCGTTAGCATCATCGACATCTTCTTCATGATTTTCCCTACCTGTGACGACCTGCCGCCAGATGCAGATGATGCTTAAAAGCTGGCGTTAACACAGGGTTGAAAATCGACGCCAGGTTATTTGTTGGCGTCAGACAAATGAAGGTTTAATAGGTTTTCCACCGGCGGTGGGAACTGCAGATAAAACCCTTCCTGTTTTAGGGCTTCTTTCACCTTCTCGATATCCGCTGAGGCCAATTTCTTACGCCCGTCGAGCGACAGCATCATGGCATACTGCGGAGTGCCAAAACTTTTCATCAGATCTTCCGGCACCCGAGAGAAATCGTCTTTTTTTTCGACATAAAGATAAGTCTGATCGCGCTTGGCACTTCTATAGATGACACAAAACATTTTTAAAACTCTATTTAATTGAGGCAGCGTCTTGCCTGGATATAACTCTGACTATAACATGCTTATAGTACTTCGGAATATCGCACCCCGAGTGGTATTCCGGGGATTTAAGTTGCTGAGACTGAGTCAGGATAGATGTCACAATCGCCAATTGAGCTAAAAGGCAGCAGTTTTACCCTATCGGTGGTTCATTTACATAATTGCGAACCCGAGGTAATACGCCAGGCACTGCAAGAAAAGGTGGAACAAGCGCCAGCTTTTCTCAAAAATGCCCCTGTTGTTATTAATGTTGCTACGCTGAACGGCGACGCAGACTGGAAAGAAATTCAACGGGCTGTCACTGCGGCTGGGCTGCGCGTGGTCGGCATCAGCGGTTGCAAAGATGAGCGGCAGAAACGGTCCATCGCCCGCGCCGGTTTGCCACTGCTCAATGAAGGTAAAGGCCAGAAGGCGGCCCCGCAGGCTCCGGTGATCGCACCAGTGCCTGATAATGCCACAGCCAAAACACGCATCATCAGTACTCCTGTCCGTTCAGGTCAACAGATTTACGCCCGTAACAGCGATTTGATCGTCACCAACAGCGTCAGCGCCGGTGCCGAACTGATTGCCGACGGCAATATTCATATTTACGGTAGCATGCGTGGCCGTGCACTGGCTGGCGCCTCTGGCGATACCCAGTGTCAGATTTTTTGCACGCACCTGGGTGCTGAGCTAGTCTCTATCGCAGGGCAGTACTGGTTGAGCGATCAGATCCCGTCCGAGTACCTCGGGCAGGCAGCAAGGCTCAGCCTGTTGGATAATGCTTTAACCATACAACCTTTAAATTAAGCCCTTTTGACAAGGAATCCATTTCATGGCACGCATTATTGTTGTTACATCGGGTAAAGGGGGCGTTGGCAAGACCACATCAAGTGCGGCCATTGCGACCGGCTTGGCCCAGAATGGCAAGAAAACCGTGGTGATCGACTTTGATATCGGTCTGCGTAATCTTGACCTCATCATGGGATGTGAACGCAGGGTAGTTTACGATTTCGTGAACGTTATCCAAGGTGACGCCACGCTGAACCAGGCGTTAATCAAAGACAAGCGCACCGACAACCTCTACATTCTGCCCGCTTCGCAAACCCGTGACAAAGACGCACTGACTCGTGAAGGCGTGGAAAAAATCCTCAGCGATCTCGACGAGATGGCCTTCGAATTTGTGGTTTGTGACTCACCTGCAGGGATCGAATCCGGTGCCTTAATGGCGCTGTACTTTGCCGATGAAGCCATCATCACCACCAACCCGGAAGTGTCTTCAGTACGTGACTCCGACCGTATCCTGGGCATTCTGGCTTCCAAATCACGCCGTGCCGAGAGAGGGGAATCCCCGATCAAGGAACATCTGCTGCTAACCCGTTACAACCCGGGCCGCGTCAGCCGTGGCGACATGTTGAGCATGGAAGACGTGCTGGAAATCCTGCGTATTCCACTGCTTGGCGTGATCCCGGAAGATCAGTCGGTATTACGTGCCTCTAACCAGGGCGAACCTGTTATTCTTGATAGTGAGTCCGATGCCGGTAAGGCCTATGACGATACCGTTCACCGCCTGTTAGGGGAAGAACGCCCGTTCCGCTTCATCGAAGAAGAGAAAAAGGGCTTCCTGAAACGCCTTTTTGGGGGATAAACCATGGCTCTGTTAGACTTCTTTCTGTCCCGCAAAAAATCAACAGCCAGTGTAGCCAAGGAACGGCTGCAGATTATCGTCGCAGAACGTCGTCGTGGGGACAGCGAACCCCACTATCTGCCCGATTTAAAGCGCGATATTCTTGCGGTAATTTGTAAATACATTCAGATCGACCCCGAAATGCTGCACGTGCAATTCGAGCAGAAAGGGGACGATATTTCGGTACTTGAACTTAACGTGACGCTACCGGAATCGGAAGAAACGCCTAAATGATTGCGATGCAATGAGTGCCTCCTGTATATTTTTATACAGGAGGTCACTGTATATTCGTCCAGTTATAAACGCGCTCGTAAAAATAAAAACTCCGCGCTATTGAGATAACTCTCAGTTCTTTTTGACACCACTTTCTTTATGGTGAATGCTGGCGATCAAGATTTTCTTCGCTTTATTTTTAGCGAGATGAAACGGAACAGTTTGTTTTAAACTGCCCCGCCTGATGTTTAACGATTAATAATCCTGTAGGATCGCCTGCAACGGCGCGGCTAATAGCTCGCCACGCCAGCCACTGATTAACTCAGGCAGCGAGTCACTCTCTTTCAATTTCCAGTGCCAATTCAGCAACTGGTTAATCTGCCGCCGCGAAGCCAGCAGTTCGACGCTAAGGCCACTCTGCTCACTCACCAACGTAATGGCAGCCTTAATCTCCTTGAACACTTTCTTATAGCCAGGATGATCGACCAGGTTGCTCAACGGTGCCGGCAAGGCTGATTCATCCAGAGCATTCGCTTGCGCCACCAGCGCCACCAGGGTTTTGCCATGATAGCGGATCTCCGGGCCACTCAACCCCAGCGCCTCCAGTTCACCGAGCGAGCCCGGCATATAGCGCGCCACGGCCCATAGGTTCTCTTCACGCACCACAAAGTTCACCGCCAGATCGCGTTCGCGCGCCTGACGCAAACGCCATTCAGCCAGTTTTTGCAGGCAAGCCAACTGGCGAGGACGTAACTGCCAGGCATTGGTGATTTCACGATAGGCCAATTCCGGCGCTAGCGCCTCACTGCGCCGTTGGCAGAGCAAGCAGCACTCGTTATCGGCTGCAGCGGTCCAACCCGCCTCCTCAGTCTCCTGCACCAGTTGCTTGGCCATCGGCAACAGATAGAACACATCAGCCGCGGCATAAACACATTGGCGCTCGGTCAATGGTCGTGCCAGCCAGTCGGTACGCGATTCACTCTTATCGAGATCGACCTGCATATACTCCGTCACCAGCTTGGCAAAGCCACAGGACAGCGTATGGCCGCTGAAGGCCGCCAGGATTTGGGTGTCGACCATCGGTGTCGGCAGCGTCTTGAAGGCGTTCAGAAACACCTCCAGATCCTCGCTACCAGCGTGTAGAAATTTCACTACGGCGGTATCGGCCAGCAGGTCGATAAAGGGTTGCCACTGCTTGATGGGAAGCGGATCGATCAGGGAAAGTTGTTCACCATCGTATAGCTGGATCAGGCCTAACTGCGGATAATAGGTACGCGTGCGGACAAACTCGGTATCCAGCGCCACCTGGGCGTAGTTTCTTGCCTGCTCGCAGACCTGCTGCAATCCGGCGTCGGTAGTGATCAACTGATAATTCAAAACATCATTCTCTTGGTGGTTTTTCATGATTCAAACACAACAACGCCGGCTATTCACCGGCGCTGTTGAAAAGGAGCAGTAACGATTGGCCTAGGCGGCATCGGCAGCCTTGGGCTTTTTCTGTTCGTCACGCAGTTCCCGTCGTAAGATCTTGCCGACGTTCGACTTCGGCAGTTCGTCACGGAACTCAACAATTTTTGGCACTTTATACCCTGTCAGGTGCCGACGGCAATGGGTTAGCAACTCTTCTTTGGTGAGTGAACCATCTTTCTTCACCACACAAATCTTCACCGCCTCACCCGAGGCATCGCTGGGCACCCCGATGGCCGCACATTCCAACACTTTCGGATGCTGACTGACGACCTCTTCGATCTCGTTCGGATAGACGTTAAAACCAGAAACCAGGATCATATCTTTCTTACGGTCAACGATGCGGATAAAGCCCTCATCATCCACGGTAACGACATCCCCGGTCGCCAACCAACCATCGCGCAACACTTCGTCCGTCGCCTCAGGGCGTTGCCAATAGCCTAACATAACTTGCGGCCCTTTAACCCAAAGTTCACCGGGTTGACCGAGCGGCACATCTTTGCCGCCATCATCCACCAACCGGATATCCGTAGATGGCACCGGTAGGCCGATGCTACCGCTGTAATGCTTCAAGTCATGCGGGTTGCCAGCAACCAGCGGAGAACACTCCGTCAGCCCATAACCTTCCAGCAAATGATGCCCGGTCAGCTTTTCCCACTTTTCCGCCACCGATCTCTGCACCGACATCCCTCCGCCGACAGAAAGCCGCAGCGTGGAGAAGTCGAGTTTCTGGAAATCTTCATTGTTCAAAAGCGCATTAAACAGGGTATTTACCCCAGTCATGGCGCTGAACGGATATTTTGCCAGTTCCTTCACCAAGCCCGGAATATCACGTGGGTTGGTGATCAGCAGACTACGGCCACCTAACTCGATAAACAGTAGGCAGTTCACCGTCAACGCAAATATGTGATACAGCGGCAAGGCGGTGACCACCAACTCTTGCCCTTCACGCAGTAACGGCACATAAGCCGCCTTGGCCTGTACCAGGTTGGCCTGCATGTTGCGGTGGGTCAGCATCGCGCCTTTCGCCACGCCGGTAGTGCCGCCGGTATACTGCAGGAACGCCAGATCGGTATTGATAATATCTGGCTTCACGTATTGCAGACGGCGTCCACGCTGCAACGCGCTACGAAACGAGATGGCATCCGGCAGGTCATACTTGGGCACCAGCCGCTTGATGTACTTCACCACAAAGTTGACCAGCGTCCCCTTGGCTGCGGAGAGCTGATCGCCCATACGGGTCAGAATAACGTGTTTAACCTGCGTTTTGAACACCACCTTTTCCAAGGTGTGGGCAAAGTTGGAGACGATGACAATCGCGCTGGCACCGCTGTCGTTCAACTGATGTTCCAACTCACGGGGGGTATACAGCGGGTTGACGTTGACCACCACCATCCCCGCCCGCAAGATGCCGAACAGGGCGATCGGATACTGCAACAGGTTGGGCATCATCAGTGCCACACGGTCGCCTTTTTTCAGCCCCAACTCATTTTGCAGGTAGGCAGCAAACGCTCGGCTACGCTCTTCCAGCTTGCGGAAGGTCATCACCTCACCCATGTTGATAAAGGCGGGTTGATCCGCATAACGGGCAACCGCATTCTCAAACATTTCGATCAGGGATGTGTATTGATCGGCATCGATTTCTGCCGGAACATCCGCCGGGTAACGTTTTAACCAGACCTTTTCCAAGCTATTACTCCTGAAATCATTACTAATTATCATCGTAGCCCCCAAAATTGCAGCCAAACTTTAACAATATTTTAACTCAGCGTACCAGTTTGGGTTTTAAACAATATTCAGGTTGCGATGTGCGTCACTAATTGCCGACACAACCGCACAACAAAAAAAGTTAAGGCGGCCATTAAGCCGCCCTAAAGTGTAAAAACTATCCTACTTGCCGAGACCTGAAACCTGCGTCCTTACTCCGTAACGAATGTTTGTACTTGCGCCGGACCTGGATTATACCAACCATACCCCCCGCCCCAGCCTGGGCCCCACGGGCCATTATGCCAGCCCCACGGCCCCATAGGCTGTGGTGGCATCACAATCTGCTGGGCAATGCGCCAACGCTTGAAGCCGGTCGCATCCATGGTGACAAAGCGGTAAGGCGTCATGCCAATCTTGCCGTCCCGTAGGCCGGTGATCGGCCCAACCACGGTGACCAGTTGCCCTCTGAAGTCGACCGGATCGAGGAAACCGTTAACTGAAGCCAGCAAACGGCCTTGCGAAGGTTCCCCCAATATCGGGCGAGCGCCAGAATCCAGCGGCACCGCCGCAATCTCCAGAATGGTACGCCCACGTTCATTAGCCACCGCAACGACGGTACCGCCGAAGCGTGCTTCTGCACCGGTAAACTGTTTCGGCGCGTTTTGCACCATCGACAGTTGATCGACCGGCGTGGGGCTGGTGCCTTGGATGGCATCCGGAATAGTCACACAGCCAGAGAGCGCCAACACGCTGCCTGCGATTGCCAGCGTTAACAGCTTTTTACTCAAAGTACGGGTTAACATCATCGCAATCTCCTGATTTAGCTGTAACTTCGACAACACACCTTAGCGCAAGTTGCAGGCGGAGCTGTTTTCTATCGGCGACAACTGTAGATTAACTATAGGAAACTATTCGCGTCCCGGTAGCTTCTTCCATGTCACTTCATTACGCAAATAGGTCGGCTCAGCATTTTCCACGCTGACCGCCAGGCCCTGTTGCCAAGCCTGTAGCGCCAGAGGCAGCATATCTTCGGCCTGCGGCAACAGCATTTGCCCGTCGGTAACGTGCAGCGAGGAACCGGCAACCAAATCCGGGTAGGTTTGCCAGCCGGTACCCACATGCGCCCAATCGCCTTGCAAATGCTGCGCACGCTCCAGAGCCTGCTGTGGAGACAGCACCGCTTCCCCTTCGCTTTCCAGCCACTGGCCATCAAGCTGACGTTCAAACTGGCCCCAATAGACCTCGCCCATGCGGGCATCGATTGCCGCCAACACTCGTTGTGCGCCGGTCATGCGCCAGGCACCTTGCGCCATGGTTTGCAACGTGGAAATCCCGAGCATCGGCAGCTCGGCGCCAAGCGCCAACCCTTGGGCAATACCAATACCGATACGCACGCCGGTAAAGCTACCGGGGCCACGGCCAAAGGCCAAGGCATCGAGTTGTGAAAGGGATAATCCAGATTCGGCCAGCACCTGCTGCACCAGCGGCAAAATGCGCTGGGTGTGCTCGCGTGGGCACAGTTCAAACAGGGCGTGAACTTCGCCTTGATTCCAGATAGCGACAGAACATGCTTCCGTCGCCGTATCGATCGCTAAAATTCGCGTGGACATGCCAAACCTCAGGCGGGAAATATCAGTGGTTTCATACAGGGCGCGCATTGTAGCACACCCCGGAAGTCGCGCCTATTCACCCTTGAGGAAGGCAATAGCCTGCGCCAGATCGCGGGTACGCGGCGTTGGCGGCAGGCTGTTGAGGAACACCTCACCATAAGGGCGCATCACCAGGCGGTTATCACAAATTACCAGCACGCCCCGATCGTCAGTATCGCGGATCAGACGGCCAACCCCCTGCTTGAGCGTAATCACCGCATCTGGCAGTTGCACGTCGTTGAACGGATCACCACCGCGTAAACGGCAATCTTCAATGCGCGCCTTCAGCAAAGGGTCGTCCGGCGAGGTAAACGGCAGCTTATCGATAATCACGCAGGAGAGCGCATCACCGCGCACGTCCACCCCTTCCCAGAAGCTGCTGGTCGCCACCAGTAACGCATTGCCCGCTTCGACAAACTGCGCCAATAGCTGACCCTTGCTGGTTTCCCCTTGCAACAGCACCGGCAGCGTCAAGGTGGCGCGGAACTCTTCAGCCAGCTCACGCATCATCTGATGCGAGGTGCAGAGGAAGAAACAGCGGCCCCGGTTGGCCTCAATCATTGGCCGCAGCATTCGGGCCAACTGACGTGCGCCACCAGGTTGATTCGGCGAAGGCAAGAAACGTGGTACGCATAGTAGCGCCTGATTGGCATAGTCAAACGGGCTGGGTAACAATAGTGTTTTGGCCTTATTCAGCCCCAAGCGGTCTGTAAAGTGACCCATTTGCTCATTCACCGACAGCGTTGCCGAGGTGAAAATCCAACTGCCCGGCTTTTCATCCAGCATCTCGCGGAAGCGGTCTGATACCGTCAATGGCGTCAGCGCCAACACAAAACTGCGTGAGTTACATTCATACCAATAGCTGAAGCCGGGTTCGTTAACCTCTTTGAGCCGCTTAAGACGGGTGCGGAACTGCGTAGCACGCTCGAAGGCGGCATCCAGCAACGCCGAACGGCCAAGGGAAAGCTTGACCACGTCGTAACACAGTTCCAACGCATCATCGAGTAGCAGCAAGGCGCGCTGGACGTTAGGTTGAGAAAGCACCTCACGAAGGTTACCGCGAAAACCCGGTTCCCCCAGCGCTAAACGGAAATCCTGCGTACTCTGGCTAAGGCGATCAGCGCTCTTTTGCAACTGTGCGCTATCGCGTACCTCGGTGCGGTAGGCAATGGTAATGTCTTTGGCCAGATCCATCAGTTGGCGGCTGGTCAGCTGCTTGCCGAAGTATTGGCTGGCGATATCCGGGATCTGATGCGCTTCGTCGAAGATCATCACGTCCGCTTCCGGGATCAGTTCGGCAAAACCGCCCTCCTTGACCACCATATCCGCCAGAAACAGATGATGGTTAACCACCACCACGTCGGCATCCATTGCCCGGCGTCGGGCCTTGACCACGAAGCACTCTTTATATAGTGGGCAATCGCTGCCCAGACAGTTATCGTTGGTGCTGGTCACCAATGGCCAGACAAAGCTGTCTTCCGCCACATCGCTGCACGAGCTGATATCCCCTTCTTCCGTCAGGGTTGACCAACTGCGCAGCCGTACCAGATCGATCAGCGTCTGGCCAGCCAGTTCGCCACCGGCCATGGATTGCTGCTCCAGACGTTCCAGGCACAGATAGTTGGAACGCCCCTTCAGCAGCGCCAGCTTGCCTTTATATTTTAATGCCTTGGCCACGGTGGGCAGATCGCGGGCGTAAAGCTGATCCTGCAAGGCCTTGGAGCCGGTGGAAATGATCACCTTGCGCTTTGATCGCAGCGCCGGTGCCAGATAGGCGTAGGTTTTACCGGTGCCGGTTCCTGCCTCGACGACCAGTTCCTGTTTGAAATTGATGGCTTCCGTTACCGCCTCTGCCATCAATCTTTGCGGTTCACGGGGTTTGAACCCTTTAATTGCCTGCGCCAATGCGCCTTCTGGTGCGAAATCGTCTGCCACGCTATCTCTCTGCCGGTATCATTCAGCGGTGATTATGCCAAGCCTGCCACGCCGCTACCACCGACTTTATCCACTCGCACACATCCGTTCCCGGCTGTGATACGCTTATGACGTTGATGATAAGGAGATAATTGCATGAATATCGAACGAATTGATCCGGCACAGCGCTGGTCAGAAGCGGTGATCCACAATGACACCGTTTATTACACCAGCGTCCCGGAAAATCTGGACGATGACGCTACGGCGCAAACCGCCAACACCTTGGCCGCTATCGATGTGCTGTTGGAGCGAGTGGGTTCGGACAAGAGCCGGATTTTAGACGCCACCATTTTCCTGGCCAACGGCGATGATTTTGCCGCCATGAATGCCGCCTGGGATGCCTGGGTGGTTGCAGGCAGCGCGCCGGTACGTTGTACCGTAGAAGCGCGTCTGATGAATCCTAAATACAAAGTTGAAATCAAGATCATCGCGGCGCTGTAAAACAAAAACCGCAGGTCATACCCTTAAACCAAGAGTAGATACCTGCGGTTTTTTATTTGGCTGTTAAGCCAGTTTGATAATGACCATCCCCGTCAGTAACAGGGCCAACCCCATCCAGCCTTTGGCATTAAGCCGTTGACCGAACAGGATCCAACCGGCGGCGATAGTGGCCGCGATACCGAAACCGCCCCACAATGCATAAGCCACCGAAAGATCGATCCCCTTTACCGCCTGCGCCAGCGCGCTGAACGCCCCTAATACCGATACCAGAGACAGCAGCCCCAGCCAAATTTTGCTAAAACCGTTAGACATCTTCAGAAAGATGTTGGCCACAATCTCCAGTACGATGGCCAAAGCCAGAAACCCAATATGGTACAACTCAAGCTGTTGCATGGTTGTCACCTCGTGGGCTGACCTGTTTTCGTGGCTTGCGGGTGCCAGATTTCACCAGCAGGATCCCGGCAATCAACGCCACCAGACCCAGCACTTTCAGCGCAGAGATTGGCTCATCAAACAGCATCACGCTAAACAGGGTAATAAACAGGATACCGATCCCTTCCCATAAGGCGTAAGCAACGCCCAGGGCCACGCGTTTTACCGCTAATGACAGCATGATGTAAGACAAGGTGATCATCACGTACATGACGATGTGTCCGGTCATACCGCCGCTGACGCTAGCGTATTTCATGGACAGGGTGCCGATAATTTCGGCGGTAATGGCAAAGCCTAAAAAGATCCAATAAATCATAATTTTTCTCCCAAACGGCGAATCACGCACGCTAAGGCGTATTTATCCCAATCTATCTCATCAAACAGGCGCACGGCGGCGCTTGAGATATAGAAATCTCTGGGGATAAACCTACCCAAACGTATTAAAGAAGTTTGCCCGGCAACACCAAACGACGGGATGCGAACCCAGTCATCAGCACCGGTTAAGGGAGAAAGACGCTATAGCTCGCTGCACCAGTGATGCTCACTGGCAAGAATGGCAGAAAGGAAAAGTTGGCAACAAGATGTTCTGAGAGGCGTTCCATTAAGTTTCATCATAATTATTCTCTATCTTCAGCCGCACACCGTGCGATTTGCCCAATATCCTCATGAATGTAAAATTTTCAACTGCATTAGTTTTACCATAGCGAAAATCAGAAAGCAAACCGCCGTTTTCACATTTAGTGAAAAAAAATGAGTTATAAATAAGAGCCTTAATGTTTTTAAAAATTAAAAAAAGGCTCGGGTTTTCACCTGAGCCTTGTGAGAATTTCGCTAGCCGGCAAGTTCGGCAGATTCAGGCACCACGCACCTTAGCGCAGGATCTGTTTGATGCCTTCCAGCAGCAACGCGACCTCTTCGGCACGGGTCTCTCCACTGTGCGGATCGATGATGGAACTGTAAACATGTGGCATTACCTTGGCGACTCCGGCGTCAAGGCAGGTTTCCAGTATTGGCAGGAAGTTTCGCGTATCGATCCCGCCGGTGGGTTCGATCATGGTCATGCCATTGCGCACGCAACTTTCTGCCAATGCGCGCAGTTCTGCCAGCGACGATAAGCCGCCCATCGGGAAGAATTTGGCCGCGTGACCACCCAGATCGAGGATCATACGCACCGCGCTGTCACAACTCACCACGGCAGGCTCGCCCTGGCTGCTGTGAACCCCGGTGGAAATGATCACCTTCCCTGGCGTGCCGGTCGGCGAGATCAAGGCATTAATGCAGGTATTGCTGATGCCACGGGCCGCCAATGCACCTGCTGCAAAACCACAGCCGGTGAAAGTTTGGTTGACGTGTGCGGGCGCGGTGGCCGCCGCAATCATTGCCGCCTTATAAAACTGTGCCGCTGACCCCGCCCCCAAGCCAACGGAAATCGCCGGGATGTGCTCCATCCAGCGCTTCACCTCGGCCACGCCCTGTTCAACGTTGGTGAACTGCGCCGAGATCACACCGATAGCAGCATGTCCTTCGGCGGCATGGTGTACCTGTAATGCGTTAGGGATATCTTTGGCCAGCACGTTGATGGCCACGCGTCCCCGGTAAAAATCAAGCTGTTGCATGTTATCCCCTGGCTTGTTGCACAATTTCCGTCAGCCGCGCCACAATCAATGCAAAATCGTCGTCGCGCAGCGCCCGTGGATCGAAGCTGAAGATGCCTTGATTCAGCCAGTAATGACGGGTGTAAATCGCCACCTCGCCAGTGCGCAGTTGCTCTTCCACCTGATAGGCGGTTAATCCTGATCTGGAGGCGTCCACGCTTACCCGCACCCGATAAATCGCTCGCCCGGCTTCATCCTGTTCGATCTCCGCCTGTAGGCCGGGCAACGCGGATATCTGCTGTGCCAATTCGCGCAGCGCGGGTAATTGGCGGCTCCAGTCCGGCTGATGCTGCTGATAATGATCCAACGCCATCACCAGCCCCACCATGTTCTCTTTACCGATCTTCATCGCTCGCGCAATGCCGTTATGCTGAGCTTTGCAACAGGCGATCCATTGCCGGTCGCCGGTAACAAAACCAGAGGTCGGTGCATCCAACGCTTTAGCTCCGCTATACACCACCATGTTGGCCCCGGCTGCCACATAAGCCCGCAAATCTTCCTCTGCGGCCGCATCAACAATCAGCGGCAACCCGGCATCACGGGCCACGGCGACAAAATCGCTCAGCGCAACCATGCCCTTTTGCACACAGTGATGCGACTTGACGTAAAACAGTGCCGCCGTCTGCGCCGTGATGGCTTTTGCCAGTTGCCAGCGGGCAGCCAGATTGCTTTGCCCCACCTCTACCACCTTACCTCCTCCTAGCCGGATAGCGGTGGTGATCGGCGCGCCGTAGTCAATATTGTGGCCACGCAGCATGACGATTTCATTCGCCAAACCTTCACTGCACGGCATCTGCGCCACCCGCTCCGGCTCCCCTTGGGTGATGGCTGCCGCGACCGCAATAGCCACCCCGGCGGAAGCGCAGGAGGTCACATAACTGTCTTGCGCACCGGTATGCTGAGAGATGAGTTCGCCAACGCGATCCACCAGCGCATCAATCTCCACAAAGGCTGACGCCGCCTCGGCCGTGGCCGTCATCACGTCTTTCGGCACCGAAGAAACACCAAGGATGGTCATCTTGCCGCTGGCATTGATCACCCGTTTCAGCCCGAGCCGTTGATAAATATTCATCGTTGCTCCGTTACAAAATGCCTAGCAGGGAACACACCACGCTCAGTACCACCACCGAAAGCAGAATGGTGGTATAGCGCGGCCCTTTTTTGACCAGATAGAAGTAGATTGAAAACACCGCAGCCAGCGGCAACAGGCCGGGGGCGATGGAGTCCAGGATCTGTTGCACCACCACTTCGGAGCCTTCCAACGCGCTGATTTTCAGCGGCGAGGTGATCTTGACGTAGCTGGCAGACAGCGCCCCCATCATGATCAGCCCGAGCACGTTGGCCCCGTAGATCAGCTCTTTTATCTTGCCCCCTTGCAACAGCCCGATGATTGACTCCCTTCCCAGCGTGTAACCTTTGTGGGCCAAGCCGTAGCTGATCGCCATGGTGATCACGGTATACAACACCACCGGCATGATGCCGCCCATGGCGCTGCCGTTAGCCGCGAAGGGTATGAAGATGGCGATCAACAGCGGCATGATCGCCGCCCAGACCACCGAGTCACCAATCCCGGCCAGCGGCCCCATCAGGCCGGTTTTAATCCCGGTGATGGACGAATCGGAAATCGGCTCGCCACGGGTCTTCTGCTCCTCCATGGCAATGGCTACGCCCTGGATCACCGCCCCGAAAGTCTGTTCGCTGTTGAAGAAGTTCAGGTGGCGTTTCAGCGCCTCAACCTGCTCTTCTTTCTGCGGATAGAGCTTTTTGATAATCGGCGTCATTGAGGCGCAGAAAATCAGGCTCTGTAAACGCTCGTAAGAGTTGGAGACTTCGGCTCCCAGCCAGTAAATAAACCAGGCCTTGGTGATGTCCCGCTTGGTCAGCACGTTGGTTTGCCGTGCTCTTTCTACCAGCTCGTGTTGCATGATATCGCTGATCATGATCAGGCTCCTTCACCTTTGGCCATGTTTTTAACCAAGAATGCCGCACAGGTACCGAAGATGGCCATCGCCATGATGTCGACCTTGAGATACAACACCGCGAAGAATCCGGCAATAAAGTAAGGCAGCAGGCTTTTCTTGCCGATCACCATGATGGTGATCGCAAAGCCCAGCGCTGGCAGGATGCCGCCCATGATTTCGAACGAGTGGGTCAGCCAGTGTGGCATCAGCGCCAGGAATTTCTCGACCACGCCCTGGCCGAAATAGTTGGCGGCAAACACCACCGGGAAGCGGATCACCAGGCCAAGCAGTGCCGGATACAGGAAGGCACAGCGCATGATCCCGCTGATATTGGCCTCTTCCGCGTGCTTATCGGCCATATGCACCCAGACGGCGTTCACGGTACGGCGTAACTGGTCAACGAACACGCCGATCACCCCAAACGGGATTGCCAACGCGATCGCCAGATTGGGATCCATTCCCGCTTTCACGGCAATCGGCAGCGCGATACAGGCCGCCAGCGCCGGATCTGAAGGGACGTTCCCGCCCGGCGTAGAGGTGACGCCCAGATACACCAACTGCATCCCGGCACCGATAATCATCGCCGTTTTCATGTCTCCAAGCAGGAAGCCGACGAAGACCGCGATGGCGATGGGTTGAACCAACATCCCCGAGAGGGTGTAGCCCAAGCGCAGGCGGGCAAACCAGTAATACAGCCCCATACAGATGGCAACGGTCAAGTTATCCATGTTATTGCTCCTAATCGATCAGATGCCGAATATCAGAACTTCTTCAAAATATCTGCCAGTGCCTGCGGCTTGTCTTCCGGGATGGTCTGGAAAAATACCGTCACGCCGCGTTGCTGCAGATCGCGCAGGATCGTCACATCAGCCTCATCCAGCGTAATGTTCTGGAATACCGCTTTACGGTTCGGCCCACCACCCAGGCCACCTACCTGAATATTTTTGACGTCAAACCCGTCAACCACCGCTTGTTGCACCGTAGCCAGGTTCGGGAACAGCACCAATACGTTGCCCTCTCCCAGTTGGTTCTCCCGCCAAGCAGCCGCAAAGCTCTGGTTGCTATAGCAATCCACTTTCACATTCGGCGGAGCGGCCATCAGATAGATGCTTTTCATAAACGGATCGGCTTCCAGCTCATCACTCACTACCGCGATACGGTTGGCTTGTGACTGCCCAACCCACTTGGTGACGACCTGGCCGTGGATCAAACGGCTGTCAATGCGACATAAAACGATGTTGGCCATGATTATTTTTCCCCTGATGTTATTGATTTAATTTGTTTAACTACATCGAGGCAGCTGTTGCGCCCCAGTTCAACCAACTCATCGAGATGGTTGAGAAGATTGCCCTGTTCGCGTAAATCGATGGCGGCCAGCAGCATGGTGGCGTTCAGGCCGGAAATCACACCGATGGCGTAGTCACGGCTCAATCGTGCCGCCACGTTGGAGGTAGTGCCGCCGATAAAGTCGGTGAGGATCAATGAGCCCTCCGGCATGGTTTTTACCTGTTGTTCAACGCGCTCATGGAACTCCGCCAGCGTGTCGACCGGCATCAGCGCGATATCGAACACCCCACTGGTTTCGCCAATCACCATGCGGACGCTTTCGCGCAGTTGTTGGCCCCAGCCACCGTGGGTCAGTAGTAAAATCTGTGGTAATGCAGCCAAAATGGCCTCCTGGCAATCTATTGAAAGTCATTGAAAATTTCCGCTCCCTAGAGATATAGCAATGCCTGTGCCAACTTTGTGGCACGCCGGGAAGAGGTCAGTGGATAGTGGGCCATCAAGGCCCACCAGGGTGGGGTTTAGCGGTAGAGGAGCTCGTAGATATAAAAATATTCCGCATCAGACAGGCGGATAGAATAGGCACGTTCAATCGGCGAAAACGCGTCTTTGATGACAGAAAACGCCTGCTGGTCGATATCCTGCTGAGCATCCAGGGCAATCTGTAACGGTTTGTGGCTTAAAACGATACGCTCCACCATGCAACAGCAGTGGATCAGGAAGCGAAGTGTCACTTGCCTTGAGGGCTGTAGATCCAGTGTGCGGCAAATCTGATGCAACACCGCTTCGATCTCTTGCAGAATACGTTGGGGATTGAGCACGGAAATATGGTTGATGATGCTCTCCAGCGTCAGCGCGCTGATGAAGCGCATTGAACAACGCTCCACTTGCAGTTGGCGTTCGGCGCTGCCAAGGTCCGGGTTTAACAGGCTGAGCACCAGTTCCGGCCCCTGTTCGGAGAACAGCTCTTCCAACGCGATAAACGGGATATCCGGCAAACCGGGCTGGAAGGTGCCCACGATCCCCACCAGCCGCTCGTTACCGCCTATCGCCTGACGCAACCGCTCTAGGCTGCGCACTTCGTTGTAATCCACCAATACCATGCGGGTATCTTCCGCCATCAGCTCACCGAAGCTTTCCTCCAGCACTTTTTTGATCTTCACCGCCGTGCCCATCCCGGTGATACAGGAGATTGCCAACACCTTGCCGGTCTCATCTTCCCGCTGGTCGTAAAGCTGGTGGGCAATCCCTTTGCTGGCCATCAGTTCCATCAAGGGGACGAAATCACTGGTTTCATAGGTCAGATCCAACCCAATCTCCAGCAACGCCCCCATGGTGATGTTCTGGATCAGCAGCACATCGATATGGAACAGTTTGCTGACGGTGCTGGCAAAGTGCACCAACGAGCCGATATCCACAATCAGGATCAAACGCTGATAGCGTTTTTCCCGCAGTGTCGCGATCAGTAATTCCAATGTGTCATGCACCGACTGCTCGAACGGCATATCGATGGCGGTAAACAACTCACATTCCAGCACCCGATTGACATAGTGCGCCATGCTGCTGGCCGTGGTAGTACCGTGGCCGATCAACATGGCACCGCAGTCAGGGTTAACCTCCTTGCGCTGGCGGAAACTACGGCACTCCTTCAAAAACAGGCACAGGTAGACGATTTCCGTCGACGGGCACTGGATGTGGAAGATTTCATTGATTTTACGACATAGCTGGTTGGCGTTGTCGTACTCATCCTTGCAGTAATCCAGGATCAGGCTGGAGGAGTACAGGTTAGGGATTAGCCCTTTCTGCACATAGGAAAGCAGTGCCAGCAGGTGTTTACGCAGATGGCCGGCCATATTCTGTGGCAGCGGGAAACCCAACACCTGTTCAATGCAGCCGATTAACAGGGTGATGCGTTGCTCAACCTGGCCGCCATAATAGCGTTCCTCGCTTTCCCCTCCGTTGCGGCTGTACAACCCATATTCAAAAATGGTGCGTAGCTTGTTCTTCAGGATTGACAGGGTTTCCTGCGGCGGCACGTTGCTGTTGCGCAGGTTGACGTATTCGCGCGTCAGATAGGTGTAAAACAGATCGCTGTCCTGCTCGCTGCTCAAGGCGCTCAGATGCTGCTTGAGCTGCTCCATAGGCTGTGAGCTGATGTCCAGATACTCCTGCTGACCAAATAGCGCATCCACCAGCAGGCGGCTGCTTGCGCTGGCTGAGTGCGGTACGTCCATCAGCCGCTTATCCAGCAGCAACCTTGGGCTACTGTGTCCCATCCCACTGGCCCAAGCCTGGGCACAAAGGAATTGGATATCGCTTTTGAGTTGGCCGATGTTGCCGCTCAGTGGCTTCTCCAACAGATAGAGCAGTAATCCCTTATCCAGGCGGATAATACGGCCAATTTTGCGGCTCTCGAGCTGTAAGAAACCGGTAATGATTTCTACCTGTTCCTCCAGCGAGCGTTCCCGCAGCGCCGGTATGGCAATCGACACCTGAATACGCCGCAGGAAAGTGCGTAGCAGCGTTGAGTCTGGGCTTTCGGTGGTAGCACAAATCAGCCGTACGCTGATGGGGCGGGCTTTATCGCTTGAACCCAGTGGACGATATTCACCTTTATCGAGGATCGAAAACAGTTTCTCTTGCCCTTCGTAGGGCAAGCGATGAACTTCATCGAGCAACAGAAAGCCACCGTCCGCCTGTTCGATCAGGCCACGTTTGCTTTCGATCGCGCCGGTAAACGCGCCCTGTTTATGACCAAACAGATGGGACGAAAGCAGCTCCGGGTTATGGGCATACTCGGCACAGTTGAAATACACCAACGGGATTTGGCGCTGTGGCTGTTGCACCGTGGCGAATTGGTGCATCACCTCGGCAAAGAAGGTTTTCCCCACCCCGGAAGGCCCGGTAAGCAACACATGCAATCCACCGGGATAAAGCACCGCCGCCTTGCCCTTCTCTACTGACAGCCGCAGACTGCGGTCATAACCAATTACCGTATGAAAAGGGTCATCACTGGCTGGCTGCGGCAAGGCTTTGGCGGGTAATAGATCCAGCAAGTCTTTGGCTTCCAGCCTGTCATCTGGCAGCGACTGCTCAATCAACTGTTCGCAGACTGCCCTGTGCAAAAACAGCACGGGACGGGATTTAATCTTGATGACCAACCGATCACCGTGCAACTCGTTGAGATCTTTACTAACAGAGTTACGCGCCAATCCCAGGTTGAAAGCGATGGTTTCCGCGGCGAAACCGCCAGCACTTTGTTCCAGCGTTTCCCGGCTAAGCGTAAGGGTAAGACGTTCCAGCTCCTGGCGAACTGCATCTTTACGTTTCATTTTAACCTGTTGTTATTATTAATTATAAAGAAGAAAAAGACGGTAATTGGCAAGTTTACGGTCCATCTCGCCACAGGTCATCCTAATACAGGGGTGTGGAAGACGGCCACAGCGAAATGGAGTGTTGTGGCATTTGCAGGCAAAAAAACCAGGTTTCTGTCTGAGCCTTTGGACAACTTCAGCGACTTTTAAATGCGAAAAATTCAGGTAGCATGCGCCTTAACAAGTGATAGAGAGTTCCCCTAGCTATTCGACTTGCTATATTCCATGCACTCATGGAGTGATATTTACCCTTGAGGGAATGTTATTGCCATTGCTCCTTTCATCAGAACCCCAATCGTCAACAATTATAGATACTGATTATATTTAGAAGGATTACCCCTTCTTTCATCAATACAAAAAGCCAGCATTAACTACCTGCGGAAGCCCTTATGGTGGGATATACAATTTTCCAAGCGGACCTTGGGAATAATTATGGAAACATCTATTGACTTTTCAGTTTAATCGCTGTAGCTTTTTCATAAATGATTATCATTAGCATTTAATATTTTATACTATTGCAGCAAAAGAAAGTCATTAAATACGCGATTGGACTTATAACATCGGCAATTTATGGTTCTACAATGGCATCTTTTTTGTATGTCACCATTCACAAGGATGGAGTCTACATGAGAGCATTAACGGGCATTGAACTATCATTCCTCCATGATTATGAAGGTAATAACTCATATGATCCGACATCTTTTATTTTCGATATTACAAGCACAATAGGATAATCACCTACGGCAATTTCATTAGCAGTCGAATTTCAACAGAAACGGCTGCCTAGGTGTATTTTCAGATGATGGAAAAATGATAATAAGGAAATTAAAATGATCAGCCTCTCTGCACTTAATGAGTGTCTAGTTCCCTTTACGGCAAAAAAGATAGATACCCAACTACTTTGGAGCAATGTTTTAGACGATGATGAATTGGCAGAACTGAAAACGGCAGCCAGTTATCTTATCAAAGATAATAAACAGCATTCTCTTTTCGATACCTGCACCCCGCTTTTAGCAGATGAAAAATTATTTTATGCCGAACGCTACGGCGGAGGAGCTATCTCACGCAACGGCGGCGGTGCTCGCTGCGGTTTCGATGGTCGCTGGCAGGTTAAAGGCATCGGTGCCAATGCATTGGTCGGTAGAGGGTCCAAACAGGTCGATGGTGAACTAACGTTGACGGGGGCAGTGCTAGAAGCGCTATGGGGAAACTTAATGGCCAAGTTGCTTCCATATGGTGCTGTACCCAATAAAGCGATATTACTGGCTGACAATATCAGCGTTAAAAATGCGCCATCGGCGTCGTCAACGGTGCATGAGCGTCGGGCTTTATTGGTGCGCGAACCCGTGATTCGCCCCGCCCATTTTTGCCGCGCTCCGTACTACCAACCCCATGCAGCAATGCTCTCGCAGCCAGCGGATGCTATCCGAGTGGAGAAATTGATCGCGGTCGTTCCCTCTCTATTACCGCGCCCTTTGACGCTAGATGAAGAACAATGGCTTACGTTGCCGCAAGAAGAACGGGCCTTATATGGCCTTTGCGAACTGGCCCAACGTCTTGCTACCCAGATCGCCTATTGTCGCAGCCGTCATCTGGTGATGATGACATCGCCATCCAATTGCGATATGCAAGGTCGACTGCTCGATTTTCACGGCATGCGCAGCGTGTTTCCCGGTGAACGACAAGAGGCTGGCCGCAGCTATATTCAGCACAAAAAGCTGAACGAGGATGCGCCGTTACTGCTGCAAGGCGTACTGGATCTTGGCTTTTATCTGGCCAAGTACCGATTCGGCCCAGAATTTCTTGCTGCAACACAACAGGGTATTAATGCTTCTTTCAACTTCACCTATGGGCAGACTTGTTTGCTAGAGAACCTCGCAATAGCGGGTTTTGATAAAACGTTTTTACAAACTTTGATACTTACCGATGACTTGATAGCCTTCGGCGCTCGCCTGCAAAACATATTTGACTTGTCCGCTGGCATCTTCACCCAGCGGCAAGGTCTGGGCCAGGGAAATACGCATCCGGCTATCACCCTGCTACACCAGTTGGTCGACGCTTCCGCAAACGGCGTTTCTACACAAAATTCTGCGACAGTGGAGGAGCGATTCTCGCAAACTTTCCATCAGCTATGTGAGAAATATCTCCACGAATCGCGGTCAAAGGGCAAAAGCAGTACTGAACTGCATAAAGAGATGAAAGATACTGTCAGCAGGAGGCTGGGTTCTCGTGCCTTTATGAACCGTGAAACCATCTATCAGGAAATAGCAGGTTGGCACGGTGAAACAGATAAGATCACCGAACAATTGCAGACATACCAAATGCGCTTCGAGCGCCAGGCGATAAATGTGTTGCAATAATAAGTCTAAGGAGAGATTTAGTGAGCTTTGTCAAAGAAAACTGCCACGCTAGAAGTGAATTCAACCAATATGAAAACTTAGGTTTTGCCCTTAGTTGCATGCTGATGAATAGCAATTACAGTTTGTATCATGTCAAAACACTGCAACTATGGACTCAACAAGCCATCAATCAGAACCAGTTCAAGATCCTGTTCGATCATCTGGACAACCCTTTAGGATATATTACCTGGGCCTATTTTAGAGAAGATACATTGGCACGTTTCATCAGCGAACCATCATTCATCCCCCATAACTCCGAATGGAACGAAGGAGGGGCACTATGCATTTTGGACTTTTGTTGCCAACCTGGTAGTGCCCGACTGTGCATGGACTATCTTGCAGGCATAGCACCGATAATAGATAACGACACCGTTTTTTGGCGTGCAAAAAGATCCGGAAAGCTGATGGTTGTGAAAAAATAACAACGACAAAGTCGGGGGGAGGAGCCATGATCAAAAATAAATTACTGGATCCGCAGGTTGGGTTTTATTACGGCAACAAGGTCAGCAACGACAAGTCTATTTATAACATCGCTGAATATGTTGAAATAAGTCACCCGCTAGATATCGCGCGAATGAAGGACGCCATTGATTGGGTGTTCAGCCAAACGCCAACGCTTTATACAATGTTTGCAGAAGATAATGGGGTTCCTTATCAATGCACCACAGTGTGTAACGCTGTGGTGGAGTTAGTGGACCTATCGCATCATGGCGATAGCATGGCCGTTGCTCTTGCGCTAATGGAGGAAGATGCCGGGCAGCCATTTTTGTTGAATACACCACCACTATTCAGACAAAAAATCCTGTCGCTGGGTGAAAACCATTTTCTATGGTACTTCTGCAGTCATCATCTGCTGCTCGATGGCTATAGCGCCTATCTGCTGATTCATCAAGTCGCTGAAACCTACAGAAATTTGCCCTTGCAGCTACAGAGGTTATCCGAAACTCCGACACTCGATGAACTGCTCAAAGCAGAGTCCGAATACAAAATTTCAGCGGGCTATCAGGCGGACAAACAATTTTGGCATAAGACCTGTTCCCAGCTACCAGTCCCAACGACACTAGCTCGTACCAACATGCCGTCGGGGAGGGTTATCCGTCACACAGAGTCTTTTCTGTGCTCGGCTAGTCTCTTCTCACTGCAAACCAACCAGCCTTCCTGGATGGCGAGGATCCTGGCTGCTGTGATGGTCCATCTGTATTTTTGCACTGGCGAAAACGCACCGGTGATCGGCATCCCCATGATGGCGCGCAAGGGGCATCTTGCACGCCAAGCATTAACCTGCCAAACCAACGTACTCCCGCTGGCCATAGACATTAAAGAAACCACCACCGGGCTACAGTTGGCGCATGAAGTAGAGCGCAAACTTAAACAGATCAAAAAACATCAGGCATTTCGCTATGAAGAGATAAAAAGCATGCGGGGCAACGCCAGCCACTCGCCGTTGTTCAATATAGTGGTCAATATCATTCCCTTCGAGGCATCGGCTTCGTTTTCTCCCACGCAGCGCAGCGTAGTACGCAACATACGCTCGGGAGGCGCTCAGGATCTGGTATTCAATTTACGTCCCGATATCAATAGCCAGACACTTCGCTTGGAAATCGACGCCGACTCGGGGCTTTATGATCGAGCTAGCCTGGCACGACACAGCCTGGCGATACAAAAACTGTGCTCATTGCTGCACAGCGAACAAGAAAACGCCTCTGTTCGACAACTAAGGCAGCATTTCCCACTTTCTTTGTACGGTAAAGAACACGATAGCGATGTCGTTGATGTCATGCAACGCATTGAACGCACGGCTACTCATGCACCACAGAGCCTCGCTATTTGTACGCCGGAACATCCTTCAAAGTCTCTTAGGGAACTGTCTTACGCGCTTTTGCAGCAGCAAGTGATCATCTGGTCCAATTTGCTGGCCTCTGTCCGCTCAACAAATACGGCTCTGTTGATCGACCTACCCAAAGGGCCAGAGGCCGTGATCTTTATGCTGGCTTCACTGCAATTGAATATGCCGTTCGTTAATCTGAACTCGAACGCCGATGACGCAGAATATCGCCGTTTGCTAGAGCAATTTGACGATGCCATTTTGATAACCGAGCGCACGTTGAATCGCCATTCACTGCTCCGCGCCTCGTTCCACTGGCAAAGTTTGGCGCTGGCTGTACCAAAGGATTACACGCATTGCGCCCTTTTCCATCGTCGGATGCCTGCCAACAATACCGAGTTTCCCGCCGGGATCGGCTATATCATGTTTACATCCGGCACCACCGGGGTACCCAAAGGTGTTATCTGCGGCAGATGGGCGCTTAACGTTTTCACCGCCGCTGCAATCGAACGCTACAACATTGAAGCGCACGATCGCGTCTTGCAATTTGCTCCTTTGCATTTTGACGCCAGCATAGAAGAAATTTTTATGACGTTAGCAGTTGGCGCCAGTCTGTATATAGCTCCCGACGCCTCAGCGCACAGTTTTCCTGACTTGTTAGAATTCTGCGCAACGCATCGCCTTAGCCTGTTGGATCTCCCCACCGCCTATTTTAACGAGTTACTGTTTGCACTCGGAGGAGAACTGCAATTGCCGGCAACGGTCAAAACAGTGATCGTCGGAGGGGAAAGCCTTTCGGCGCGCGCCAAGGAGCTCTGGTTCTTACAGCCTCCCTGCGGTAGGCGGTTAATCAATACCTATGGCCCGACCGAGGCAACAGTGGTGGCTACAGCCGCAGAGGTCAAAAACGATGATGCCGCCATTACAATCGGCTCCCCGCTCAGCGGCGTATTCGTAGCGATCGTCGGCGAGAATCTCGCAACGGTTCCACTGGGGTGCAGCGGCGAACTGTTAATCGCCGGGGCTACTGTCTGCTTGGGGTACCTAAATCAGCCAGCACTGAGCGCGGAAAAATTCGTGACGATTGAGATGGGCGATCGACAAATACTCGCCTATCGCACCGGTGATATCGCCTGCTTGGATCAGGACCGGCAGCTATTATTCCTTGGGCGCAAAGTTCACGAAACAAAAATCGCAGGCAAGCGAGTCAACATGCGCGAAATAGAAGCTTGCATCGGCAGGCTCCCCGACGTTGTCGAAGTCGCCGTGTTGGCAAAAAGTGGCGACACTGGCGCAGTACTTTACGCGCATTATCACAGCCCGCAACCGCTGGATGAGCTTAGCCGACGCACGCTGTTCGGGATGCTGCCCAACTCGCACATTCCCAAAAGCTTCATACATCATCAAACGCCACTGGTAAAACTGCCTAACGGCAAGATCGATTATCGCACGCTTGAACGGCACTCCGTGGAATCAACGCTGAAAGATGAGTTGCACTCAACGACGTTCAACGCATTAGTCCAGGAAATTTGGCTGAGGACGTTGGGCAGTGAAGATGGCGATTTTTTCACTCTCGGCGGTGAGTCCTTGCAAGCGATAAAAATCATTAATGCACTTAACGTTTACTGTCAGTTCGATTTGAACCTGCGGGATATCTTTGAACACCCGAGCCTCGCAGAATTTTGCCAACATATTACACAGCTGGCACTCTCACGTTATGGGCTAAGTCAACACCATCTGGATATTCGCTGCGCCATCAGCCGCTGTCTATCCGTCAATGCGAACTCGTCGACAAGCCCCGTGCTGTTTTTCCAACAGCCCGAAGGCCCAGACGAACGCCGTTTGCTGGAGACCCTCCCCTCCGAACATAACGCGCGCATTCTCACATCGCAGGAAGATGCTCATTGCTATACAGGGCAATTGCTGGCCGCCGCAGTATTTAACGTGCCGGAAGCACCTCTGCAATATGCAAGCTGGCTCAACACCCTACCTCCATTGTTGCACGCACTGGCGGGGAAAGTGCAAAAAATGATCTTTCTGTGTAACGCTTCAAGCAGCACCAAGATCACGCAAGATCTATTGAACGGATACCGGCACGAAAAGCTGCTGTTGCTGCGCAAAGCCGATCACAGTCTTAGGTTCATCGATGATGGCTTAGTCGAACTGATCGCCCTTTCAGCACAGTTGGGATACTTTCCCCATATTCGATTTGATACCTCCAATGAGAGGCTGCGAGGTTGCGTATTTAAGAGTCTTGGCATCGACGATGGAGAGAGTACCGATCACCAAACCGCTTTCGCTGCGGTACAACAAAGGAACCCTGGGGTACAACTTTGCGACTTGTCTTACTGGCTCAATTTAATTGCCGCGAACAGCAAGCAGCAGCCATGTCATGGACGCAGTGACAAGCTAGACGTCCCCCCCCTTAGGGAAGGAGTGAGTTTATGAGCGTAGCAGGCCTTATACATCTGATGAAAATGGCAAAAAAAGGGGCCAACTTCGGCAAGCTATCGCCACAGCATCTGGAAATCGGCAATATCTCCGATGCCGAAATCAATGCCGCGCAACCAGACATAGCAGCATTTCTGTCTACATGCACACCGGCTAAATCCGCGCAGGACGAAGGGAAAAAACCGAACTATCTCGTCAACCGTTATGCGGGACAATACCTCTGGCTATACGAAAACTTCACGAAAAATAGCCCCATGTATAATATCCCGATAGCCAAGGAGATCATCGGAACCTTTGAGCCCGCACGCTTGATTTCCGCGTTGAAAAAAATGCTTAAACGTCATGCTGCGTTATGCGGCCACTATCAACTTGACGGTGAAAACATCGCCGTCGATATCGTTTCCCCCGATACGACCATTTTTGAACATTGCCTGCAAGATATCAACACGCTTGATGAAGAGGCGCAGCAAAACAGCGTGATGTCCGCTCTGGAAGCACAATGCAGCGTTCCGTTCAATCTTGGCGCAGAATTCCCACTGCGTTGCCGTATCCTGAGAAAAAACGCGCAGCACCACTATCTGTTTTTGACCTTCCACCATTGCATAGTGGATGGCTGGACTGCCAACTTACTGGTTGACGAACTCAGCAGTGACTACTGTTCTGATGAAGAACATCGTCCTCAGTATGACGACAGCCATGCTTTTTTCCGCTTCCTTGAAGATCCTTTTCTAACCGTCGCAAACGTTAATGAGAGCCTTGCGTTTTGGCTCGATGAGCTGCGCTATGCTCCGGAAAAACACTCATTGGGCTATGACATCGCCATTGCTGCAGCGGATAAAGCGCAAAACATCGTCAGAGAATCGCTGGCGGGCGATTTGCAGCAAGCTTTGGCGCAACAGGCTAAATTCGCCGGTACGTCACTGTTTACATTGCTACACACAGCCTTCGCTCTGCTGATCGCCAGGGAGTCGGTTTCGGAACGCGTGGTCATCGGCAGCCCTGTCGCCAACAGAAACGAACCGGCATTAAACTCTGCCGTCGGCAGTTTCGTTAACACTGTAGCTCATCAATTTCATATCACTACTGACGACAACTTCAGTACTTTATTGCAAAAATGTGCCGGTAAATTTGCCCACGCATTTAAGCATCAGGGACTGCCTTTCTCCTATTTGGTTGAACAATTGAAACCTGCACGCGGCAAATTTCATCCCATTTTCCAGATCATGTTCGTTTGCCAACATCGCAAAAACAACGAACTGATTTTTGGTTCAGCGCAGGTTGATACGCTGCCGAGAAATTATGCCCCGCCTAAATTTGATCTGGTGCTGGAAGTCATCTCCACCATGGACGGCATTCAATTTGAATGGCAATACAACGCCAAGCTGTTCGCACCTCAACGCATCAAAGCATTGTCGCAGGCTTACGCGCTACTGCTGGAGCAAATTTCACACGATCCCATGCAAGCCGTCGGCCGTTACTCCCTAACGCCAACTGACGATATCGCGCAATTGCGCAAGCTTTCTATGGGCGCGGAGATGCCGGAGTTTCTTCACCAAAACCTTTCGCAGCAGCTGTGGCGCGCCGGTAACGAACATGCAGCCCTGCCAGCATTGATCGAAGGTGAGCGCGTGTGGAACTACAATGAACTGCTGCATCATGCTAGTACAGTCGCATATTGGCTGGAAACTCATACTGTTCAGGAAGCACTGATCGCTATCGATCTCCCTCGCGGTGCGCTGCAGGCCATCGTGGCGCTCGGTATCCTTCTGTCAGGCCGCACTTATTTGCCTCTCGCAGAGGGACTGCCGGACGCACGCGTCGCTGACGTTATCCGGTTGTCGGGCTGCAATTGGGTTATCAATACCGCATCACATCGGCACTCTCGCTATCCGTTGGATACCCATTATCAGGATCTGGATACGATATTTTCCACATTCCACTTGCATGATGAATTTCATTTCACTCCAGGGAAAGCGCATGATCTCGCTTATGTCATTTACACCTCGGGGACAACAGGAACGCCGAAAGGCGTGGCAATCGAGCATGGTGCCGTCACCAACACCCTGTTAACTATGAACTGGCTGTTCCATGTTTCTCCTCGGGACAACATATTAGCCATCGCGGATTTGGCTTTCGACCTGTCGGTTTACGACCTATTCGGCAGTTGGCTAGCGGGTGCCACGGTCATCAGTTTGTCGGCGCAAGACGCAAAAGAACCAGCCTCATGGCTGATCGCAATACGGCAAAACCAGATTAGCATCTGGAACTCTGTCCCCGCCATATTGCAAATGCTGCTGCAATATTGTGAGCAGGAAAACATCGCTTCCTTGCCTGAATTGCGACAAATCTGGTTGAGCGGAGATCGGATTTCGCCACGGTTGATCGCACAAGCGCACAGACTATGTCCCAACGCGTGCATCACCAGCTTGGGCGGTGCGACTGAAGGGGCGATCTGGTCGATCTATCATCCTCTTACGCGAGATACACAATACAGAAAAGCAATACCTTATGGTGTAGCTCTGCCCAACCAGAACATGTGGATATTGGATGAAAATCATAAGCCGTGCGGCTATGGCGCAACAGGTGATATCTATATCGGTGGCACTGGGGTAGCACGCGAATATTGGCGCGATCGGCAAACCACCTCCGACAGTTTTATTGCGTGCTCAGAGCTCGGTGGCCGTCTGTACCGCACAGGCGATCGCGGTCGTTGGAATCGCTGCGGCTATATCGAATTTCTTGGCCGCGAAGACCAACAGGTTAAATTACAAGGATTCCGTGTTGAACTGGGCGATATCGAGTTCGTTATTAAAAACAACGCACTGGTTTCGGAAGCATGCGTAGTATGCTGCAACGATCCAGACAGTGGCATACGTCACCTAGAAGCTTATATAGTATTGACGCCAGAGGGAAAATCGAGTGCGCAAGCGGAAGTGCAACTGCGAGAACATGTGGCCTCCGCGCTACCTGCCTATATGGCGCCAACGCGATACCACGTGATCGAACACTTCCCACTCTCCCGCAATGGGAAATTGGATCGTTCATTATTATCCTCGAAAGATGCTCTATTACAGGCACAACCTGGCCCCATCTCTCCAACGATCACGGCTGAGTTGCAGCATCTACAAATGCTACTGGCAGAAACGCTGGGTTGCGAGCCCAATCAGATAGATCCCAACGCTAATTTCTTCGGCAATGGCGGCAGTTCGCTGTCCGGCATTACCTTCTTGGGGAAAATTAAGCGAGCCTTAAACGTCGAACTGACGCTGGCGGAAATTCTTGGCTACCAACAGTTAACGTCTCTTGCCGAACGCATTCATCAGAATAGCCCGTTAGCGCTGTCGGTACTGTCCGAGACGGTAAACAGTCCTTCACTGCCTACACTGTATTTGGTACATGGTGCTGGTGGACAAATTCACCAATACAGCAGATTGATACAGAAGTTGTCTCCTTATGCCAACGTCAGAACGATCGCCAGTCCGGGATTGGCGGGGCCAGGAGACAGCGTCTCCGTGACCATGCAGCAGTTGGCTGCCGCGCATTTAGCTAGCATTCCACAAAGCGAACGTGCATCGGCAGTGATCGCAGGTTGGTCGTTGGGCGGTCAATTAGCCATCCATATGGCGGCCTTAGCCACACAGCAAGGCGAGTCATTTGCGCATGCTGTCGTCATCGACAGCAGTTTACCGTCGTCGTCCCCGTCGAAGAAACGTCACTTTAGCGTCGCACAGTGTTATCTAAACCTTTTCGATTCTCTCGGTATAGCTCGTCGTTTATACCAGCCTGGAAAAACGCCACCTCAGAGCAATGCTATCGACGAAGTCAGGGGGCACTTCGTTTTGAATCAGTCTGTCCTTGCTGAAAAAATTACGCTTGAGCATGCTGAAGCCTTTTGTTTGGCGATAAAAAAATCGTTCGAACTGACTGATAGCGCAGGTGAACTACCGAAACTCAACATTCCGTTGACGTTATGGCTTAACCAGGAACGATTACGTAAACAACCCGACCTTTCACAGAAGTGGAGAGCACAATCATCTCATAATGTTAGTATCACCTGTTGCGCAGAAACGCATTACAACATTCTTGACAGCACATTGCTTCATAATATGTTGAAATCTCTATTGCTCAATTTGCAATGTCTGATAGAAAAAATGCGATAGAGAATATACCAAATATTTAGCAGCTATTTTTATTTTACACATTTGGTTTTCAACATTATCAAATACTATCTTATAACAGGAGGTGTACCAAAAAAAATTAATCCTATCCGCATCTGATTTTGCTTGGTTTTTGCTTAATTAGATAAAATCGAACATTCGATATATCTAATCCTTATGTAAAAAACAATTCAGTCAGAGCATTGCAACATGCGGGTTATGCACACCAACCCACGAAATAACACACTAAATATAGAGAGATTAACATGAAGGAATTAGATAAGGAATTTCTTGAAAACGTTTCTGGTGGTTACAGCGGTATTCTTGCTGGAGCATCTGGTTTAGGCAATAACAGCCCAAGCACAAATGCTGGCACCATTATAGGTTCAAGAGTACCTAGTAATAATGGCTCTTCAAATAACAGCCACTTTAACCAGAACTGAACATTTAACCATTGAGAATGCCCTCCTTGAAGGAGGGCATTATGACAAATGAAAAAGCTAAGCGATAAAATAGCCACACTGCGAGAAAAAATTTTTTATAGCTATGAAATCAAACCTAATGAAATAAAAGGGAAACACAGCAATGAACTATTAATCCTATTAGATATACTTAAAACCGTTTACGCTGAAATAATATCTAAGTCATCGTACAACAGTAAAGAAGCCAACATAAACTCCATCGCCGAAACATTTAGCCATGCAGCTATCGCTTATGAGTCAGGGATCGCCAGCAATATTTTGAAAAGTCTTATTTTTATCGATGAGTTACTTATTTCTATAGAAAATAATTTTCATGGCATCCCTATGTACATCCTGAAAAAAAAGCTATTAGCCTTATACCAACTCGCGTTTAACTCAAATAAACACAAAAAATTAAACAACAAATTAATTCACTTTATCTGGATTGGTGAAATATCAAAAATGCAACTCAAGCATGTTGAGTTATGGGCAAAGCGTAATAATGACTATCGTGTTATGTTATGGATGGATCCCAAAACACTCTTAGCAGGTGAGCTATTGAAAGCAAAAAAAGCAACATTGCGTTCCGATGAAACCTCAAAGGACGAAGCATTGCGAGTACAACGCCAATGTTGGTGCTTTTCACAGGAGAGAAATATATTTAATGACGAAATAATAGCAGAATATCTTACTGATGTATCAGGTAAAAAATCCCTGAGCCGTTATATAAATAAAGCACGTAAGGAATTTACTAACATCAAGTCAAGCTATCGCAACATAAAAATAATGGATATTAACACCCTAACTAGTAAATATAAAAACAGGGGGAGACTTAAAATTTACAATTTTGAAATATTCTATAGAACTAATCTCGCTGCAGCATCGGATGTGATAAGACTACTGGTTCTATCAGAGTTCGGTGGAATTTACATTGATATCGATACGTTACCTAAAATAAACATTGATTTCCCACATACTGACAGATATTTAACTGATAATAATCTGCATGATCAACACAATGAAAAAATAGAGGCAACAAAAAACACAATGGCATTTGAAAAATTTTGGCAGATAGAAAATAAAGAAAGGAAAACGTTTGAGAGCAATGATTGCTTCGATAATTCAGCATTATTCAATGCCATAAAAAAGGATTTATGCAGCACTGGAAGCAACAGTGTATTCTGCAGTTTGAAAGAAATAAGAATCCCTTTCGATATACCTCTACTCAGTAGACATAAAAAAAATATCAATGTGTTTTTTAGTAACGTTATAGTCACCAACAGTAATTCAACAACAATAGACCTATCGCTAAAAATTATAAATGAAAATTATAGAAAAATATTTAGTTTGGTAGAAAAAAACATCCAGAGTGACTTTATTTTCAATTATGCTCTTGATGGATACAAAAACAATTCGAGGGTAACGTTGAATATCTCAGGCCCTGGGGTTCTACTAAGAGCAATTTTCTTAACAATTATTGACACCTTAGAATTACCACAAGATATACCGGAGTCTGCATTATTAGGCTTTTTAAATACTCATTTATCCTTCACCGAACAGACGATGGAAACAGAGTCAGGCCTAGCTTCATCGTGGATGGAATAGAAAGCAGAGTCGAAAAATGACGACCCTGCTTATTTAGGTTATTTACTATTTAATTTATCTAATCTTTTTTCACAATAATCATATGCGAAGAAAGCGACAACGAACTGTAAGACCATCAGAACTAAAAACATAAAACCTCCATTTCCTATTAATGGAATAGAAAAGATAACATTTTAAAGATAATAGTTCAATAAATAAACCATAGAAAATATGTTACTTAGAACACTTACATACGTTTAAATGTATTATAGATAATAGCCAAGCTCAGCCGTTATTGGCCAACAAGCTCAATGCCTCACCCGCAACACTGGCTAGCATAAATGACACCGCTTGTATTATCAGGATTATGTGAAATTATTAATGCATAGGATTTCATAGCTTTACGCCATCTTAAATTAACATTTACACATAGAGATAAAAGTATTTGATCACACCATACCTATTTTCACACTAACGTAATGACTCTGTCCGCTGAGGCAATCGTCGAAGGGCGATGCGCGATGATAACGCGGGTAATATTCATTTTCGCAATAGCATCATTGATATGCACCTCATTTTTCAGATCCAAATGGCTAGTTGCCTCATCCATAAACAATATACTAGGCCTGCGATAAAGTGCACGCGCGATCAACAATCGCTGCTTCTGTCCACCAGATAAACTGCCCCCCAACTCCCCAATTAACGTTTCGTATCCCATTGGCATATTTTGAATATCGTCATGCATATTGCATCGGCGGGCACAAGCCTCAATACGCTGAAAATCCCACTCAGCATCAAATCCCGAAATATTTTCAGCAATCGAACCTGCCAGCAACTTGTCATCCTGCAACACACAGGCAATACACTGGCGATAATTATTCACACCGATATTGCTGATATCCAAGCCATCAACCAGAATCGCGCCTTCATCCGGCGTCAGCAATCCGCACATCAATTTCATCAACGTGGTCTTGCCCACACCGGATGGACCGACGATCGCTACACTTTCACCCGCCGCGATGCTGAGGTTTAAGTCGGCAATAATAGGCTTGGCTAGACGATCGTATTGATAACGTAGACTTCGAATCTGAAGTTCCACCGCCTGGCCTTTAGCAAATAGCTGGCGAATTGGCATTTGCTGTTCCGGCGGCGATAATACGATATCCGCTATCCTTTCATTATGCAAACTTAGCATACGCAACTGGAGCATCATGTCGATCAGGCTGCTGGCACGGTCAGAAAATTGGCCTCGATAAGCGTTGAAAGCAACAAACATCCCGAGCGTCATTTGATTGTCGATCACTAACGCAGCCCCTAACCACAGAATGATCACCTGATCGCAGGTTGCAATAAACGCGCCAAGCCCGCCAAACATCATATTCAGCTTGGTTAACTTGATGCCAGCGTTAATCGTTTCCACATTCAGGTTTAACCAAAACTGTGCCCGAGTCTCGGATAATCCCAATGCTTTTAAGGTACCAATGCTATACAAAGTCTCCATAAAGTGAGAACTTGCCCGCGCGCCCTTTACCAGTTGCTCTTCCGACAGTTGCCGATGATATTGGTATGTCGATAGCCGTAAGATGATGTATACCGCCGTGAAGCCGAGCACCACCCACACTAGCCAACCGCCATAAAGCAACATCATAATAAACACGCCTACTGACATGATGCCATCGATAATACTGCTGACGATGCTGGTGGTGAAGGTGGTTCTGATTGTATCCAGCGAACCGAAGCGGGATTGAATATCACCCAGCTTGCGCTTTTCGAAAAAAGAAAGAGGCAGTTTCAGCAGATGATCGAAAACCCCCGCCTTCCACTGTACGTCTATCAGCGCCCCCATAACAATGGAAATCCACGTTCTCAGCATGGATACGCCAGTACGGAATAAAATGAAGCTCAACAATCCTATGCATATCAAAGCCAAAAGGTCATGATCACCAGCCAGGATGACATGATCCATCACCAACTGCGTGCCAACCGGCAGCAACAGGTTGATGGCTTCAATCACTATCGAAAGACAGAAGATCTTAAACAATGCCCCCTTGAGGCCGTGCACGTTGGCCATGAGCTTGCGAAAACGTAACCTGCTCTGCTGTTTGATTGGTTGAAATTCGCTGTCGGGCCACAGTTCGAGTGCTACCCCGGTGAAGTGCCGCGAGAGCTCATGCAATTCCATCACCTTACGCCCGAAAGCCGGATCGTGGATCACTGCTCGTCCGCGGCTGATACTGACCAGCACAACGAAGTGCTTCATATCCCAATGGAGGATACAGGGCATTTTCAACACCTTAAGTTCGTCGATGTTCAGTGACAGTGCGCGCGATTGTAACCTCAGTGCATTTGCTATATCGATCAATGAGGCCATCGTTGCCCCACGTGAAGAAAAGCCGTAGCGGTTGCGTAGATTGAACAGGTCGATTTGCAACCCGTGGTAATGACACACCATCGCCAAGCTAGCCAAACCGCATTCAGATGCCTCCGCTTGCAGGATCTGCGGCACCTTTCTACCAAGTGCCAAGTTCAATCTTCCAGTCAGCGTCGCGAAATAAGAATCAGTCATTTATCGGTCCCATCAGACTTTTTTTCATATCGTAAAAAGGCGAAAACATCCATTGATACAAGGGCCTTTTCTCCAGGAAAAGCGTCGACTGGGCATACATACCGTTAGTCAACTGCAGCACTTTGCCCTGATAACTGATGTGCGTTTTTTCCAGCGCGATGATGGCCTTGTAATAAGATGCCGTCTGCGCGGCCGTTTGATGCACGGGGGAACTGCTATAAGTGGACATTTCTTGAACGGAGGCAGGAACATAAGCAATGCTTTCGATCTTGCCGGGAAATTGTCCAAATTTTTCGTAGGGAAAAGCGTCATAGCGAATGTTGATGGCATCATTCGCAGAGACATAGGGTACGCTACTGTTCGGCAACCACAGCACTAATTGATAAATCGCATCGCTACGAGGGATAATCTGCACCAAACTATCGCCACTATTGACCATTTGTCCTGGCGTAACGCTTAGAGATTCGATACGACCATCGGTTGGTGCGTTAACTATCAACGCTCCGCTGGCATCTGCTTCAGCCAATTGACGCTGTAAATCACTACGCTGAAACTGGTACTGAGAAATCTGGTTATCAAAATCCGCAGCGCGCGTAACAATATCACTTTCCAGAATAGTTATTTGCAGTGATTCCTGGATATGCTGACTATACAAATTTTGGAACAGACTCTGTTGCTGATAAAATGAATAGGTCTGCCCGTTAAGCTGATCTTTGGTTATCAAGCCGCGTCGTTGATACTCCTTATATGAGCGCATGTTATCTTGAGCAAAATCAACCCCTTCACGTGCGTTATTCAGCAACTGTTTGGATTGCGAATGGGCCGTTTGATACTGCTGCTTTTGCTGGTGTAGATTCTCCAACGTCATACGTTTATTGTCTTGTAGCTTCAAAATAATGCTATCGACATGCTGTACCTGGTTTTCCAGCGCCAAACGCGTATTGGCGCTGACTTTGCCGGTATCCGTCACACGGCTGACATCTAGTTGATATAGGCGCTGACCCTTTTTGACCACATCGCCAATGCCGACAAAACGCTCTGCGATGAATCCCTGTTGTGGTGCAAACACGTTTACCGAGCGAGGAAAGGTAGTTATTTCTCCATACACATTGATGCGGCGGGTGTAGCTACCCAATATAAGGAAGGCAAGAAAGACAAGAAGAAACAATAACGATAAAACGCCGAAGCACCAAGCAGGCATACCCGTTATCAATAACGCTTTGCCAGCCCATTTGGCACGTTGATGTTCTGTGACTTCCTGTCTGAATAAATCCCGCATAAAATCTATTTACCGGAAAAATATTTCAAGCCAATCCTGACCCGAAAATATATACGTTAAGATACTGCCAGAAATGTACCCAGCGGGTTAGACATGCTGACTCATTTTGCAAACAGCATCGTAAGGATAATCATTCTCATTATCATATATAGCAATCTGCCATAATTCAATCTTTTTCACGCCCCATAGCTTTAGGCCCTGCTTCATCAGGGAATCCATTCAGTAAGTTGATAGCAACCACCGCAAAATGTGAAGTTGTGGTATTTACAGGCAAAAAAAATGCCAATCACAGAGGATTGGCATCAGCAGGAGCGAACGCGGGTTTAGGCGGTAGCACCTTTGACGGCTTCACGCGCCAATTCGGTGATGCGAGCATAGTCGCCGCTTTCCAGCGCATCCGCAGGCACTAACCAGGAACCACCGATGCACAGCACGCTTTTCAGTGCCAGATAGTCACGGTAGTTGTTTGGCGTGATACCGCCGGTTGGGCAGAAGCGCACCTGCGAGAACGGCCCGGCAATGGCTTGTAGCGCCTTGACGCCACCGTTGGCTTCCGCTGGGAAGAATTTAAACTCGCGCAGGCCATAATCCATCCCCAACATCAGCTCGGAAACGGTGCTGATACCCGGGATCAACGGAATGCTGCCTGCGGTGGCGGCTTTCAGCAGATCGGCGGTCAGACCAGGGCTGATGGCAAACTGTGCACCGGCCTCGGTCACTTCTTGCAACTGCTGTGGATTGATCACCGTGCCCGCACCAATGATGGCATCAGGAACTTCTTTGGCGATCGCACGAATCGCGTCCATCGCACAGGCGGTACGCAGCGTCACTTCCAACACACGCACGCCACCCGCAACCAGTGCTTTGGCCAACGGCACAGCGTGTTCCAGTTTGTTAATCACAATCACCGGAACTACGGGGCCTGCCGTCAGGATCTGTTCTGCACTGGTTTTCCAGTTTTTCATCGTCATTCTCTCCATTACTTTCGGTTGGTGTTGGCACGCCCCTGCCACAGGGCTCCGCATCGCTGCAGATTCCGATCGCACCGCTAAAAGCCAGCAGACAGGCTGACGCCGGTCACCTAGGCTAATTCTGTTGACGTGTTACCAGCCCCTCACCCCAGGCCTCTCCGATAATAAATCGGTCTCAATCTACCTCTGGCCTCAGAAAGAACACCAGGGTAGCGGAGAGCTCGATCGGTTCCCTCTCCTTTTGGGAGAGGGTTAGGGCGAGAGAGGGAGCTGGTTAACTGCTGCTTATTCGAATTCGTTCCACGAACGGCCATCGCGAGTGATCATCGCGACGGAAGCCACCGGCCCCCAAGTCCCAGACTGGTATGGCTTAGGTGCTTCGTTGTCCGCTTTCCAGGCATCCATGATTGAGTCAACCCACTTCCAGGCTTCCTCCACTTCGTCACGACGCACAAACAGCGCCTGAATACCGCGCATGGTTTCCAGCAGCAGACGCTCATAGGCATCGGCCACGTGTTCCTGGTTAAAGGTTTCCGAGAAACTCAAATCCAGCTTGGTGGTTTGCAAACGATGTTTGTGATCCAGCCCCGGCACCTTGTTCAATACCTGGATTTCGATCCCTTCGTCCGGCTGCAGGCGAATGGTCAGTTTGTTCTGTGGCAGTTGTTGATAGGAGTCACGGAACAGGTTCAGCGGTGGGTTTTTAAAGTACACCACCACTTCTGAACATTTGGTCGGCAAACGCTTGCCGGTACGTAGATAAAATGGCACCCCAGCCCATTGCCAGTTGTCGATATCGACGCGGATGGACACAAAAGTCTCGGTGTTGCTGCTCTTATTTGCCCCTTCCTCTTCCAGATAGCCCGGCACTTTTTTACCCTGCACGAAGCCTGCGGTGTACTGGCCGCGCACGGTGGTTTCCCGGACATTGGTCTGATCGATACGGCGCAGCGAGCGCAGCACTTTCACTTTCTCATCACGGATACGGTCAGTGGTCAGATCCGCCGGTGGTGACATGGCGATCATGGTCAGGATCTGCAACAGGTGGTTCTGGATCATGTCGCGCATCTGCCCGGCCTGATCGAAGTAACCCCAACGCCCTTCAATACCTACCTCTTCCGCCACGGTGATCTGCACGTGATCGATGGTGCGGTTATCCCAGTTGGAGGCAAACAGGGAGTTGGCAAAGCGTAGCGCCAGCAGGTTCAGTACCGTCTCTTTGCCAAGATAGTGGTCGATGCGGTAAACCTGGGATTCGTTAAAGTACTCAGCGACCTGATCGTTGATCACCCGTGAGGATGCCAGGTCAGTACCAAGTGGCTTTTCCATCACCACGCGCGCCGGTTCTTTATTCAGCTTGGCCTCGCCCAGGCCCTTGCAGATGGCACCAAAGGTGCTTGGCGGCATGGCGAAATAGTTGATGGTGGTACGATGTTTCTGATCCAGCATCTTGCCCAACTCGGCGAAGTGCTTGCTGTCGTTGACGTCCAGATTGCAGAAGTCCAGGCGTGCGCTCAGCGTGGCCCAAAGCTCATCGTCCAGCTTTTCTTTCATAAAGGTGCCCAGGGCTTCCTTGACCACCTTGGTATAAGCTTCTTTATCCCACTCGGCACGGCCTACCCCGATGATACGGGTATCCGGGTGGATGTGACCGGCTTTCTCTAACTGGTACAGGGAAGGCAGCAGTTTACGACGCGCCAGATCGCCTTTTGCGCCGAAAATAACCAGGTCACAGGCCTGGGCTGTAGAGGTTACCGCCATGTTCATCTCCTCGATGCAGGATATTTGTAATTTTCTTACATTACTAATGTACTCTCTTTCGCTACGGCCAGTAAACCCGGATCAAAAGCAGAAAAAAAGCCCTAGAAACTACGGCGTTATCCCTGACGTAGCGCTAACGCTGCTGGCAACGGGGGAAACTGTAATTTTCTATCTTTTTTGACACTCTTTTACCATTATGAAAGTTAGACACAGGTCATGTTCTGGTGAAAAAAGCCAGCTTATCCCTTGTCGACACTGCCAACGCTTACCAGCACGTAGTATATTTTCATTAAACCGGATTGATTTCTCCTTTGATTGAAATCGACATACCCTATGGTTCACCAGTGACAGCAGGTGTCCGGCAGGTATAAACCATGAGTGACTCTCGTTATATGAATACGCTGGAAAAAATCCAGAACCATCTGGAGCTCCTGAGCAAATCGGAAAGGAAAGTCGCCGAGGTGATCCTGGCCTCCCCACAAACCGCTATTCACTCCAGCATCGCCCGGCTGGCCAAATTGGCCGATGTCAGTGAGCCGACCGTTAACCGCTTTTGCCGCCGCCTTGAAACCAAAGGATTCCCCGATTTCAAGCTGCATCTGGCTCAAAGTCTGGCCAACGGTACGCCCTATGTAAACCGCAATGTCGAAGAAAACGACACCGTTGCCGCTTACACCAGTAAGATCTTTGAGTCGGTGATGGCCAACCTGGATACAGTAAAGGCAAATCTCGACATTACCGCAATCAATCGTGCGGTTGATCTGCTTACCCAGGCAAAAAAAATCTCGTTCTTCGGCCTGGGAGCCTCTGCTGCCGTGGCGCACGACGCCATGAACAAATTTTTCCGCTTCAATATTCCGGTGGTCTATTTTGACGATATCGTCATGCAGCGCATGAGCTGCATGAACTCCGTCGAGGGAGATGTCGTTGTATTAATCTCCCATACCGGGCGCACCAAGAATCTGGTCGAGATGGCGCATCTGGCACGAGAGAATGACGCCACGGTCATCGCCATCACCTCGAAAGATACACCGTTGGCCCAGGCTGCGACCCTCCCCCTACTGCTGGACGTGCCGGAAGATACCGATGTTTATATGCCCATGGTGTCCCGAATTGCACAGTTGACCCTGATTGATGTGCTGGCCACTGGATTTACCTTGCGTCGAGGGGCTAAATTCAGAGATAACTTGAAGCGGGTCAAGGAAGCGTTGAAAGAATCGCGCTTTGATAAAGGGATCGTCCCCAACAGTTTCGACTGAAAACGGATTTAAAAACCGCCGGTCAGATCACAAGTTGACCCGCGGGATTATAGTTGTACCCTGATAGCTCGTTCATACAGATAACCCAGATGAACATTGGGTAGGCGAAAAACGTCGGCCCCCTCATCCGGTTTCGTTATCTGACGTTCAGCAACACCAATACTTGCGTCACAAGTCAACGGAGTAATACATGACCAGACGGCTCAGAAGAACCAAAATCGTTACCACACTGGGTCCGGCTACCGACCGCGACAATAATCTGGAAAAGATTATTGCTGCTGGTGCGAACGTAGTTCGGCTTAACTTTTCCCACGGCAATGCAGAAGACCATCAGGCACGGGCAGATAAAGTGCGTGAGATTGCGGCAAAGCTGGGGCGTCATGTCGCTATCCTGGGCGATCTTCAAGGGCCAAAAATCCGCGTTTCCACCTTTAAGGAAGGCAAGATTTTCCTTAACATCGGCGATAAATTCCTGCTGGATGCCAATCTGACCAAGGGTGAAGGCGATAAAGAAAAAGTCGGTATCGACTATAAAGGCCTGCCTGCGGACGTGGTTCCTGGCGATGTGCTGCTGCTGGACGATGGCCGCGTACAGCTGAAAGTGCTGGAAGTTCAGGGCATGAAAGTGTTCACCGAAGTCACCGTAGGTGGCCCGCTGTCGAACAATAAAGGCATCAACAAACTGGGCGGCGGCCTTTCTGCCGAAGCTCTGACCGAAAAAGACAAAGCCGATATTCTGATCGCCGCCAAAATTGGTGTCGACTACCTGGCCGTCTCCTTCCCACGTACCGGCGAAGACCTGAACTATGCTCGCCGCTTGGCACGTGACGCAGGCTGCAACGCCAAAATCGTGTCAAAAGTAGAACGTGCTGAAGCCGTATGCAGCGACGAAGCGATGGATGACATCATTCTGGCTTCCGACGTAGTCATGGTTGCCCGTGGCGATCTGGGCGTCGAAATCGGCGATCCGGAGCTGGTGGGCATCCAGAAGAAACTGATCCGTCGCGCCCGTACACTGAACCGTGCGGTGATCACCGCCACGCAGATGATGGAATCGATGATCACCAACCCGATGCCGACCCGTGCCGAAGTGATGGACGTGGCGAACGCCGTGCTGGATGGTACCGATGCGGTCATGCTGTCTGCCGAAACCGCTGCGGGCCAGTATCCAGCCGAAACGGTAGCCGCCATGGCGCGTGTTTGCCTGGGCGCAGAGAAAATCCCAAGCATCAACGTATCCAAGCACCGTCTGGACGTGCAGTTCGACAATATCGAAGAAGCCATCGCCATGTCGACCATGTACGCCGCTAACCACCTTAAAGGGGTTACCGCCATCATCGCCATGACCGAATCTGGACGCACCGCGCTAATGATGTCGCGTATCAGCTCCGGCTTGCCGATCTTCGCCATGTCACGCCATGAGCACACGCTGAACCTGACGGCGCTGTATCGTGGTGTTACCCCGGTCTACTTCGGCAGCCACAGCGATGGCGTTGCCGCCGCTAATGACGCTATCGCCCGTCTGCGTGATAAAGGTTACCTGGTGTCTGGCGATCTGGTGCTGGTTACCCAAGGTGACGTCATGAGCACCGTGGGCACCACCAATACCAGCCGTATCCTGCGCGTAGACTGATTTAGTTATTTCGACACGCTGTTATAAGCCAGCCGGTTACTCTACCGGCTGGCTTTTTTAATACCTGGATAACGTTTTCCGTCTCCCAGGTGCTGACCTTTGAGCTTTTCTTCCATTCCTTTACATAGACTAAAAAGCAGTTCATCAAGCCATCTGTGCGCTAGCTATCATAATTAGTAGCAACAGACAGCTTGAAGAGGTGATAAACTTTAATAAGTATTGGATTAGACAAAGGTTAATCAAAGGACAATCAGATAAATGATACACGCATTTTTTGAATTCCCCTTACTGCCAGCCAAGGTGACCGACGTCAGCAAACTGAAGGAAGTCATTAACAGCGATAGCTCGACAAGTTTCGTCATGGCACCTGAAGTCGCCAAATTTGTCAAAGACGCACTGGTCATTAACACCACCATCGGCAGCTTTAAAAACACCCGTTTTCAGTTTGCGGATGGCACCTATATCGCCTTTGACAGCAAAGGCAAATCCACGCTGTTCCACTCGGATAATCCACCAGATTGGGCGCGGACCAAAAGAGAATATTCACGCACGCAATGGCTTACCAATCATGGTCTGCTCGATGCCCCCGCCAAGGCACTGATAGCCAAAATGCTGGAAATACCGCTAAAAGAGCGGCGCGAGATTGCCGACAATCTGTTTAATCTTGACCTCGACAAGCTGATCCCCTCGGTTGGTGCAAGATCTTCCGCAGGCAATCGCAATGGTAAATCAACCAAACCCAAGATTTCGGACTTGGGTTCGGTGGAGTATTTCCTTAACTTCTTCGCCAGACTGCACGAATGCGTGACGACCGACACCTTCCCCACCCTGCAAAAGCTGATGGATCTTGGCGAGCAAGTTTCGGTTAATCAGGCCCCAACCAGCGTCAAGCAAGCCGTTAGAACCTACTATAAAGCAGTGTGTGGCGAGCAGATCCCTAACAACAAGGTGGTTGAAAAGGGTTACCCTGAACTCTACTGCATGCGGATCAAACCCGCGATTGAAGCGGTTGAGGCGGTTGGCCTTGATAGCTACTATGCCAAGTTATCAGCAGCGATTGGCCTGGCAGGTGACTGCACCATAGCAGACTTTGATTTTCACTATCAGTAAGTCATAACATAGTCAGTTGCGCTGACCGAGGTTTTGGAAACGGTCCGGCGCAACGTGACCTACTAGTCTCCAGACTACCTCTCTCATCTCACACGGCTTCCGTCCCTAGTACACCTAATCTGCCAGACCTTCACAAAATTCATTGCCCATGGATATAATCCACACCTGTTAGCAATCACCATCCCAGCGTAATACACCTCACTTGAAACGCCTTAAGTCTTCGATCGAAAGTCATCAAGTCAACACCTTTATGTAAGTCATTTAAAATTGATAACAGTCAATAAAAAGTCTTTATCAATACATAGAATAGCCAAAATAAAGACTATAAACACAAAACAAAGACTGTGATTGTTTATGCAAAGTCTATAGAAGCAAGAAAGACTATGGATGGTCATATCAAGCTCCCCAACCTTAATGACTTAATGATAGGTAGTAGAAATGACCATCCAGAAAACCCTGCTTGCTTCTTTAATCACGCTGGCCGCAATTAGCGGTATCGCCCATGCGGATAGCTTCGCAGGTGCGTTGACAGAGCTGCAAACCATCCAATCAGGCATGAGTCAGGAAGAAATAAATCAGAAAATTCAACGCTTCATCGAGCGTGCTCCTGAAGGCACAAATATTAAAGGAGTGTTAGAAGACCTCGGCTTAACCTACACCAGCCCGACGGTAAATACTCTCCCCCATCAGGCGCTGATTACCCCCCATCTCGATGCGCCAGTGATTGATCGCTCTTCGCACCTGGACAGCAACGTGACGCAGGAACAGCGCGATACCGTCAAAGCTGCCGCAGAGGAGAGCGCCACCTATCAGCACAACAATCCCGAAGGCATCCCAACACATCAGGCCGCTCCGGCCACGCATCTGGATGGCATCCATCAGGCGCTGATTACCCCCCATCTCGATGCGCCAGTGATTGATCGCTCTTCGCATCTGGACAGCAACGCGACGCAGGAACAGCGCGATACCGCGAAAGCTGCCGCAGAGGAACTCGCTGCCTATCACCACAACAATCCCGAAGGTAATCCGACACATCAGAATGCCCCAGCTTCACATCAGGACGATCGGCAAAACGAACAGAGCACATTAACCGCCGGAAAATATGCCTCGGCTAATATCCCCCGCGACGGTATTGATGGTAAGAACGGTGCCGATGGCAAAGACGGACAATCCATCACTGGTAAGAAAGGGGCTAAAGGCAAAGATGCGGATATGACACTGGTTAACGCCAATGTCGTTGCTCTGCGCGGTGTACGTAACGAACAGGCCGCACAGGGTGCTTACATTCAACAAAATAGCGCCAACGTTGCTCTTAACCGTTCCCGTATTGCCAGTAACAGTGCCGCGATCAATCAGAACTCGCATGATATTGCCGCCAACCGCAAGGATATCGATGAAAACACCAAAGATATCAAACGAGTCGGTGCGATGGCGCAGGCGGTCAGTTCGCTGCATTATAACCGCAATGAGTCTGGCTACGCCGTTGCCGCCGGGGAATATGATGGTGAAGTCTCCATCGCGGGTGGTATGCAATTTAGTACCTCACAAGACAGTGCCGTCACCATGCAAGTTAGCTGGGATGGCAACGCCACGGGCGCCGGAGTCGGTTTCCATTCAAACTTTTAAATCGTAAACCTCTCCAAACCCTCGGGTGCTTTTGGCATTCGAGGTCAACACTGCCAAATTTTTGTTCCCCCACCTCCCCCGCTTGCGTACCATCAGTCGATATCCGCAATTTTGGAGAGTCATTCATGCTGCACCAGCATCACCGGCAACACACTCAGGGTTCGTTGGATCTCGATAACCAGCAGTTGGAAAACCTAAGCGAGGAAAGCCTCAGTGGATCCTCCTTGCAAAAAATCAGCCTGTACAATAATCGCCTAACCAGCTTCCCAGAACGGATATTTCACCACCACGGCCTGAAAGTGCTAAATATTTCCTGCAACCAGATTGTCCTGTTCCCCGCTGAAATCGGTATGTTAAACCAGTTGCAGATGCTGGATTTTGGCCACAATCAGGCAGCAACAATTCCAGCCGAAATCGGCGAGCTGCGTGAATTAAAATATCTGTATTTGAGTGATAACGGCTTTAGCCAGTTGCCAGATTCGCTGCGCCAACTACAAGCATTGTGCTACCTGAATCTGACGGATAATCAACTGACAGAGCTCCCCTCGGCGCTATGTGCTCTGTCCTCGCTACAAGAGTTGCGTCTTTACAATAACGCCATCACCGCGTTGCCCTCAGAGATCGGTATGCTGGAGCAACTACGTGAATTGCACCTGATGAAAAACCGTCTCACTACCCTGCCCAGCGAGATCGCTCAGCTGTCAGAGTTACAGGTGATGGATTTGGAAAACAACGCCATTGCGTACTTACCCGATCAATTCTGCCAGTTGCCCAAGCTGACCACCCTCAACCTGCGTTTCAACCAGTTATCCCGGCTACCTGAAGACTTTGGTGCATTGAGTTCACTGGTTTCATTAGACTTGCGTGCAAACCGATTAAGCGAATTACCGGCCAGCATGGCGCAAATGAAAAATCTGCGGCGACTGGATTTGCGTTGGAATGATTTCGACCATTATCCTGCGGTGCTTGAACCGCTGATCCAACAGGGCTGTATGGTGCATTGTTAAGAGTCTGCCCAAAATCCACAGCGGTTGATGAATATACGGCGCATAGGTGCTCTGGATCTTGGCATCTGAAGCCAAAGTGATGGATACAAAGAGAAAGGCCCCGAGTCGATAACATCAACCCGAGGCCAATTCTAACGCCCACATAACGTGTGGTTAGCTATTACCTGCCGAGAGGCAAGGAGCTGGTCCGTCGTTGCAGATTGTCAAAAGTTGCTGAAATTGTAAGAAACGAAAAGGCTAGACTGTACGGGCGTTACACGTGCTGAGTCCATTTAGCAGCACGTGTAACTCCCCTGGAGTACGAGTCGGTTGAAGTGGAGAACTGCCTTAACGATATAAATCGTCCCGCGAGTAAGGTTCAATCTCACCTTCCTTGCGCGTTTTCAGCAGCTTCAAAATCCAGGTATATTGTTCCGGATTAGGACCCACCAGGTTTTCCACTTCTTCGTTCATGCGGCGCGCAATGCGAACATCGTCGGCTTCGGCCAGATCATCCATCGGCTCACGGATATAAATGTCCAGCATGCTGGTTTTACCGTCATAAACCGGGAATAGCGGCACGATCGCCGCTTTGCAGACTTTCATCAGGCGGCCGACCGCAGGCAATGTGGCTTTATAGGTCGCAAAGAAATCCACGAATTCACTGTGCTCGGCACCGTGATCCTGGTCGGGCAGATAATAGCCCCAATAACCATGGCGCACCGAACTGATGAAAGGCTTGATACCATCGTTGCGGGCGTGCATGCGGCCACCAAACTTGCGGCGCACGCTATTCCACAGATAGTCGACCAGTGGGTTGCTCTGGTTATGAAACATCGCCGCCATGGGTTGCCCACGCGCAGCCATCAGCATCGCTGGCACATCAACGGCCCAGCCGTGCGGCACCAGGAAAATCACGTTGCGGCCTTCCTCACGGATTTTATCCAGCACGTCTTCACCGTGCCAACGCACGCGCTTGAGCACCTTTTCCGGTTTGGTACAGGCCAGTTCTGCCATCAGGATCATCGATTGCGGCGCGGTAGCAAACATCTCATCGATAATATGCTCGCGTTGCTGTTCTGGCAGTTCCGGCATGCAATAGAGCAGATTGATACGGGCGCGGCGTCGTGCCCCTTTCGCAACCTTGCCAGCCAGTTTACCAATCGCACCCAGTAATGGGTCTCGCATTCGAGCAGGGACCAGAGAAATACCGGCCATCAACCCGGTTCCCAACCAAACGCCCCAGTAGCGCGGATGATAGAAGGCTTTATCAAATTGTGGGATGAACTCTACGTTCGATTTCTTCTCGTTTTGCATGACCTGCTCTTTATTCAACGCACCTGCTCGGAAGATATAAACTATATACCTAGTTGCAGTCAGGCGGGTGAGCCAGGTTAAAACCATCACCGTTCACTGACAAAATGCAGCTATCGTTATCTCGAGCAGGCATTAATAAAAAAACATCGGCCCGAAATCAGGCCGATGGGAAATCATAAGGGATAGCGATGGTTAATCCAGCTGCAGCTGCGGCACCACTTCCTTCACCTGTGCCAGATAATCGCTGCGATCTTTCCCCATCAGCCCTTCAGAGCGAGGCAATTTAGCCGTCAATGGGTTAACCGCTTGCTGGTTAGTCCACATTTCATAATGCAAATGTGGGCCGGTAGAGCGGCCGGTGTTACCGGAAAGTGCAATGCGATCGCCACGTTTCACCTTCTGCCCTGGCTTGACCAACAGCTTTTTCAAGTGCATATAGCGCGTGGTGTATTGGCGGCCATGACGGATCGCCACATAGTTACCTGCCGCGCCACTGCGCTTGGCGATCACCACTTCACCGTCACCCACCGCCAACACTGGCGTGCCGACCGGCATGGCGAAGTCGACGCCTTTATGCGGTGCAATGCGCCCGGTCACCGGATTTACGCGGCGTGGATTAAAGTTGGAAGAAATACGGAACTGCTTCATGGTCGGGAAACGCATAAAGCCACGTGCAAGACCGGAACCCTGACGATCGTAGAACTTGCCGTCATCGGCGCGGATAGCGAAGTAATCTTTGCCGCTGCTACGCATACGTACGCCCAACAGTTGGCTTTGCTCGCTCTTGCCATCAAACTCTTCACGCGACATCAACACCGCGAACTGATCGCCTTTGCGCAGCTTGCGAAAATCAAGCTGCCATTGCAGGGCTTTGATCACCGCATTGATCTCGGCACGGGTCAGGCCAGCCGCCGAGGCACTGCTGACAAAGCTGCCGTTCAGCTTGCCGCTCAGCACGCTGTTGCGCCATTCACCCTTCTGGGTTTCCTTGGTTTCTTTAAAGGAATTGCCTACGCGATCGTAGGTACGGGTTTCACGGCGTGAAACCTCCCAGGTCAGGCGCTTAAGATCGCCATCTTCGGTAAGCGTCCAGGAGAGTTGCTGGCCGATTTTCAGGTTACGCAAATCGCGGTTCTGCGAAGCCAGCAGCGAAACATCCGACATTTCGATGCCGTACTGGGTCAGAATACTGCCGAGCGTGTCACCGGTAGAAACCACATATTCATGCACACCCTCCTCTCCGGCGACCTTCTGGTCCAGCTCATCCTCAGGGATGTCATCATCGGGGGTAGGTTGGTCGGCATCAATAGGTTCACTGGCTTCGGGCTGCAATGCCCTTAACTGGTTGGCTTCTAACTCGACGCTTTTAACGATAGGGTTATGTTCTGGGTGATAAACGGAAGGCCGCCAAACAGCGACGGCCAACGTAACGACTGTCAACGACCCTAGCATTACGCGATGGGGCCGAGGCAGGTTGTTATACGCCAGAGTGATAGTTCGGACTATCTTCTGCACTCAATAATATCCTCATAATCTTTACTTCAGGCAGCTCACGTACTGGTTGGACAGCTCTGTCAGGAAGTTCCCGTAGCTGTCTTTCCCCAGTTCGATGCCGGTGCCCAGCGGGTCCAGCGTTCCAGAACGCACAGTGGTACCCTTGGCAACGGCATTAATTACGGCCGGTCTGAATTGTGGCTCAGCAAAAACGCAGACTGCTTTCTGCTCAACCAACTGTGTTCGAATTTGGTGTAAACGCTGTGCGCCAGGTTGAATTTCGGGATTAACGGTAAAATGGCCCAGTGGGCTCAAGCCGAAGTGTTTTTCAAAGTAGCCATAAGCGTCATGAAAAACAAAATATCCTTTACCTTGCACAGGCGTTAGCATCTTAACAAGATTTTTATCAGTTTGCGCTAGCTGATCCTCGAACTGGCGCAGGTTTGCGTCTAATTTGTCCTTCTTTTGCGGCATAAGTTCCAATAATCTGTCGTGAATCGCGATCGCGGTCACTTTTGCCACCTCTGGCGACAGCCAAACGTGCATATTATAGTCACCGTGATGATGGTCATGTCCATCGTCGCCATCCGCATGACTATGCGCTTCGGCTGCATGATCATGGTCATCGTCGTCATCGCCTTTCATCAACAACGGCTGTACCGCAGGCAGTTCACCGATCGCCAATTGCCTATTCGCGGGCAGCTGCGTCAGGGATTTGGTCAGAAAAGCCTCCATATCTGGCCCGACCCAAAGCACCAGGTCGGCGCTACGCAGCCGCTGAATGTCCGACGGGCGCAAGGCGAAGTCGTGGGGCGAGGCGCCGTCCGGTAATAAAATCTCGGTAGGCGTGACCCCATCTGCAATAGCGGATGCGATAAAGCCCAGCGGGCGGATAGAGGTCACTACGGCGGCCGTTGCATTGCCCGCCATCACCAAAGCCGCCGCCAGCAGAGTGCGTTGCAGCCATTTATTTTTCTGTACCATCATCAGTAATCCCGTCGTTTTCAGCAAAGAAGCGTGATATTATAACATTCGGTTAGTTCTGCAAAATGTAATCACGATATGTCTACACTGGCAACGCTAAAAAATATCTCTGTTTCTTTTGGTACCCGGCGGGTACTGACAAATATCTCTCTCAACCTGCAACCGGGTCGTATTCTGACGCTCCTCGGGCCTAACGGGGCCGGCAAGTCAACGCTGGTTCGCGTAGTGCTGGGCTTAATTGCCCCAACGGAAGGCACGCTGGAACGTCTGCCTGGGCTGCGCATTGGCTATGTGCCGCAAAAGCTGCATCTCGATGCCACCCTGCCCTTGACCGTCAACCGCTTTATGCGGCTCAAACCCGGGGTAAAAAAGGCCGATATCTTGCCCGCGCTCAAACGCGTACAGGCTGCGCACCTGCTGGAACAGCCTATGCAAAAACTGTCCGGCGGCGAAAACCAGCGGGTGTTACTGGCACGAGCGCTGTTGAATCAACCGCAGTTGCTGGTGCTGGATGAGCCCACGCAAGGGGTGGACGTTAACGGTCAGTTGGCGTTATACGACCTGATCGACCAATTGCGCAAAGAGCTGGGCTGCGCGGTGCTGATGGTTTCCCATGACCTGCATCTGGTGATGGCCAAAACCGACGACGTCCTGTGCCTGAACCAACATATTTGCTGCTCCGGCACGCCAGAAGTGGTGTCAATGCACCCGGAGTTTATCGCCATGTTCGGTAACCGGGGCGCTGAGCAGTTGGCGATCTATCGCCATCACCATAATCACCGTCACGACCTGCAAGGCAGAATTGTGCTGAAAAAAACCGGGGGCCGTGAGGCATGATTGAACTGTTATTGCCCGGCTGGCTGGCCGGTGTGCTGCTGGCTGCGGCGGCGGGCCCGTTGGGTTCCTTTGTGGTCTGGCGCAGGATGTCTTACTTTGGCGATACGTTGGCACATGCTTCGCTGCTAGGCGTTGCCTTCGGCTTATTGCTGGACGTCAACCCGTTTTACGCTGTGATTGCCGTCACGTTGCTGTTGGCTCTGGTGCTGGTTTGGCTGGAGCGCCGCCCGCAGCTGTCGATCGATACGCTGCTCGGCATTATGGCGCATAGCGCGCTATCGCTGGGTCTGGTGGTGGTCGCGCTGATGTCCAACGTGCGCGTAGATCTGATGGCATATCTGTTTGGGGATTTGCTGTCGGTGACGATCAGCGATATCTGGATGATCGGCACCGGCGTGGTGATTGTGCTGCTGGTGCTCTGGTGGCAATGGCGCGATCTGCTGTCGATGACCATCAGCCCGGAGATGGCACATGTCGATGGCGTTAACCTGCCCCGCGCACGCACCATCTTGATGCTGGTCACCGCCTTGACCATCGGGCTGGCCATGAAATTTGTCGGCGCGCTGATTATTACGTCACTACTGATTATCCCGGCGGCAACCGCACGGCGTTTTGCACGTACTCCGGAACAAATGGCCGGTTATGCGGTATTGGTAGGGATAATTGCGGTCACCGGTGGGCTGACCTTCTCGGCGTTTTACGATACGCCAGCGGGGCCTTCGGTAGTGTTAAGCGCAGCGGTGCTGTTTGTTCTGAGCCTGTCGAAAAAGCAGCAGGCTTAATCTCATTACGCCAGGGGCTCCCCTGGCGTAAATCCTGGATTTCTACTTCTCTTCCCGCTCGATACCAAAGTGCTTATAGGCATGATTGGTCGCCATTCGGCCACGCGGAGTACGCTGAATAAACCCCTGTTGGATCAGGAAAGGTTCGATCACGTCTTCTATCGTTTCACGCTCTTCACCGATTGCCGCCGCCAGGTTATCCAACCCCACCGGGCCACCGGTAAACTTGTCGATGATCGCCAGCAACAGCTTGCGGTCCATATAGTCGAAACCTTCCGCATCGACGTTCAGCATATCCAACGCCTGCATGGCCACTTCGCCATTGATCACCCCGTTGGCACGAACCTCGGCAAAGTCGCGCACGCGGCGCAGCAAACGGTTGGCAATACGCGGTGTACCGCGGGCGCGACGTGCCACTTCATGCGCCCCATCGGTAGACAGATCCAGCCCCAGGCAGTTGGCACTGCGGGAAACGATATGCTCCAGATCGGCCACCTGATAGAACTCTAAACGCTGCACGATGCCGAAGCGATCGCGTAATGGCGAGGTCAAGGAACCGGCACGCGTGGTGGCTCCAACCAGGGTGAACGGTGGCAGGTCGAGCTTGATTGAGCGCGCCGCCGGGCCTTCACCGATCATGATATCCAGCTGATAGTCTTCCATCGCTGGATACAGGATCTCTTCCACTACCGGCGAAAGACGGTGGATTTCGTCGATAAACAGGACGTCATGGGGCTCCAGGTTGGTCAGCATTGCCGCCAGATCCCCAGCCTTTTCCAGCACCGGACCAGAAGTGGTACGCAGGTTAACGCCCATCTCATTGGCCACGATGTTGGCCAAGGTGGTTTTACCCAACCCAGGCGGCCCGAAGATCAACAGATGGTCCAGTGCATCGCCGCGCTGTTTGGCAGCCTGAATAAAGATTTCCATCTGCTCACGCACGTGCGGCTGGCCAACGTACTCCGTCAGCAGCTTAGGACGGATCGCACGATCCAGCACCTCTTCTTCATTGAACGGCTCGGCAGAGATCAGGCGGTCGGCTTCAATCATGGTCTACCCCTTTCCGGCCTACAGTGCGGCACGTAATGCTTCGCGGATTAATGCCTCGCAATCCGCACCCGGCTTGGCAACCTTGCTGACCATCCGGCTGGCTTCCTGTGGCTTATAGCCCAAGGCCACCAGCGCAGAGGCCGCTTCGGCTTCAATATCCATCTCCGCCGCTTTGGCCGCACTGGCCGGCAGGGGGATTTCGCTGCTGTTGTTGAACAGATCGCCGTTCAGGCCTTTGAAGCGGTCTTTCATTTCGACGACCAGACGCTCGGCAGTTTTCTTACCCACGCCTGGCAATTTGATCAATGTAGTGATCTCTTCACGTTCTACCGCGCTGACAAACTGCTGGGCAGACATGCCTGAAAGGATCGCTAGCGCCAGTTTTGGCCCCACGCCGTTCACTTTAATCAGCTCACGGAACAGCGCTCGTTCTTGCTTATCATTGAACCCATACAGCAGTTGTGCATCTTCACGCACCACGAATTGGGTAAACACGATAGCCTCTTGCCCCAGCTCCGGCAGCTCGTAAAAGCAGGTCATCGGCATATGCACTTCATACCCGACGCCATTGGTTTCAAGTAACACCAGCGGTGGCTGCTTTTCCAGAATAATTCCTCTGAGACGACCTATCATTACCCCTCCTGAATGGATCCCTGCACGTGGCGCACTGCCACGCAGTATTGATACAGCTTATACCATAAAAAAGGCTGGATGAATATCCAGCCTCAGATTACTGACATTTAGCAACACTGCCACATTGTCAACGGCTCTAACGCAAACGCCCGCGCGCCAGATTCAACCGCCCTTCACTCATACGCAGCACGTTCTGGCTGAGATGGCAGTGGGTAATGGCGATAGCCAACGCATCCGCGGCATCCGCCTGCGGATTGGCAGACAGCTTCAGCAATGAGCGAACCATATGCTGCACCTGAGACTTTTCCGCCGCACCGGTACCGACCACCGTCTGCTTCACCTGGCGCGCCGCGTACTCAAACACTTCCAGGTTTTGATTGACGGCAGCAACGATCGCCACGCCCCGCGCCTGCCCCAGCTTAAGCGCCGAGTCCGGATTCTTGGCCATAAACACCTGTTCGATAGCGAAGAAGTCCGGTTGAAACTGGGTAATGATTTCACTCACGCCAGCATAAATCAGCTTCAGGCGCGTCGGCATATCATCCACCACGGTACGAATACAACCGCTGGCAACATAGGTCAGTTGGCGGCCCTGCTGGCGGATCAGGCCATAGCCGGTGACGCGCGAGCCGGGATCGATACCCAGTATGATCGCCATTGCTACCACCACCCTGCATTGATTGTTGCCTGGCGTTGCCGGTTGGCAACGCCATCATTCACTTGCATTACAGCGTTGCAGCGATCTCGTCGGAGATCTCACCGTTATGGTAAACCTCCTGCACGTCGTCACAGTCTTCCAGCATGTCGATCAAGCGCAGTAACTTAGGCGCAGTTTCCGCATCCATATCCGCTTTGGTGGACGGGATCATGGAAACCTCGGCCGAGTCTGCCTCAAAGCCTGCGGCGGTCAACGCGTCTTTCACTTCACCCAGATTTTCCCAGGCGGTGAAGACGTCAATGGCACCATCGTCATAGGTCTGGATATCTTCGGCACCCGCTTCCAGCGCGGCTTCCATCACGGTGTCTTCATCCAGACCCGGTGCGTAGGTGATCACGCCTTTTTTGGTGAACAGATAGGCCACGGAACCGTCGGTACCCAGGTTGCCACCACACTTGGTGAAGGCATGGCGCACTTCTGCCACGGTACGGTTACGGTTGTCACTCAGGCACTCGATCATTACCGCGGTGCCGCCAGGGCCGTAACCTTCATAGATGATGGTTTCCATATTGGTATCATCATCGCCGCCTACGCCACGGGCGATAGCACGGTTCAGGGTATCGCGCGTCATGTTGTTAGACAGCGCTTTATCGATAGCCGCACGCAGACGTGGGTTCGAACCCGGATCGCCGCCGCCCAATTTGGCGGCAGTCACCAACTCACGGATAATTTTGGTGAAAATCTTACCGCGTTTGGAATCTTGTGCAGCTTTGCGGTGTTTGGTGTTGGCCCATTTACTATGACCTGCCATAAAAAATATCTCCAAAAAGAACTACTGGACAGAATGGATCACAAACTCTTCAATCGCCTGCTGATTACTCCAGGACTTGGTCAGTTTGACCGCCTCGGACGCCTCAAGCCATTGGTAAGCATGATGTTCGGTCAAGACCGGATCGCGCTCATCAGGTAACGCCAGACAGAACCAGTGCTCTTTATTACGCGTGGTTCCCGGCGCATAGCGGTGTCGCAAATGGACAAAGAGTTCAAATTCCACACAGCGCTGGCAATCGAACAACGGCAGCCCCTCTGCTGCGATATCGATGCCAATCTCTTCCATGACTTCGCGCTGTGCGGCATGCGGCGGCGATTCGGCGTCCTCAAGGCTGCCGGTCACCGACTGCCAGAACTCCGTATCATCACGCCGCTGTAACATCAGCACCCGGCCACTGGATTTTGCATAAATCACCACCAGAATAGACTCGGGCCGCTTGTAATTCATCACTCGCTCTCTTGTTCGGCTGAGGCTTTCTTCACTACGCTGATCGCCAGCTCCTGCAACGAAGCCGGGTTGGCGAAGCTTGGTGCATCGGTCATCAGACAGGCTGCTGCGGTGGTTTTCGGGAAGGCGATAACGTCACGGATGTTCTCGGTACCGGTTACCAACATCACCAGGCGATCCAGACCGAAGGCCAAACCGGCGTGCGGAGGCGTACCGTACTTCAGCGCATCCAGCAGGAAGCCGAACTTCTCGCGTTGTTCTTGCTCATTGATGCCAAGGATACCGAAGACGGTTTGCTGCATTTCACTGCGGTGAATACGCACGGAACCGCCACCCACTTCATAGCCGTTCAGCACCATATCGTAGGCATTGGCGATAGCTGAAGTAGGATCTTTTTGCAGTTCTTCCGGGCTCATATCGCGCGGTGCGGTAAACGGATGGTGCATCGCCGCCAGGCCGCCTTCGCCGTCTTCTTCAAACATTGGGAAATCGACCACCCACAGTGGTGCCCAACTGTCGAGCTTGGTCAGGCCAAGATCGCGGCCAATTTTCAAGCGCAGCGCGCCCATGGCGTCGGTAACGATTTTAAAGCTGTCGGCACCGAAGAACAGAATGTCACCGGTTTGCGCATTAGTGCGCGCCAGGATCGCTTCCAGCACTTCGGCACTGAGGAATTTGGCAATCGGGCTTTGCACGCCTTCCATACCCGCAGCACGATCGTTAACCTTCAACCATGCCAAACCTTTGGCACCGTAGATATTAACGAAAGCGCCGTATTCGTCGATCTGCTTACGGGTCAGCTGTGCGCCACCCGGAACACAAATCGCGGCCACGCGGCCTTTGGCATCGTTCGCCGGGCCAGAGAACACTTTGAACTCAACGTCTTTGACCAGGTCGGCAACGTCCACCAGCTCCAGCGGGTTACGCAGGTCTGGCTTATCGGAACCGTAACGGCGCATCGCTTCGGCAAAGGTCATGATCGGGAATTTACCCAGATCGACGCCCTTCACGTCCAGCCACAGCTCATGCACCAGTTGCTCCATCACTTCACGCACCTGCTCGGCGCTCATGAAAGAAGTTTCCACGTCGATCTGGGTGAATTCCGGCTGGCGATCGGCGCGCAAGTCTTCGTCACGGAAGCACTTGACGATCTGGTAGTAACGGTCGAAGCCAGACATCATCAGCAGCTGTTTGAACAACTGTGGGGACTGCGGCAACGCATAGAACTTACCTTTATGCACGCGGCTTGGTACCAGATAGTCACGGGCACCTTCCGGCGTGGCTTTGGTCAGCATGGGGGTTTCGATATCCAGGAAACCGTGGCTGTCCATAAAGCGGCGCACAAAGCTGGTGATCTTGGCACGGGTTTTCAGGCGGTCGGCCATTTCCGGGCGACGCAGATCCAGGTAGCGATATTTCAGACGCGCTTCTTCGCTGTTGGTCTGGTTCGAGTCCAACGGCAGCGGTTCGGAGCGGTTGATGATCTCCAGCGCGTGGGCAAACACCTCAACTTCGCCTGTCGCCATATCCTTGTTGGCCTGGCTTTCCGGGCGCGCACGCACGGTACCGACGATCTGGATGCAGAACTCGTTACGCAGTTCGAAGGCTTTGTCGAAGGCCGCTTTCTGATCCGGATCGAAGAACACCTGCACGATGCCTTCGCGGTCACGCATATCAATAAAGATCAGGCCACCCAGATCGCGGCGGCGGTTGACCCAACCACACAAAGTGACTTCCTGGCCGACGTGGGCCAGATTCAACTGCCCGCAATATTCAGTACGCATACGCTATCCTTTTGACTTAAGCCGATTCCGCCGGAGGTTGGCAACAGTTGCTGTTTCCGCACGGCTGTTATCTGACGAATTGTTATTTATCACCCGGTTTGAAGTCTGTTGCATACCAGCCAGTACCCTTTAACTGGAAACCGCTGGCAGAGATCAACTTGGTCAGTGCGGGCTGCCCACACGCCGGGCATTGAGTCAACGGCGCGTCGGAAAATTTTTGTAGTTTCTCTAATCGATGTTGGCATGAGCCACATGCATATTCATAAATCGGCATAGATCGCTGGATTAAAGATTGGTGAAAAAAGGCGGTCATTATAAAGGAAATTCATGCGCCAGATAAGAGCGAACACGGCATTGTTGCAACGCTAAATGGTACCGAACGTTAAGAAACAACACATCGGTTAACAAATTTCCCATTAACTGGCAGCAGTTTTATCACGTAGCCTATGTCCCCGTCGTCTTTCATATGCCAGTAGCATAACCTTAAATCCACTTTACCCCTGAGATGCTCCCAATGCTAAAACTTGATGCCCAAACCACCGCCCTGGTCCTGATCGATCTGCAACACGGCATTTTACCTTACGCCGCTGGCCCGCACAGTGCCAGCCAAGTCGTCACCCATGCGGCCCATCTGGCAGGACGCTTTCGCGCGCTGAATGCCCCCGTGTTTCTGGTGCGCGTCGGCTGGTCTGATTCCTTTGCCGAAGCGCTCAAGCAGCCAGTAGATAAACCTTCACCGTCTCCGGTCGGCGGGCTGCCAGCGTCCTGGTGGGAATTCCCCGAAGCGCTGGCGGTACAAGACAGCGATGTGTTGATCACCAAACGTCAATGGGGCGCATTCTATGGTACCGATCTGGACCTGCAACTGCGTCGTCGGGGTATCAAATCGGTGGTATTGGGCGGTATCGCTACCAATATTGGCGTGGAGTCTACTGCTCGTGCAGCCTGGGAACATGGCTACGAGTTGGTGATTGCCGAAGACATGTGCAGCACCTACAGCGCCGAGATGCACCAATTCGCCTTCGATAATATCTTCCCGCGTATTGCCCGTGTGCGTAGCACCAGTGAGATCCTTGCCGCGCTATAAGCCCGGCGTAACTTGAAAGGCGGCGCAGATAACGTTAACGTTGTTGCCAAAATGTAAAGCAGGGAAGATGACCGTTGATTTATATTGGATTACCGCAATGGCAACATCCGGCCTGGAACCGCATCGGCCTGCGCGATCTGGCGGACTACAGCCGCTACTTCAACTGCGTGGAAGGTAACACTACCTTCTACGCGTTGCCCAAGGCGGAAATTGTCCATCGCTGGCGCGATATGACCGGCGATGATTTCCGTTTTTGCTTTAAATTCCCGTCAGCGATCAGTCATAAAGCAGCACTGCGCGGCTGTGAAGCCGATATCAAGGCGTTTTATGATTGCCTGCGCCCCCTTGAAGGGCGTATCGGACAGCTGTGGTTGCAGTTGCCCGCCGCCTTTGCACCCGAGCATCTGGGCATTCTCTGGGCTTTTCTTGATGCCTTACCGCCGGAGTTTACCTACGGAGTCGAGGTCCGCCATCTGGAATTTTTCGCCAAGGGTGACGCAGAACGCCAACTGAATCAGGGTTTGCACCAACGAGGTATTAACCGCACCATCCTCGACAGCCGCCCACTACACCATGCCAAACCACACAGCTCGGCGATCCGCGATGCACAACAGAAAAAACCCAAGCTGCCGGTGCATGCAGTGGTAACGGCCAACAACCCGTTGATCCGCTTTATCGGCGGTGACGTGCTGGCGGACAATCAGCGCTGGTTCGAGTCCTGGCAACAGAGGCTACCTGACTGGGCGCAACAACATCAGCCCTACCTGTTTATTCACACGCCAGATAACAGCGATTCACCGCAGCAGGCACAGAAAATCTGGCAAGGGCTATACGGCATAATTCCGAATTTATCGATGCCTCCGGGCTGGCCAGAGCAAGAAGCCTTGTTTTAACCTATTAATCTGATGGGTCCCATCGGATATTTCCTCGCGACAGTCGCGATGATGGCAGTTATGATGCTCGTTGCCAGATTTGGTTACGAATGGAGTTAAGAATGGTAAGCGCGCTCTATGTGGTGCTTGGCGCATTGTTGTTGATCAAACTCTCTTATGACGTGGTCAGGTTGAGAATGCAGTACCGGGTCGCCTATGGTGACGGCGGGTTCTATGAGCTGCAAACCGCGATACGCGTACACGGTAACGCCGTGGAGTACATCCCGATCGCCGCCATCCTGTTGGTGATCATGGAGATGAACGGTGCCGAAGTCTGGATGGTGCATCTGTGTGGCTTGCTGCTGATGGCAGGCCGACTGGTTCACTACTACGGTTTACGTAACCGTGAAGTCCGCTGGCGCCGTTCGGGTATGGCGGCTACTTATATTTCTCTGATACTGATGGTGATAGCCAATATCGTTTATCTGCCGTGGGACATTATCTTCAGTTTGCACTGATATCCCCTCTGCTCAGGCGGCCACGCCGCCTGCTTCTGCCTGCGCCGCTTTTCTGTTAGTATACGCCCCTTCGAATTCTGACCTGATTTGCCGCTATGCCAAACCGCGATACTCTTTTTTCCGCCCCGATCGCCAAACTGGGCGACTGGACCTTCGACGAGCGCGTTGCTGAAGTCTTCCCAGACATGATCCAGCGTTCCGTTCCGGGCTACTCCAATATCATTTCGATGATTGGCATGCTGGCCGAACGCTTTGTCCAGCCATACAGCCGGGTGTATGACCTGGGGTGCTCGCTCGGCGCGGCCACGCTATCGATGCGCAGGAACATCAGCGTCGAAGGTTGTCAGATTATTGCGGTCGATAATTCCCCCGCGATGGTAGAGCGCTGCCGCCGCCATCTTGATGCGTTTCGCGCCGATACGCCAGTCGACGTCATTGAGGCGGACATTTTAGACATTACCATCGAAAACGCCTCGATGGTGGTATTGAACTTCACCCTACAGTTTCTTGAACCGGCCGATCGGCTGCGCCTGCTCGAACAGGTTTATCGCGGGCTACGTCCGGGCGGTGCCTTGGTGCTGTCAGAGAAATTCAGCTTTGAGGATACGGACGTCGGTGAACTGTTGTTCAACATGCACCACGACTTCAAACGAGCCAACGGCTACAGCGAATTGGAAATCAGCCAAAAGCGCAGCATGTTGGAAAACGTGATGCTGACCGATTCGGTCGAAGCGCATAAAGCGCGCCTCCGGCAAGCCGGTTTTGAACATGCAGAAGTCTGGTTCCAATGTTTCAACTTCGGCTCGTTGATCGCCCTGAAATCAGGAGAAACCGCATGATCGAGTTTGGAGACTTCTACCAGCGCATCGCCAAAAGCCCGCTGAGCCACTGGCTGGATACGCTGCCGGCACAAATCACCGCCTGGCAACGAGAATCGCTGCATGGCAAGTTCAAGCAGTGGTTCAATTCGGTAGAGCACCTACCTTCCCTCACGCCAACCCAGTTGGATTTATTGCATGGCGTGCGTGCCGAGATGGAACAACCGCTGTCACCTGGCCAGCTCGAAGGCATTGAGAAAATGCTGCGTACGTTGATGCCGTGGCGCAAAGGGCCTTTCTCACTTTACGGCATCGATATCGATACCGAATGGCACTCCGACTGGAAGTGGGATCGGGTGCTGCCTCATATCTCCCCGCTGGCTGGCCGGACCATTCTGGATGTGGGCTGCGGCAGCGGTTACCATCTGTGGCGCATGGTCGGTGCCGGAGCGCATCTGGCGGTAGGTATCGATCCGATGCAGCTGTTCCTGTGCCAGTTTGAAGCGGTACGTAAACTGCTGGGAGGCGATCAACGCGCCCATGTGTTGCCGTTGGGTATTGAACAACTGCCCGAGCTGGCCGCGTTCGACACCGTTTTCTCGATGGGTGTGCTTTATCACCGCCGCTCCCCGTTGGATCACCTGTATCAGTTGAAAAACCAGCTGGTCTCCGAGGGCGAACTGGTGTTGGAAACGCTGGTTGTACCAGGCGATCGTCATCAGGTATTGGTGCCGGGCGACCGCTACGCGCAGATGCGTAACGTCTACTTTATTCCGTCTGCCGAAGCGCTGAAGTGCTGGCTGGAGAAATGCGGATTTGTGGACGTCAGGATTGCCGATATCTGCCCAACCAGCACCGAAGAACAGCGCCGCACTGACTGGATGACCAGCGAGTCACTGGCCGAGTTTCTCGATCCCAAAGATCCGAGCAAAACGGTTGAAGGCTACCCGGCACCGATCCGCGCCGTGCTGATCGCCAAAAAACCGTAAGCCTTAATCAACTCACTATATAGGGGCGTAGCAATGTTACGCCCTTTTAGTTGTATTGTTATTTTCTCAAAGCCTGTAGCAGATCCTTTTCAAACACTCCGCTGGATGAACACTCGAAAGGCTTGACCTTGTCGTTGCCATCTCCCGCCACTAGCCCCGCAACGCCATTGACTTGCACCATCACGTTAGTCCCTTCTCCAGCGCTAAAAATCTGCACCAGGATCCGGTAGGCCACATTCAGATTAGACGGCCCTGGCTGGTCTGAACAAACCAGATACAGGCTGGCCAGCTCGGCATCATTGCCCGTCGTGCCAACGATCCCCAGATGCGGGTCGACAACCGTGGCCTTTAACCCTTTCTGCGCAAAAATTGCCTCGGCACGAGTTAACAGCTCATCCGGCTTACGGTTACCTATCAAGGTGGGCTTCGCACCAGCAGTCGGCTCACCAGCGGCAGTTTCAGCCACACTGCCGGGCTGGTTACCGGTTTTAGTTGGGCCATACACCGAAACACAACCCGTCAATGCCAATGCCAGCAATAAAATTAAATATCTCATCATTCACCTGTAATACAGCGTGGCGCAAGCCGTTAACGACATGACAAGCCCAACAATCAGTAAATAACGCATCTCCCCCTCCTCCGTTAACGATAATAGGCCGCAACACAGCCCGATAATGAACAACAAACCAGCATTAACCACACAACATAAACTCTCATGTATCCTCCTGACCAAAAGCGGTTGATCTTGTTTCGTGCGGCTTGAGCACCAGCACCGACAAACGGTATCGTCTCGGCGGTTACGTGTCGCTTCCTGTCATGTGTGTCAACGCTGGCAATACAATCGCGGGAAAAACCAATCGGGGCTCAGCGTTCAGGGTTGAACGCTTTCACTGGTGTGGTAAACTGGACAAAATCCAACAAATTCATAAGGATGGTTAATGATAAGCGTTGACAGGCTGTTGATGGCATTGCTTACCATCATGGCTGGCATATGGCTCGCCGTCATATTCAATATCGGCGGCACCGTGCAAATGCTCTCGGCCATTTTTCACTGGGTGGAGAGCCTGCGATAAGCCACCGCTGCCAGTTACATTTTATCAATATTTAAACTTAAGGCAGTGACTCATCGTTAACTAGAGTTAAAGTGTTGGTATCGCGCCAACACCAGTGAAGTATTGAACCTGTTTGCCCTGAGCACCTCTACCCTGTTCAGGGCTTTTTTTGCGCACAGAAGCAAAAAGCCCCGAATATTCGGGGCTTCAAACAGGGCTCACACCGTTGGGCCATTGCTAACGCTCTCAGCATGCGGCCCCTACTATCTCACTAGGCTGGAGTGAGCATGGCCAACGCGTTCTTCATCGCCTCGACCGTTTCACCATCCACGCAGTAGTGGCTGAATTCGTCAAACTCATTATCGGCACACATGGTGACACCCGCCTTACGGTAACGCATGGTGGAAGGTACCGTATGCCCGGCCGAGCTATGCAATTCCTGAATACCGATATCCACAAACTTATGCATATTGCTCAAACGGACACCTGCACCGGCCATGATCACCGGCCCCTTGCTGGCATGCACCAAGTCGCGCAAGAGCGGCAAGCCCAATTCGGCATTCTGCTGCTGCCCAGAGGTCAGAATGCGTGCCACGCCTAGCTGCGTCAGTTGCTCCAGCGCCACCATCGGGTTTTGACACATATCGAACGCGCGATGGAAGGTCACCGCCATATCACCGCTTAATTTCATCACCTCGCGCATCCGCGTAAGATCGATATGCCCTTCGTCGTCCAACATGCCGATTACCACACCGGCAAAACCCATCTCGCGGATTTGCGCCACGTCGTTCTTCATAATCTCGAAATCGACGGAGCTGTAACAGAAATCGCCCCCACGCGGCCGCACTATTGGATGAACGGGTATCGTTACCCGCTCCCGTGCCAGCCGTAACGAACCAAAGCTCGGCGTCAACCCGCCCTCACTCTGGCTGGCACACAATTCTATGCGGTCAGCGCCCGCATGCTCTGCTGTCATGGCACAGTCGACGCTATAGCAACAAACTTCCAGCTTCATTATTGTTACCCCCAGATAACGGTCAAAAATGCTACAGCAAACGTTCACCCATCGCCTATAAGCCACAGGATGAAAACCTGATAAAAGTCTTAACGGCACAAGGTGCTAACTATGGCACTCAATTTTGATGAATGGATCGATCGCAGTCACAGTGGCGGCGTTAAGTCTGATAAATAACGCGAACGCATCATTTTTCCCTGTAAGCCCCCATTCGAAACCGGCAACGAACGAAACGCTACGGTTTCGCCCGTTCACTGGCCACGATGTCACGAATATGATGCGGATGGAATTTGATGGTGACATTACTATCGGTGATCGCCAGAGTCGGATTGGCCAGGCGTTCGCCCTCACCTTTAGGTGAGCTCTGCTTAAGTTTGATGCCAGGTAGCAGCAAGGCTTCGTCCGCCAGATGTTCCAGGGCGCGAGCATACAGGGTAGAGGGATCGCCGCTTAGCACCAGCTCTACATGTTCCCATCCTTCATGCGGATAGCGCTTCTCACCGGGGTATGGCAGCTCGATACAATCAATCTGCCAAGGGCCAACCTTCAGTGGTTCATGGAGATCAAACAGGCAAATCGGCCTGCCGTTAATCATCGTTTCCGAAAGCAGCGATCCGCATTGCAGCAACCCCTGCCGCCAACGATCGGCGGTGCTGTTCTGATGGCAACGCAGCGAGATATGGTCTGCGCTGAATTTTGCCAGCTCAAGATGAAGCCGTTGTGCAAACTGCTCCAGCGCCAGTTCAAAGCGAGGTAAATCCAGCGTCAGGTCGTTAAGTTCGGCGATCGATGACAAGGTAGTCATAAGTTTCTCAGGCTCTCCAGGATCTTTGGCAGGCCAATAATCTACACGTCGAATCGCCTGGAGGCTATGGATCAGAGAATAAAAACCTAACGGATGGACATAATGCTGTTTCTTTAGCGCTAGTGCCTATTTTAGGCCGAGTTATCCTTCAGGAAGCAAGAAATGATCAAGAATCATCTTAGTCCGCACTTAATTAAGCCACCATTAAAACCCTTAAGTTTCCCTAACGATTTGTCGTTTTACGCTTTCTCAAGGCCAATGTATAAAAATCGCTTGAAATGAAATTTACACCCCTCTCAAACACCGAGGTAACACAATGTTTTTATTATCAAAAAAAGATAATCATGCGAACAATCCTAAACAGCATTCTTATAATTGATTAGGTGACGTTAATAAGTTAGGTTAGGAGAGCATTTGATTTTGGATAAATAAACATGACCCTGTTAGGTATATCCCTTGTTTTAATAGCCATTGCTGGCTACGCGATTTATCGCCATTTCAAAACTCGCCAGAATAGTGTGTTACGCTCTGGACGAGGCAATAAAAAGCGTTAAAGCTACCATTAATCCGCTCCCATCAAACCAATGACCGCGGACGGTTTGATTCACCTGCTTACCATTTTGGCCTTCTCTTTTCCCTATCTTTCACCATGCCAGCCCGCGTCAACTACTGACGCGGTGCCGTCAATCGGTTACAATTGCAGGCTGTTTTGTGGTTGAGCGTCGTCTGCGATGTGTGGCGTCGTCCCTGCTGGACTGCAAGTTGTACGCCAAGGCGTTTTGCAGGCCAACAGAGTAAAACCACCTTTTGATCCGGAGGGCGTACTGCACGGCCCTCGTTTGTCATTTAAGGTAACCCGGTGAATATTCAGGCTCTTCTATCAGATAAGGTCAGCCAGGCGCTGATTGCCGCAGGTGCGCCTGCAGATTGCGAAGCTCAGGTTCGTCAGTCCGCGAAAGCACAGTTTGGTGACTATCAGGCCAACGGCGTGATGTCCGTTGCCAAAAAACTTGGTATGCCGCCACGACAACTGGCAGAGAAAGTCGTGCAACTGCTTGACCTGGGTGACATCAGCAGCAAAGTGGAAATTGCCGGCCCGGGCTTTATCAATATCTTCCTGAACAGCGAATGGGTTGCCCGTCAGGCCGATGCCACCCTGGGCGCAGCTAAGCTGGGCATTGCCCCCGTTAAGCCGCAAACCATCGTGATCGACTATTCTGCGCCCAACGTGGCGAAAGAAATGCACGTGGGCCACCTGCGCTCCACCATTATTGGCGATGCCGCTGCCCGTACCCAGGAATTCCTGGGCCATAAAGTGGTGCGCGCCAACCATGTGGGCGACTGGGGTACCCAGTTCGGCATGCTGATCGCCTACCTGGAAAAGATGCAAAACGAGCACGCCAGCGATATGGGGCTGTCGGATCTGGAGCAATTTTACCGCGAAGCCAAGAAAAACTACGACGAAGACGAAGATTTCGCTCTGCGCGCCCGTGGTTATGTGGTCAAACTGCAAGGCGGCGACGAATATTGCCTGAAGATGTGGCGCAAGCTGGTGGACATCACCATGGCGCAGAACCAACTGACCTATAACCGTCTGAATGTCACCCTGACCGAAGATGACGTCATGGGCGAAAGCCTGTACAACGCCATGCTGCCGGGCATCGTTGCCGATCTCAAGGCGAAAGGCCTGGCGGTAGAAAGCGAAGGCGCCACCGTGGTGTTTCTGGACGAGTACAAAAATAAAGACGGCGATCCGATGGGTGTCATCATCCAGAAGAAAGATGGCGGTTACCTGTATACCACTACCGATATCGCCTGCGCCAAATACCGTTTCGAGACCCTGGGTGCCGACCGTGTTCTCTATTACATCGACTCGCGCCAGCATCAGCACCTGATGCAAGCCTGGACCATCGTGCGCAAAGCAGGTTACGTGCCAGACTCTGTCTCGCTGGAACACCACATGTTCGGCATGATGCTGGGGAAAGACGGCAAGCCGTTCAAGACCCGTTCAGGCGGCACCATCAAACTCTCCGATCTGCTGGATGAAGCCGTTGAACGCGCCAGCAAACTGATTGCCGAGAAGAACCCGGATATGCCTGCCGACGAAATGCAGAACGTGGCTAACGCGGTCGGCATCGGTGCAGTGAAATATGCCGATCTGTCGAAAAGCCGTACCACGGACTACATCTTCGATTGGGATAACATGCTGACCTTCGAGGGCAACACCGCGCCGTATATGCAGTATGCCTATACTCGCGTTGCCTCGGTGTTCAAGCGTGCTGGCGTAGACGAAAGCAACCTGACGCTACCTTTGGTGATGACAGAAGAGCGTGAAATCGCGCTGGCAACTCGCCTGCTACAGTTCGAAGAAACCCTCACCGTGGTCGCCCGTGAAGGTACGCCGCACGTGATGTGTACCTATCTGTATGACCTGGCGGGGCTGTTCTCCGGCTTCTACGAGCATTGCCAGATCCTCAACGCCGAAAGCGAAGAGGCCCGTCAGAGCCGCCTGAAGTTGGCACTGCTGACCGCCAAAACGTTGAAAACCGGTCTGGATACGCTCGGGATCGAAACCGTCGAACGCATGTAACATGTAGGGACGCTGCATGCGCTCCCATCTAGCCTTTGTCATCAATCTGAAGAAGGTCGCGTTACCGACTTCTCAGATTGCTGACAAAGTTCTTATCTGACGATCAAAGCTTGACTCTACTAAAGCAACGGACTGGCTTCCATATAAAAAACGCTCACTCATCAGTACCAATATGAACTCATGATCCTTGATGCTAATGACATCCCCAAGGACTTCTGATATGTACCATTGATACTATCATCAGCATTGCGCCTCCGCGCTGTTGGCGTGTATTTCAATAAGCCCAGTCGGTTTTAGCCTAATTGCTCAATTTCGCAGGATAGCTTAGTGTGTTTATCTTTCTCAATAGCTAGGTTGGTGGTTAGCCCGGCGAAAGGCCGGGCTAATATTGCAAAAAGTAGAATTGGTATTTATTTAAAATGGCATTCTGTTAGTCCACGAACCATTATTTAATATAATCCTATCAGTTTACGTTTGTTTGATTAGGCTCTTCTCAATTTCCCCATATGGGGTCAGACGATCCCATGTTACCTCCTACACAAGTTCCGGAACCTGTTGCTACAGAAGTACCTGGACCATAAAATCCACCAGGTAATGAACAACTATAGCCTAACCCATCCATAACTCCGGCCCAAACCCCTGCCGCTCCAGTTTCCCATTGCCCACTGCCACCACCACTGCCACCAACGGACATCAATTCAATTTCATCTGTTATTTCTCTTAAAACTAAATCATGATATTTATTCATTACTTATTTCCCTTATTCGTTTAACAACAGGGTTAATATTATTGCTCACATATTCCATTGTGCTAAGATAAATTATATTTTTTTTATCAAAACCATTACGATAGAACTGGAAGCGTAATCCGGGTGCGCAAACCAGTAATTGAGCATTTTGCTCTATAAGTTTCTCTATATCTGATTCAGTGTCATCCCGCTCAACGAGCCAGTTGAGATTTTTTTTATTTAGATAATCCTGCAAAATTGTAATGTATTTATCTTCTTTGTAAAAACCGAACAAACCGCCACCTGCACCTTGGATAGGAGACCGACCAAATGTCGGGCTGGGCCTGTAAATAAAGTAAATTCTTTTACTTACCATTGTCACCCTCATAATTTAGTGTGTTTGTACTGTTCAAGTATTGATTAACAATCCCCGTGGAAAATCCATTATCCCTAACACTTAGCAATAGCTTTCTTGCCTGTTTCACCATACCAATCTCATTAAGATAAAATGAAAGCGCAGCATCAATATGTAACCCCTCTGAATGAATCATTCCCTCATGGACTTTTTTATTTTTTCTTTTATACTCTATAATTTCTTTGATTGATATTCTACACTTGCATTTCCATTTGAATAATTCATAAATAAGTTTATAGTAAAAACCATTGCTATTATAAGGAATGATAGCATCCATGAGTTCAATCACCTCATAAAATTCTTTATCATTATCCATCATACTTAGTTTTGCTTTCGCCATCAGATCAAGGATGGAAAAGGTATAGGCTTCCATCTTTATATTTGTCATGCTTAACGGTTCTAACTCTTCGCATTTTATTGCTTTCGCTAAGCCTTTATAAATTTCATCGGGTGGAGTCCCCTCGAAGCAGTCTCGGTAGTAAAAGAATTTCCAGCGAAGATACAAAGGCTCTTTAGATAAGTTTTTTAAATTCAGCCGTTTATTTCTATTATATTTTCCTTTGGCTTTTAAAACATCATGAGTATAACCATCGTGATTGATAATAATATCAACACTGATGTCGATCATCCTATTTTTGTCTTTTCGTCTCAACTCTTCATGGACATATCCAAAATAGAAAAAACCTCCGTTATTAGCAAATCCTCTTCGTATATTCTTTGATATATCACCATCATGATTTTTAATTTTAGGACAAATTGCAACAAGGTCTCTATTGTTATGGTTGTTTATTTTTACAAATATCTTTGAAACCTCATGCTTTGAAGAAACAACATATTCATCTGCATCAACAAAAAAAACATAATTAGATATTGACTTGCTTATGGCAAGATTCCTTGGTTTTGAAAAACTATCTTCCCATTCAGTATGAAATATTTTAACTCCATCAGCTAAATATCCATTTAATATTTTAAGCGTATTATCTGTTGATCCTGTATCAACAACGATTATTTCTTGAAAAAGTGGAAGTAAGCTGTCGATGCAGCGAGCAATACAGCGCTCTTCATTTTTGACAATAATCGCCGCTGCTACTGTCACGTTGCTTTCAAAGTCATTCATTCAAGCCTCCCTTTATTGATTCCTATCGCCTTCCGTAGATGATATCTATTATCATTATCAATAACGCTGTGTGAAATACACATAAAAGCGCATTTTAAGGTCAAAAACGTGATGCGCTTCATGTTATTACGTTTTTTTTCTAACAATGAACACATCATTAACAGCTATTCTGACTTATAAAACTACTATCCTCCTAACGTCGAGCTCGCTATCCTTCATAAGCACATACCCAATTGAATATTGGTCAAAATACGCTATTTTAAGCAAAGCGATTTAGATCCCGACGTGAGTAATATTCGCAGTTATTAGCTTATTTAACCCCCTGTTCTCCATTGAAAATTTAATGGTATTCAAAAGTCTGGTTTCTACATGATCAACATAGTGTATGTGAAAGGATAATCCGTGCGTATTAACTAGGTATAAATAGGGTTACCGCCAACATTTTTTCAGCAATGGCAAGTGACATTAGTAACAATTTACATAAGCCTCAGGTCGCGTTAGCGCCCTCAGATTGCTGACAAAGTCAGTGAAAAAACGGACTGACTGCCATGCTTAAAGAACCCTCTCCCCAGCAATACCAGATTAAAACCATCCCCCATGATCAACTGGTTCTCGAAGACCATCTGGTGCGCAAAATTGATGCCGCCATCGATTTTGAATTTATCCGCGATGCCGTTGCTCACCTCTATTGCCCCTATAATGGCAGGCCCGCTATCGACCCCGTCGTCTGATTAAAATGATGCTGTTGGGCTACCTCTTCGGTGTTCCTTCCGAACGCCGTCTGGTCAAGGAAATCCAGACCATAGGGCAGGCTCTCAATGGCAGCATGGCAAACGGACGTGTGCTTTACACCGACAGTACTCATCTGAAAGCCGATGCCAACCCGTGCAAGGCCGTGAATGAACTGCGCCCTGAAGGTGTCAGTGAATACTTCACACAGTTGAATGATGCCGTGGAGGCCGACAGGAAGCAACGCGAAAAAAATCGCTGCCCGCCGTAAGAAAAGTCCCCAAAAATGACACGGTTAAAAACACCAAAATCAGCACCACCGCCCCGAAAAGCAGCTTCATGCACCGGGACAACAAGCCGAAGGGCTTCTTCAATCTGGACCATTCACGGTGGACGACAAGCACGGCATCATCTTGGATACAGGGCAACGTGCATGGCAGCCAGCCGTTCATCGGCAGGCTGGCGCGGCAGGTGGAGCGGTTCAGTCGTGATACGGTCACCGTGGGTGTGGATGCGGGTTATTTTACCTCGGTGGTGTGCCATCTGACGGAAGATGGCGCTGTTGGAGCTTCTTTATCGTCTTTATATGTGGCTGAACGAGGTTCAGGAGGAGCAGAAGGCTTCTATAGACGGGAAGCCAGGTCAACTGATGTGGTTATGGAAAAATATTGCGATCGCGACCTGCGGTCGCTAAAAAAGAAGAACCCCACCTGAAAAAGTGGGGTTAGTCAGCAGTCTGAGGTCGCATTAGCGACCTTTTTGTTATCTAGTGATTAGCGGTTGGAAGTCAATCTACCCGCCGAGCAAAGTCTCTAGGGCGGAAACCAAGGATCCCCAACACCGCGAAGTAGGCCACAATCCCCGCAGCCACCACGACCGACAGACGCAGTAAACGAGCCAGCATATTGCCCTGATCCCATTCTGGCATCAGCCACATCACGCCAAGCAGTACCGCCGCCATCACCAGCACGGCAACCACCAGCTTGAACAGGAACATCGCCCAGCCGGGTTGCGGTTGGAAAATATCCTGCTTGCGCAGTTGCCAATACAGCAGAGAAGCATTCAGACAGGCTCCCAGACCAATCGATAACGAAAGCCCGGCATGCTTCAGTGGACCAATAAATATCAGGTTCATCACCTGAGTCAGGATCAGCGTAATGATGGCAATCTTGACCGGCGTTTTGATGTCCTGGCGCGAGTAGAAACCCGGTGCCAACACTTTCACCACGATCAGGCCCATCAAACCAACCGAATAGGCCACCAGCGCACGCTGGGTCATCGCCGCATCAAAGGCGGAGAACTTGCCGTACTGGAACAGCGAGACGGTTAGCGGCTTGGCCAGGATGCCTAACGCAATGGCACTCGGCAAAGCCAGCACAAAGCACAGACGCAGGCCCCAATCCATCAGGCGGTTATATTGGTCATGGTTACCGCTGGAGAAGCTCTTCGCCAAGGACGGTAGCAGGATGGTTCCCAATGCCACACCCAATACCCCAGACGGGAATTCCATCAGGCGGTCGGCATAATACATCCACGAAACCGAGCCGGAGACCAGGAACGAAGCGAAGATGGTGTTGATGATCAGCGAGATCTGGCTGACCGAAACCCCCAGTATCGCTGGCCCCATCTGGCGCATCACCCGCCATACGCCTGCGTCATTCAGCTTCAGGCGCGGCAATACCAGCATCCCAATTTTCTTGAGATGTGGCAATTGATAACCCAGTTGCAGCACGCCCCCAACAACCACCGCCCAGGCCAAAGCCAGCACCGGCGGATTGAAGTACGGTGCGGCAAACAGCGCAAAGCCGATCATGCTGACGTTCAACAGCGTTGGCGCAAAGGCCGGAATGGAGAAACGGTTCCAGGTGTTAAGGATCGCCCCCACCAGCGAGGCCAGCGAAATCAACAGGATATATGGGAAGGTGATACGTAACAGTGACGAGGTCAGGGCAAACTTATCCGGCGTATCGGCAAACCCCGGCGCCGTAATAAAAATCACCCAAGGCGCGGCCAGCATGCCAAGTACGGTCACTACCGCCAGTACCAGCGTCAACAGGCCGGAAACGTAGGCGACAAAGGTGCGCGTCGCCTCTTCCCCCTGCTGGCTTTTGTATTCCGCCAGGATCGGCACAAACGCCTGGGAGAAAGCCCCCTCAGCAAAGATGCGCCGTAAAAGGTTTGGCAGTTTGAACGCCACAAAGAAAGCATCCGTAGCCATCCCTGCCCCAAAAACGCGTGCCACAATGGCATCACGCGCAAAGCCCAGCACCCGTGAAAACATGGTCATCGAGCTAACGGCTGCCAGTGATTTAAGTAGATTCATGTGGTTATTCTGATGAGTACGACGGGTAAATATCAACGCCTGCATCGGCAGGCGTCAGTTGAGTGGCGTTAGTCTACGGCTCCGCGCCGCTAATAGCTACCGCCATATGTTACATAGGGTTAACTGGCATCACGCAGCATTTTCTCGATCAATCGCTGGGCGTAAATGGCCTGTTCTCCGGCGGTTTCCGGCACGGTCTGGTTGCTGATGGACTGAATAAAATGGTGCACCGCACCGGCAAAACCGCGTTGTTCCAGCGTGGTTTGCCAGCCTGGGGCTGGTTTCTCGAGCACGCCTTGCGGGTCTTCCCGCAGCCATTGGCGCATATCGTTCAGCTGATAGACCGCACCGTTGGTAACCGCCTGCACGCTCTCCCGCTGGCTGCCAGCACGCCGGTGCATACTGGTCGTAACGATAGTGTCACCGCAGGCAAAGTGGTGTTCCGCGTAAAGCATCTCGCCCGCTTCGTTAGCGCGTAACTGGCCACTCTGCAAGCTGGCGCTCCCGCCACCCAACCACAGCGCGGTATCCACCACGTGCAGATAATCATCCAGCAGGGTAAAACGCAGATCCTTTGGCCCTACGCTATCGGCGCGGTGTTTATCCATACGGATCGAGGCCGGTAGCTGCATTTGTTGTTTCAGCTGGCGATACAACGGCGCAAAACGGCGGTTGAAGCCCACCATCAGTGCCACCCCCTGCTTTGCGGCCAGCTCGATCAGTTGCTCCCCCTGCTCCAACGTTTCCGCCAGCGGTTTATCCACATAGACGTGTACGCCCTGCGCCAACAGTTCTCCCACTACCTGAAAATGGCTAGCCGTGCTGCTGTGCACGAACACCGCATCACACTGTTGTGCCAGGCTATCAAGACGAGAGAAATAAGGCATACGATAGCTATCGCATACCGGCTGGGCTTTTTGCTGATTCGGTGAAAAGCCGCCTATAAGCTGCCAGTCCACCGCCTGAGAAAGAATTGGCAGATAAGCCTTTTGCGCGATACCGCCTAAACCCACGACTCCGATACGAAGTTTACTCATGTGAACCCCGCGCCAACAGCAGCTGCACCTGTTGTTTCAATTCAGCGACTTCGGCCTCCAGACGCACCACGCGTTCAGTCAATTCACCCGCATTGGCCTCCTCGGCTTCAGCCGGAGCCGCATCAATCTGGCCGCTGAACAGGTGCATAAAGCGGCTCTCACGCTTGCCTGGCTCACGCGGTAAACGCACCACGAACGGCCCATCCTCACGAGTTGTCAACTGTTGCAACACTTCTTCTACTTCGCTGACGTCGCTGAATTCATGCATCCGGTTGGTACGGGTACGCAGTTCACCCGGCGTCTGTGCGCCACGTAATAGCAAGGTCGCAATCACCGCCACTTCGGCCGGTGACAGTTTCAGTTGGCCGAACTCGGAGTTGCAAAAACGCTGCTCATACTTGACTACCCGATTACCAAAACCACTTAAGGTGCGCAGGAAGTGCCTTCTTAACAGCAAATCAAGCTGCTGTTGAACTTCGCTTTCCGACAGGTCCATCACCGGCTCGCGGTTGGTTTTTTGATTACAGGCCAGCGTAATAGCATTGAGGGAAAGGGGATATTGGTCAGGCGTGGTCACCTGCTTTTCCATCATGCAACCGATCACTCGGGCTTCTTTGGCATTTAATTCATATTTCATTGTTACGGCCTCAGCGTGGCGGTTGCCACTCTTTATTGGTCAATGCGGTCAGCACATGATCCTGCCACTGTCCGTCGATCAGCAGGTAATCCTTGGCATAGCCTTCGCGTTCAAAGCCGAGCCGGGTCAGCAACGCACCGCTGCGTTGGTTATGCGGCATATAGTTGGCCATAATGCGATGCATCCGCTGTTGACGCTGCATATAGCGGATGGCCGTTTGCAACGCTTCGTACATCAGCCCCTGCCCTTGCCACTTTTCACCCAGGGAATATCCCAGGAAGCAGGCATGGAACGAGCCGCGCAGCACATTGCTGAAATTGGCGACGCCGCACACATGGAGTTCTTCCGGATCGAGCAGGATAAAATAGTAGGCACTGCCCTGCTTTTGCATTTCCGTGATCATACCCAGGCGGGCTTGCCAGCCAGAGGGGTAACAGTGACTATCATCGCGCACCGGCTCCCAGGGCTTCAGGAACGCCCGGTTTTCGGCATAGTATTCGGCCAGGCGGTAGGCATCGCGTTCGTGAACTAAACGGACAACCAGCCGGTCGGTGGTAAGGCGTATTTTCGGTGATGCAGAGCGATAGCCAAACATCATTTCCCCCGCGGTCAGAACGGTTCGATAAGAAGTATTGATTGGGTCAACATCTACAGGGTCAGGCATTATCTCACATGACTCATGGCAGACTGTCGGCGTAAAACCGCGTATTCCCCCGGTAATATAACCGTAGCCCGCCCAGCAGGTAAGCCCCTGAGCGCTCAGTAAATAGCCAGTTAGCTGTTTTGCCCATTTTTAAGTGTAGTTTTGCCACTCAGGTAACGTATTGACGATTAAAAAATATTATCTATCACCCCCCTATCAGACATTACGTATTGGGTAGAGAATAACCGGGTAGTCTTTCTCTCCTTTTAACTGCTCGTGGTGAAGCATGTCTCTGGTATCGCAAGCTCGGAGCTTGGGTAAGTATTTTTTATTGTTTGATAACCTGTTGGTGGTTTTAGGCTTTTTCGTCGTCTTCCCACTTATTTCTATTCGCTTTGTCGATCAACTTGGCTGGGCGGCCGTGGTCGTGGGGCTGGCACTGGGATTACGCCAGCTCATTCAGCAGGGATTGGGGATCTTTGGTGGAGCGATTGCCGACCGTTTTGGCGCCAAACCGATGATCGTCACCGGCATGTTGCTGCGTGCGGCAGGCTTTGCCACCATGGCGATGGCCGATCAACCTTGGATACTGTGGTTTTCCTGCGCGCTGTCGGCCATTGGCGGCACCCTGTTCGATCCGCCCCGTACCGCGCTGGTGATAAAACTGACCCGTCCACATGAACGCAGCCGTTTTTATTCGCTGCTGATGATGCAAGACAGCGCCGGTGCCGTTATCGGTGCGTTAATCGGCAGCTGGCTGCTGCAGTACGACTTCCATTTCGTCTGCTGGGTGGGCGCGAGTATTTTTGTGCTGGCCGCAGGTTGGAACGCCTGGCTGTTACCCAATTACCGGATCTCTACCATTCGGGCACCGATGAAAGAAGGCATGATGCGCGTACTGCGCGATCGCCGCTTCCTGACCTATGTGTTGACGTTGACCGGCTATTACATGTTATCGGTGCAGGTGATGTTGATGCTGCCAATCGTGGTCAACGAGATCGCCGGTTCGCCGTCGGCGGTCAAATGGATGTACGCCATCGAAGCTGCGCTATCGCTCTCATTGCTATACCCACTGGCCCGTTGGAGCGAAAAGCACTTCCGACTGGAACAACGCTTGATGGCCGGCTTGCTGCTGATGACCCTCAGCCTGCTGCCTGTCGGCTTTGCCACCAGCCTGCAAGCGGTGTTTACTCTGATCTGCTGCTTCTACCTGGGATCGATCATCGCCGAACCGGCACGTGAGACCCTGAGCGCCTCACTGGCCGATTCACGGGCACGCGGCAGCTATATGGGTTTTAGCCGCCTGGGATTGGCACTCGGTGGCGCATTGGGTTATACCGGCGGTGGCTGGATGTATGACACCGGCAATGCGATGGGTATGCCGGAGTTGCCCTGGTTCCTGCTGGGGCTGGTAGGCTTTATCACGCTGTTTGCCTTGTACTGGCAATTTAATCCGCGTACCACAGCCCCCGCGATCCTCCGTGGTGGCTGATTTTTGCCCGGAAGCATCCCTTGCGCCCAGTCTCTGGCGACCAAACCTGCCAAAGTTGCTATCCTGATAGTACAAAAAACGGCGCAGAAAGGCTTATGATGGCGCATCATCCCACGACAACCTGCGCAGCGGCCCAGACTGGCTGCCAACCCCGACAACAGGAGCATGCATGAAACTGTTTATTTACGATCACTGCCCATTCTGCGTAAAGGCCCGCATGATTTTCGGCCTCAAGGATTTGCCGGTACGTTTAGTGACCCTGTTAAGCGATGACGAAATCACCCCCATCAGTATGATCGGCAAGAAAATGGCGCCAATCCTGCAAAAAGACGACGGTAGCTATCTACCCGAAAGCATGGATATCGTGCATTACGTCGATAACCTGGACGGCAAACCGCTACTGACGGGGAAAACCAATCCAGCCATCACCGCGTGGTTGCAACACACTGCCACCTACGTCAACAAACTGCTGTTACCGCGCTTTGCCAATGCCGATTTCGAAGAGTTCGCCACTGACAACGCACGCCGCTATTTCAGCGACAAAAAACAGGCGGCCAGCGGTGATTTTGCCGTGTTACTGGCCGACAGCGCCGATCTGATCGCCCAGTTGGAACAGGATCTGGCCACGCTTTCCCCGCTGATCCAGTCATCGGAAGCGGTCAACGGCACTCTCAGTGAAGATGATATCCATCTGTTCCCGCTGTTACGCTCGCTATCGATCGTGGCCGGTGTCGCCCTGCCGGACAACGTGGAGGCTTACCGCAACCGCATGGCGCAGCGCGTTGATATTCCGTTGCTGTTCGATATGGAGCAATGATCCACAACGGCGATAAGGGAGTCACGCGCAGATGCTAAAAATGTTTTTTGTCACCGCTCGTGACCGCGCCAGGCTGCAAGAAATCTCATCCGTACTGATCCGCTACGGTTTGCAGGATGTCATCAGGCTGCTGGGGTTAGGCAAAATGCTTGGCGGCCTGAGCAGCGGCGGCGTGGAGGCCGATAATCAGACATTGCCAGAACGCCTGCGCGCGGCCCTGGAAGCCCTGGGGCCAACCTTCGTTAAATTCGGCCAGATCCTGGCCACCCGCACCGACCTGCTGGAGCAGCGCTGGACCGACGAGTTGGAGCGCCTGCATAGCCAGGCGACAACCCTACCTTGGGAAAAGCTGGCCGCGCAGATCACCGCCGATCTGGGCGGTGACCCTCAGCAGGTATTTGCCCAATTCGATCCGATCCCGCTAGCCGCTGCCTCTATGGCACAAATCTACCGCGCCCGCCTGCACAGTGGCGAGCAGGTGGTGGTGAAAGTGTTGCGCCCTGGATTAGCCAAAACCATTCATGCCGATCTACGCCTGTTGGCCTATCTGGCCGAAACCGTGGAACAACAAAGCCCGGCGCTCGCGCGTTATCGCCCACACCAGATGGTGCAAACGCTGGCCACCGCGCTCAATCACGAGCTGGATCTGACGCATGAAGGTAATAATTGCGATCGGGTTGCGGAAAACTTTGCCAAACAGCCCGAAGTGGTGATCCCGAAAATTTATTGGCAGCACTCGTCAAAACGCTTGCTGGTACAACAATATCTGCCCGGCATCGCCCCCGAAAATCCGCAGCAATTAGCCGCTGCCGGATTCGACGGCCCGTTGCTGGCACAGCGTGGTGCGCAGGCCTTTATGGCCATGGTGCTGGAGCATCGGCTGTATCACGCCGATCCTCATCCCGGTAACGTGATGGCTTTGGGCGACAACCACGTAGGGTTTATCGATTTTGGCATGGTTGGCCAACTGTCGGAACGGCGGCGTAACCAGCTTCTGCTGTTGCTACAGGCCATTGCGGAGCGCCAGAGCGACGGCATCGTCAATACGCTGATCGCCTGGTCTGACAGCCAGGAACTGGATCTGACCGATCTGGAACAGGCTGCGCAAAACTTTCTCGATAAGCAGGCTTCGAGCACTCTGACGCTAGGCAAGGCACTCACCGACCTGTTAGTGATGGCCCGTGAGCATCAACTGCCATTGCCACCCGATCTGGTGCTGTTATTCAAGGCGCTGATCACCGCAGATGGCGTGTTACACCGCCTGGATCCCGCCTTTGATATTGTTGCCACCCTGAAACCGATGCTGCGCCAGGTGATGCTCCAGCGCTATACACCCGAAGCGCTGCGCCGTCGTGCTTTATTGCTGGGTGGTGAGGCGCTGGATGCCGGAGAGGAACTGCCGCAGGCCATTCGCTTGCTGATGCGCCGGTTAAAGCAAGGCAAGATCGATGCTGAAATCAACGTCAAGAACCTTAACCAACTGAGCAAAGCTCTGGAACGCGCAGCGGTCACGCTGGCCATTGCTATCGTCACGGCGGCATTCGCACTGGGCCTGGCTCCTTATCTCATGCGCTCCACCAGCCAGCTTTGGGGCATTCCTCTGTTCCCCGCGCTCGGCGGGCTAACCTGTCTGGGAGGCGTGGTGCTGTTGGTATGGCGGCTGCGGCGATAGGTAATTTCAGCCTTATCCGACTAGGTAAAAAACCCTTTGCGCCGTGTCATCTGTTATCCTGCAAGCTGAAATTTTTCTTTGCTGGCAGTCGCCTTTGGTTTGCAACAGTCAAAGTCTGCCACATTTTTGTTTTACGAGGTTTGAATGAAGAAGATCCTGATGGGCGTGGCCGCCCTGGTCGTTGCCGGTACGCTTATCGGCTGTAACCAGCTTACCCAATACAGCGTCAGCGAGCAGGAAGTGAATAATTACCTGCAAAAACATAACGACTACCAAAAGCAGATCGGCGTTCCGGGGTTGGTTGATGCCAATATCGTGCTAACCCAGTTGCAGAGCCAGATTGGTCGTACAGAACCTAATAAGGTAACGCTTTCCGGCAATGCCAAGGTCAACATCACCTCGATCCTCGGCCCACAGGCCGCCGATTTGCAGCTAACGTTGAAGGCGCAACCGGTCTACGACCGCGAAAAGGGAGCGATCTTCCTCAAGGACATGGAGTTGGTCGATTACCAGGTGCAGCCGGAGAAGATGGATACGGTGATGAAAGCTCTATCGCCTTACCTGAATCAGTCGTTGAAATCGTATTTCGATCAGAAACCAGTATATGTTCTCGACGCGGATAAGAGCAAAACGGAAGCCATGGCACTCAAGCTGGCTAAAGGGTTGGAAGTGAAGCCCGGTCAGTTGGTGATCCCGTTCACCGATTAATTCTTTTGGGCGCAGTCTAGGCTGCGCCCTCTCACATTTACTCTTCTTCGTCCTTCCCTTCTTCATCCTGCTCATACTCTGCTAGCTCATCACACATGGCGGCGATGGCATGGCGAGCGATCTCTGCCAGAGTACGGTAAAAACCGCTGGTTGCGTGTGCTTCAACCTTCCCCAGGAAGCGGCCACACCAAGGCAGCAAGAACTCGTTAAACAGCGTGATTTGTGCCTGGACTTCATCTTCCTGCGACTGATCCTCCAACCAGGAGGCGGCCAGCAGCAGCGAACCGAAATGATCGGCTGGCGCTTCGCCTAATGGCATCCCACGCTGTTGGAGAAATACCCGCACGTCCGCTTCGCTGGCACCTTCAACGTAGGACGAGCGCAGTGGTGAGACGCTGCACTCGCTGCCGACAAACAGGGCGTTAAAATCGGCGGCCAACTGCGGATCGGTACAATGCTGTTGCAAACGAGTCAGCAGTTCGTCCTGCTCGAGCGGCCAGTGCTGTTGCAGTTTACCCTCTTTGATCAAGGTAAACAGCGGCTCCAATAACGGATCCTGCGGCTGGCGGTAAAACAGCGTACCTAACACCCGGCAGACAACGGAAAACTCATTCATGATAACACCTTATAAAACTAAAATTTGCCGTGACGATGTCACAGATCGGCTAATTCCGCAATTGCCGGTCTGCCACGCTGCTCAAGAAAGTTCAGGATCCGGCGCGGTGACACATTTAAAATGCGCTCCTGCGGGAAATTCACTTCCTCAATGATACGCTCGCAATGTTCAAAACCACCGAGAGCAAAAGCCACGTGCGAGTCAGAGCCTAATGCCAGCCAGCCGCCAGAGTCACGCACTGCGGCAGCTATTGCACGGCAATTTGATTCACTGCCCTTACGGGAATGAATAAACGAAGAGTTATTCAGCTCCAGCGCTACCTGATATTTGGCTGCCGCTGCGGCAATCGCCGGGATATCGACCGGATATTTGGGGTTGCCCGGATGGCTGATGATATGGACATCACCCTGAGCCATGGCGGCAATCATCGCCTCGGTGTTGGCGGCCCGATCCTGAGGTGCAAATACCGGCTCATGGAACCCGGCAATGATCAGATCGATTTCGTTGAGCATGGGACCGGTGCAGTCAATATCACCGGCCAGGTTTTTGATATTGGCCTCAATGCCGCGCAAAATGCCAATGCCATCCACCAGGCGTGGCCACACACGCATGTTCATAAAGTGCCAGTAGTGTGGCGCATCGGCCATATCCGGCCCGTGGTCGGTAATGGCGAACAGTTTTATACCTTTGTGTTTCGCTTCGGCGATATAGTCGTGCAGGGTGCTATAGGCATGGGTACTGGCTACGGTATGCATATGTAAATCAACGGGGTACATTCTTTCTCCTTCTTAGGCGCTCGCCAGAGTCAGCGGATGGCGGCCAATCCTTGTTCATGATAGCAGTTAACGCGGCTATCGACATGTTAGCGGGTTGTGAAAGCATCAATAGCCACGCTGAATATCAACCAGGCCTGAAGGCTGTTCACCCGCCTCGAGCCGCAGGAGATTGGCGCTAACCTGATCTATGGCCTGTTCCGGCAAGGTAACTGCAGCAATATGCGGGGTAATAGTGACACGAGGATGACGCCAGAAAGCATGAGCGGACGGCAAAGGTTCATTGACGAATACGTCAAGCATGGCGGCCGCCAGTTGCCCTTGTGCCAACATCGCCAGCAGATCGTCTTCCACCAGATGGGCACCGCGAGCAATGTTGATCAGGTAAGCGCCCGGTACCAAACGGCTAAACAGCTGGCGGTTGAGGATACCCGCCGTTTCAGGCGTATTAGGCAACAGGTTGATCAGCAACCGCGTGCCATCAAGAAACGCCGCTAACTGAGGTTGCCCAGCAAAACTCTGTACTTGCTCAATCTGCTTGGGGCTGCGGCTCCAGCAACGGACGTTAAAACCGAACGCCACCAGCTTTTGCGCCACGCTTTTCCCCAACACCCCGGCGCCCAGGATGCCGATGGTAAAATCACTCTGTTGATGAGGCTCAAGCGGCAACCAGTTCTGCTGTTGTTGCTGCAACTGATATTCATCAAAACGACGGAAATAGCGTAACACACCGGCCAACGCGTATTCATCCATCTGCTGCGCCATACCGGTATCTTCCAGCCGGATTAGCGGCACTCCCGCCGGTAGGACTCCTGGATGCTGGCGTTCCTGCTCAAGAATGGCGTCTACTCCAGCCCCAAGAGCAAAGATACCTTTCAGATCGCGGCGGTTGGCCAGCATTTCATAAGGTGGCCGCCATACTAGCGCGTAGTCCGCCGGGCGATCGTCCCCCGGCTGCCATGCCCGGATATTCGCCTGTGGTAAGCGCTTCGCCATTCCTGCCAGCCAATCTTGCGCATCAAAAAACGGGTGATAGAAAATAATATTCACTGCCGGTTCCCTTCTTGGGTGGATTTTTAGCTATCCTTTCGCGCTTTGCCACACGATGCAAGAATAAACTGGCAGGGAGAAGGCGGAATTATCGTGCGACAAATCAGCAGATTGCTGGAAGTTTGGCTAAACGCACGCGGTTATGGCACAAGGCTATTGACGCTGGGATCAGATTCTCCTACATTAGCGCCCGTCGACAGCGTAAACCGTTGCCGATGACAAAACGGTGAGGTGTCTGAGTGGCTGAAGGAGCACGCCTGGAAAGTGTGTATACGCGTAAGTGTATCGAGGGTTCGAACCCCTCCCTCACCGCCATATTTAAAGAAGAAGTCTGAACTCACGTTCAGACTTTTTTTTTGCATATTCCCCGCACTGGGAGGGGTGAGAATCCTCGACAGGGTTCGACAAAATGGCTCGCAGCGCAGAGACATTTTGGACGGCCGACGGGCCGCCCGTGGGGTGAGCTTGCGAATCAAGCCCGACCTTACCGCCATATTTAAAGAAGAAGCCTGAACTCACGTTCAGACTGTTTTTGCATCTTCCCCGCACTGGGAGGGGTGAGAATCCTCGACAGGGTTCGACAAAATGGCTCGCAGCGCAGAGACATTTTGGACGGCCGACGGGCCGCCCGTAGGGTGAGCTTGCGAATCAAGCCCGACCTCACCGCCATATTTAAAGAAGAAGTCTGAACCCACGTTCAGACTTCTTTTTGCATATATCCCGCACTGGGAGGAGTGAGAAACCTCGACTGGTTCGAAAAAATGGCACGTCCTCAAATCAGCTTAGCTTCTCTAAGTTCACTTTTCAGGTAAGCATAATAGATAGGAGCGGCAACCACACCAGCCAGACCGAATGCCGCCTCAAAGACCAACATCGCCAGCAAGATCTCCCAAGAGTTAGCCCTGATTTTAGTGCCAACAATACGGGCATTGAGGAAATACTCAAACTTGTGGATGACGATCAGGTAGAGCAGCGCAATCAGCGCAACTCCGAGTGAAACCGACAGGCCAGAGATGAAAACAATGGTGTTGGAGATCAGATTGCCGATCACCGGCAACAAGCCAAAGATAAAGGTAAACACCACCAGCGTTTTCGCCAACGGGATATGGATCCCACATAGCGGTAGCACACCAAGGATAAAGATAGCCGAGAAGAAGGTATTGATTGCCGATATTTTAACTTGCGCAAACACAATATTGCGGAACGCCTGTGATAGCAGCGAAATCCTTTTCATCAACTCACTTTTCAGTAATGGCCGCTCCTCGCTGCTATCAATGTTATACAGTGAGACTATGGCACCGAGCACCATCCCAATCAGCATGGTCACCAGGCCATGCAGTACGCTCTTGCCCATCGTCTGTAACAAAGCGATGTGCTGTTGCAGTCGGCTCAGGATCTCGTTCTTCAGCTCTTCTACACTCAACGGCAGATAGCCCGGCAGATATTTTGCCACCTCTTGCTGGACATCCTGCAGGATGAACGCAATACGGGTGTTGATGCCAGAGATATTCTTCATATCCTGCATCAGATAGCCGACGAGACTCCCCACAATGGTGATCAACAGGCCGACCACCAAGGTACTGATCACCGCGACAACCAGCCATCTGGCCCGATGGCCGCCAATCACCTTCTGAAAATGTGGCGTAAGGATATTCACGATCTCGTAAACCAGAAAACCCGCCATAAAGCAGGTAAGAAGATGCAACGGCAACAGCAGCAGGATCCCCCCCATCACAAAGATGAAACTGATTATCCTGGCCTGTTTAACATTCATTATCTGCATTGTTACTCGCTTGTCCTTGAGAGGATAGGATTTTTAAGTACCTGTTTTAGTATTATGTTTTATTTAACATGCCAAACAGAACACGACAACTTAAATCACCTAGCTTCAAGGCGGGAGCTCAGGCTTGCTCCCTAATAGCTCTCAGGCTCTGCGGGATGGCTATCCCCTAAAATATGCGGCGATTTCACGAATACCCCTTTCCACGGTACCGAGCCAGTATTGACCAGAAAATGTGCCTCGCCCGGATCACACTGCAACACATCTCCTTCACGCAGTATGTGCATCTCGCCTTCCAGATACAGACACACCTCTCCACTGAGAGTATAAAAGACTTCGCAAACCTCCTTGTGGCGGTGATTTCTGAATGACTGGCCTGGCTGCAACACCACGACGCCCATATCGCACATCGGCCCACGGATCAGATATTTTGGGCCATTGTCGCCGAAGCGATAGTCATGCGCCATTTCATTGGTCTTGATCATGATACCCTCCTTTAAAGGCCAGGAGCCTTCCACATTGACGTCGTTAATCCGTGATCAACCAAACCAAGTTGATCCAGATACACCTCCAGCCATTTTTGACGTGCCTGTTGATAAACTTCACTGTTTTCTGGATTCGGGATATGTTCCCTATCCCAACGCACCAAGCTCTCCCCCGCATCCGCCAACGACGAATAGACCCCTACCCCCACGCCAGCCGCAATAGCACATCCCAGCGCGGTCGCTTCCTTAACCACCGGGACTCGTACGGTCAGTCCTGTGACATCGGCCAGGATCTGGCTCCAGAGCGTGCCTTTTGAACCACCGCCGGCAAACACCAGCGAATCGGCTTTGACACCTGAAAACTCGGCGATTTGTTGTAGATTACAGGCCGACACTATGGCCGCGTTCTCTTCAAGGGCGCGGAACAACGTAGCTTTATTGCACTTTTCCGGATCGATCGACAGGTTGATAAATGAGGGAGCGGCGTGATACCAGTTCTTAAAGCGCATGACATCGGAGAAGATGGGCATAACGCCATGAGCACCTGATGGGACCCGCCTGGCCATATCTTCCAGCAAGGCATAGGTATCCACGCCCAGACGTTCACCAATCAGCTTTTCCTCGGCGCAGAAGGCATCACGGAACCAGCGCATCGTCAGCCCGGTAAAGAAGCTGATGGATTCAGCCTGAACCATGCCCGGGATCACATGCGGGTTAATGCGCACATTCATATTGGGATCGGTGACAGGCTCAGGGAGGTTCACCACCTGCTGCCAGAACGTTCCCCCTAATACGGCGGTCTGCGCTGGTCTGACGATACCTAGACCCACGCATCCCAATTGAACATCACCGCCCCCGACAATCACCGGTGTACCAGCCCGCAAACCTGACAGTGCGGCAGCGTTGTCCGTCACCGCCCCCAGTGGTGTTCCCGTCTCTTTTACCGGTGAAAGAATGTCCGAACGCAGGCCCGCCATTTCCAACAGGCCTTTTCTCCAGTCTCGCGTGACCAGGTCAAGCAACCCGGTAGTCCCGGCATTTGATGGGTCAACCGCAAGTTCACCGCTGAGCATATAAGCCAGCCAGTCACTGATCATGGTGACCGCGGCGGCCTGGCGATAGATGTCAGGACGGTAGTGCGCCAACCACAGCAGCCGGGGCATGGCGCTCAGCGCCAGCGTCTGCCCTGAACAACGGTATACCTCATCTTCAAAAGTATGGTGGTGGATCTCTTTTAACTCGCTGACCTCACGCGTTGCGCGTGCATCTACGTTGGCGCAGGCCCAGATCGGCTGTCCCTCCGCATCATAGATCACAATCCCTTCACGCATTGAACACGCAGCCACGGACGCAATCGCCTCCGGCGCAATGGCCGCCATCTTTAACGCCTGATGGATGCATTGGCAGGTGAGGTGCCAGTTTTTGGCAAGATCGAATTCCATGGAGCCCGGTACATCAGGGACCGCCAAATGTTGCCATTCGGCTTGCCCTACTGAGACTTGATTGCCTTCCAAATCAAAAATTACCGCTCTGATGCTGCCGGTACCGGCATCCAGAGCCATCAGGTATTGGCCTGATGTGGCAGGAGTACAGAGTCGAGCCATGAGTTTGTCCTCGGCTGGTGTTTGAGACAGTCTGTTACATCGCTATTAACCTTTACTTTCCAATAAGCTTGAGCATTTCTGCCGCCGTGTCCTGATCGGTAACTAACGCGTTGATATAGCCGCCCTTCAATGCCGCCACGATCGCTTCGGCTTTTGGTACTCCCCCCGCAACCCCGACAACGGTAGGTATGGTGGCAAGCGCGCTCAAGCTCAGCCCTATCAATTCTTGATGAATTTGCATGTCGGGAATGATTGCGCCGCTGGCATCAAAAAAGTAACCGAGAATATCGCCAACGGCGCCTTTGCGGCCAATCATCAGTTGCTCGCCTTCGGTGATATAGCCAGCGCGTAAAATGGTGGCGGCATCTTTTTGATTCACCGCCCCGATCCCTACTACGGCGACATCGGCAGCCTGGGCTGCCAGCAGCACGTCCCTGACACTATTTTCATCCCGCAGGGTACGGGCAATATCGGCAGAGGAAGCGCGCAACGGAGCTGGGATCATGCTGACGCTGCAGGCGGCATCCAACTGACCAATCCCGGTCATATAAGGCCCTACGCCACCGGAAAGCGTGACCAGGCGAATTTGCTGCGAAGAAATGAAGCCACTCAGTCTTTTCAGGGTGCTCATGGTCGCTTCGCCAAACCCCGCCGCCAGCAACTGTTGTGTCTCCAGGGACTCCATCAGCATGTGTGCCGCACCAATCCCCAACCTCGCGCTGTCATCAGCCTCGGCCAACGCGGGCAATACGCGAATGTTTTTCAGGTCAAAGTGTTTTTTCAATGCATCTTCATACTGTAGGCAACCTTCAAAGCGGGAGTTAATCTGCACCCGAATGATCCCAGACTGATGCCCTTTCTCCAGCAAACGCGAAACTTTAAGGCGCGTCAGCCCAAGCCGGGCGCTGATCTCGCTTTGCGTCAGCCCATCGTGATAGTAAAACCAGGCGATGCGGGCCACCTGCTCCTCCTCACACATGCCATGTTCGGTTATCAATGCACTGTCATTTATCGTCATAAATCCGCTTCTCTTTGAACATTTTTAAAACTTGAACACAATTGTTCCGCTATCGCTCAACAATAGCTGTGAGTCATGCCACAAATATACACCAAATTTGAACATCGGTTTTATTAGCACACAATTATTCAAAAAACGTGATCGCAGTGATGGTTTTATCGCCAAACCATGACTAAGGTTATGAACAATTAGTTTTCTAAAAAATATTTGTTCAACTCAGTCACTCGTCTTCGAGTGAACGGAGGCAAGATGCAAACCGGTGAATACTCAGATCCACCTCTGCTCTGTGTACAAAATATCAATAAGCACTATTCCGGTGTTGAGGTGCTGAAAGGCATCGACTTTACCCTGCATGCCGGGGAGGTACATGCCCTGCTCGGCGGTAATGGCGCAGGGAAGTCCACGCTGATGAAGATCATTGCTGGCGTAGTACCACCGGACGGCGGCACTATCGAGATCAATGGCCAGCGCTGTGCCAGCCTGACCCCGGTAAAAGCGCATCAACTGGGGATCTATCTGGTGCCGCAGGAACCGCTGTTGTTCCCCAGCCTGTCGGTTAAAGAGAATATTCTGTTTGGCCTGCCTGCCAAGCGGGCTGCGGTTGAAAAAATGCAGCAGTTACTCGAACTGTTGGGATGCAAACTTGAACCCAACAGCATGGCAGGGTCGCTGGATGTGGCTGACCGCCAAATCGTTGAGATCATGCGGGGATTAATGCGTGATTCCCAGATCCTGATCCTGGATGAACCCACGGCGTCGCTGACGCCTGCCGAGACGGACCGATTATTTGCCCGCCTGCATGAACTGCTTGGCAAAGGTGTCGGTATCGTCTTTATTTCCCATAAGCTGCCGGAAATACGCCAGATTGCTGACCGCGTTAGCGTAATGCGTGACGGCAAAATCGCCCTAACGGGGAAAACCGCCTCGCTGACCACGGATGAGATTATTCAGGCAATCACCCCTGCAGCCCGTAATGTGGATCTCTCCGCCAGCCAGAAACTGTGGCTCGAGCTGCCTGGCAATCGGCCAGCCAACCCTCAGGGCAAAGCCGTATTGCAGTTGAGGGAGCTCACTGGTGAAGGCTTCCGGCAGGTAACACTCAACGTCCACGCAGGAGAAATCCTGGGTCTGGCTGGTCTGGTCGGCTCCGGGCGTACCGAGTTGGCTGAAACGCTGTATGGATTGCGCCCAGCCAGTGCGGGCAGCATCATGCTCAATGGTGAAGAGATCGCTGAACTGAGCACTCGCCAGCGGTTGCAACGTGGGCTGATCTATTTACCAGAAGACCGGCAGTCTTCCGGGCTGTACCTGGATGCATCGTTATCTTGGAACGTCTGTGCCCTGACCCACAATACCGGCGGGTTCTGGGCCCATCCACAGCGTGATAACGCCACGCTTGAACGTTATCGCCGGGCACTGAATATCAAATTCAACCACCCTGAACAACCGGCACGCACCCTGTCCGGCGGTAATCAACAAAAAATACTGATCGCCAAATGCCTGGAAGCAGCGCCACAGCTGCTGATTGTCGATGAACCGACCCGTGGCGTCGACGTCGGTGCACGCAACGATATCTATCAGCTCATTCGGAGCATTGCCCAGCAGCATGTCGCGATCCTGTTCATCTCATCCGATCTCGAAGAGATAGCCATGATGTCCGACCGCGTCTGCATCATGCATCAGGGCGAGGTGGCAAGCAGCGCACTGTGTGGCAAAGAGATTACTGTGGATACCATTATGCATATGGCCTTTGGCGAACAACACGTTGCATCTCCCTCCTCCTATCAACCTCATACCAACGGGGAGACCTCATGCTAAAGATGATACAAAACAACCGAGAGCTGACGGCATTGCTGGCCATCATCGCTCTGTTTGCGCTACTGGGGAGTATTGATAGCAGCTATTTCAGTTTTCAGACGCTGACCATGATCTTCAGCAGTTCGCAAATCCTGATGTTGCTGGCCATCGGTGCGGCGCTGGTCATGCTGACCCGTAACATTGATGTCTCGGTCGGTTCCATCACCGGGATGTGTGCGGTGCTGCTTGGGATAACGCTCAATGCCGGATACAGCTTGCCCGTTGCCTTTAGTGTCACGCTGCTACTCGGTTTGCTGGCGGGCTTTTTTAATGGGGTGCTGGTCGCCTGGTTTAAAATTCCTGCCATAGTCGCCACCCTGGGCACCCTTGGTCTATATCGAGGCATCATGCTGCTATGGACCGGAGGTAAATGGATTGAGGGGTTGCCAAGTTCACTCAAGCAACTTTCTTCACCGGTGCTGCTGGGCATCTCACCAATTGGCTGGCTAACCTTACTGCTGGTGGCGTTAATCGCCTGGTTACTGTTGAAAACCTCATTTGGCCGCAGCTTCTATGCGACCGGTGACAACCTGCAGGGTGCTCGTCAACTAGGGATCCGCACCGAGGCTATCCGCATCATCGCTTTCTCGCTTAATGGGCTAATGGCGGCGCTCGCCGGGATCGTGTTTGCTGCACAGATTGGCTTTATTCCCAACCAGACCGGCACCGGCCTGGAAATGAAGGCCATTGCCGCCTGCGTGCTGGGAGGTATCAGCCTGCTTGGTGGTTCTGGCACGGTGGTGGGGGCCATTCTGGGTGCCTATTTCCTGACGCAGATCGACAGCGTGCTGGTACTGCTGCGCATTCCTGCCTGGTGGAACGACTTTATCGCTGGCCTGGTTTTGTTGGGGGTTCTGGTATTTGATGGCCGCCTACGCTGCGCCCTGCAAAAGAATATCCGCCGCCAGAAATATGCCCGGTTTATCGATCCCCCTCCCTCGCCCCCCACATCCCCTCACACCACCCAACTCCCTACCCAGGGAAAAAAACGGGAGATCGCATGATGGCACAATGGCGACGTTTCGGCTGGGAACTGGCGCTGGCCGCCCTGCTGCTGATTGAGATCCTGGCATTCGGGGTCGTTAATCCACGCATGCTGGATATTAATGTCCTGCTGTTCAGCACCAGCGATTTTATCTGTATTGGCATTGTGGCACTGCCGTTAACCATGGTGATCGTCAGTGGCGGCATTGATATTTCATTTGGTTCCACCATTGGTCTGTGCGCCATTGCGCTAGGGGTGATGTTCCAGGCGGGTCTGCCCTTGCCGTTGGCAATAGCGATAACGCTGGCCTTGGGTGCCCTGTGCGGTTTGATCAACGCTGGATTGATCATCTACACCGGTATCAATCCTTTAGTGATCACCCTCGGCACCATGTACCTGTTTGGCGGTAGCGCCCTGCTGCTTTCGGGCATTTCTGGTGCCACCGGCTATGAAGGCATCGGCGGATTCCCGATGGCCTTTACCGATTTCGCCAACCTGACGGTGTTCGGCCTGCCAATTCCGCTGACCTTCTTTATGGTTTGTGTCCTGCTGTGCTGGCTGCTGATGCACCGGACACACGCCGGGCGCAACATTTTCCTGATTGGCCAAAGCCAGCGCGTGGCGCAATACAGTGCGATCCCGGTTAACCGAACGCTGTGCGCCCTGTATGCGATGACTGGATTTGCTTCAGCCATTGCTGCAGTGCTGCTGGTTTCCTACTTTGGCTCGGCACGTTCCGACCTCGGCACCTCCTTCCTGATGCCAGCCATCACGGCGGTAGTACTTGGCGGGGCAAATATTTACGGCGGCTCAGGTTCCATTCTCGGTACCGCCGTAGCCGTCTTGCTGGTCGGTTATCTGCAACAAGGATTACAAATGGCTGGCGTGCCTAATCAAATCTCCAGCGCACTTTCCGGGGCGCTACTGATTATTGTCGTCGTGGGCCGCTCCATCAGCCTGCATCGGCATCAAATCCGAGAGTGGCTCCAACGACAACGCAGCACACATCAGGTTTGAGCCAGGACACATCTTCTGACAACGCGATATACGGAGAACAACATGACCCTACAACGTATCAAAAAAATCGCACTTTTAAGCGTACTCGGCATGGCTTCGCTAAGCATTGGCGTACAGGCGGCAGAGCGCATTGCCTTTATTCCCAAACTGGTGGGCGTCGGCTTTTTCACCAGCGGAGGTAATGGAGCATTAGAAGCGGGGAAAGAGCTGGGCGTTGACGTAACCTACGATGGCCCAACCGAACCCAGTGTTTCCGGTCAGGTGCAGTTGATCAACAACTTCGTTAACCAGGGCTATAACGCCATTATCGTCTCTGCCGTCTCCCCGGAAGGGCTGTGCCCGGCATTAAAACGTGCCATGCAGCGTGGCGTGAAGGTCTTGACCTGGGACTCAGACACCAAGCCCGAATGCCGCTCTTATTACATCAATCAGGGTACGCCAGCCCAACTCGGAGGCATGTTGGTCGATATGGCAGCCAATCAGGTGAAGAAAGAAAAGGCCAAGGTCGCCTTTTTCTATTCCAGCCCGACGGTTACCGACCAAAACCAATGGGTGAATGAAGCCAAGCGTAAAATCGAAAAAGACCATCCGGGCTGGGAGGTGGTCACCACGCAGTTTGGTTACAACGATGCCACCAAGTCACTGCAAACCGCCGAAGGGATCCTGAAAGCCTATGGCGATCTGGACGCCATCATCGCCCCGGATGCCAATGCCCTGCCCGCAGCGGCCCAGGCGGCAGAAAACCTCAAGCGTGACAATGTGGCGATTGTGGGGTTCAGCACCCCAAACGTCATGCGCCCTTATATTCAGCGCGGCACGGTTAAAGAGTTCGGCCTGTGGGACGTGGTAGAACAGGGGAAAATTTCGGTTTACGTGGCCAACGCCCTACTGAAAAACGGTGAATTGAAGGTTGGCGACAAGCTCGACATCCCTGGTGTGGGCCAGGTAGAGGTTTCACCAAACAGCGTACAAGGCTACGACTACCAGGCAAAAGGCAATGGCATCGTGCTTCTACCTGAGCGCGTGGTGTTCAATAAAGACAATATCGACAAATACAACTTCTAACCTATCGCCCCGACTGTTTGAAGGGAGTAATACAATGGCTGATTTAGATGACATCAAAGATGGTAAAGACTTCCATATTGACCAACCGCAGCAAAATGCCCTGTTTAGTTTAAAAGGGTGCGGTGCGTTGGATTGGGGCATGCAGTCCCGCCTGGCACGCATTTTTAACCCCCGCACTAACCGAACCGTGATGCTGGCCTTCGACCACGGGTATTTCCAAGGACCGACGACCGGGTTGGAGCGGATTGATATCAACATTGCGCCGCTGTTTGCGCATGCAGACGTGTTGATGTGCACTCGGGGTATTCTGCGCAGCGTGATCCCGCCAGCCACCAACAAACCCATCGTCCTGCGCGCTTCCGGAGCGAACTCCATTCTGACCGAATTAAGCAATGAGGCGGTGGCTGTCGCCATGGACGACGCGGTGCGTCTGAATAGCTGTGCCGTCGCCGCACAGGTTTATATCGGTACGGAACATGAACACCAGTCGATTAAAAACATCATCCAACTGATCGATGCGGGTCTGAAAGTCGGCATGCCCACTATGGCGGTGACTGGCGTCGGGAAAGATATGGCGCGCGATCAGCGTTATTTTTCACTGGCCACGCGTATCGCCGCCGAGATGGGGGCGCAAATCATCAAGACTTACTACGTGGATAAAGGATTCGAACGCATTGTGGCTGGCTGCCCAGTTCCCATCGTCATCGCCGGTGGGAAGAAACTGCCAGAACGGGAAGCGCTGGAGATGTGCTTCCAGGCCATCGATCAAGGGGCGTCCGGGGTAGATATGGGGCGGAACATTTTCCAGTCTGAAAGCCCGGTTGCCATGATCAAGGCGGTGCACGCCATCGTTCATCAGAACGAAACTGTAGAACACGCCTACGAACTTTTCCTCAGCGAAAAAGGCTGATACGGCTGAAATGCGGGCCGGTTTTCCAGGCCCGCCCCAATCAAGGAGGCTGATTATGCACGTTACCCTGGTCGAAATTAACGTTCATGATGACAAGGTTGAACGGTTTATCGAGGTGTTTCGGCAAAACCATCTGGGCGCGATCCAGGAAAAGGGCAACCTGCGCTTCGATGTGTTACAGGACCCGGACATCCCCACGCGCTTTTATATCTATGAGGCCTACGCCGATGAACAAGCGGTTGCCTTCCACAAAACGACCCCGCACTACCAAGCCTGTGTCGAAGAGTTGGAGTCGCTGATGACGGGTCCACGTAAAAAGACGGTCTTTGTTGGTTTGATGCCCTGAAGGCTTGCCCCACCTTGCCGCTGGGGCAAGCAATGAAGTTCGTTTTTGAACAGCATCTGTCAACAGGTGCTGGGCTAAACAAACGCGGTATTCCGGCCTTGATTTACGGCAAAGCGGCGACGGCTTAACCACCTGAGCTAAAACCGTAAAAATATTCTTGACCGGTTAACCGACTCTCCCTATAGTAGCGCCCCGTTGCACTGAGTAACGCGCAACGTACGGTGAGGTGTCTGAGTGGCTGAAGGAGCACGCCTGGAAAGTGTGTATACGCGTAAGTGTATCGAGGGTTCGAACCCCTCTCTCACCGCCATATTTTAACCCCAAGCTTTTATTAAGCTTGGGGTTTTTGCTTTTTACAGTTCTCGCGTATGCCATTCAGTATGCCATTCGCTTTTGCCTTCAGTTGCTTTACCTTGTCCTATGTTGGACTCATGCCGAATGAATACGTGTGTTCATACAGCCAACACCTCCCCCTACCGTGCTAACCTGTTTCTTCAACCTACCCTGATATTTCCAGTATGCGAGCCCCCATTCTGCACAGAGATTGGTTCATCAGGTTTGCAAACCCCACATAGGTTTATACCCGTTCTGGTAGTACGCTAGGGTAATGTTTGGCAATGATATCGTTCATCTTGCCCATCAGCTCCGGCTTTCGGAATGTCAGGTGTGCCGAACCCTTCATGAAGTATTTGATTGAAAAATACTCATCTTCGTAAACCTTCGCGGCCTGCGGATTGGCACGGATATGCTCATACAGCCGAGCGGTGACATCCTGCCGATTATCCGGTATCGCTTTCCCCTCCAACAAGAACAACATCCGTTCCAGATCCGCCAGTTGGTCACGCCGATAACTGTGGTTCAGTGTAAATCCCCATTGGTTGTAACTTACCAGATTGGCCACGATGATCTTTTTGTCAAATCGACATGGATGATTCGACTTGTAATTCCATGAAAGCGACTTGAAGACATTGATCACTCCGCGTTCAAACACTTCCCCCTTGTCTCGGTGCAACTGCTCGAACGTGCTGTAAATGCTCTCCCCGCTGATCGCCGGAATAGTGTCGCTCTCCAGATTTCTGTACCACTGGTCACGGGCTTGAGCATCCATCAAGCTCAGCATGCCAGAACGTTTCATCAGATCTCGCCATATATCGCGATCAAGATTGCGGGTGATCACGGGCATGGCCGTTTCTGCTTTTTCCATCAACCAGCAACCGCAGCGGAAGTCTTGACGCATCCCCCAGTCTCTTGCCACTCCACCGCCAATGCTGAGGGTGATGGACGAGATATCTTCAAGCTGGTGGATCAGGGCTTCAATCTGCGCCAGTGTGGCATTACGCCCGGCGATGATACGTTCAATATTGGTTGAGCAGATGACTTCGGTGTGGTCGGTCAGAACATCGGGGTCGATAGCGGTGCTTACTGCATAATTCATTGTCAATACTCCATAAAAATAAAATGCCCACGACAGGGTGGGCAGAGAAAGGATGGGGGATCCCAGGTGCAGTGAATCATCCGTGACTGAGAACCGGTGTCGCTTGATAAATCGCGATATAGACATGGCCAAAGCTGCCCAAGGTGTCTGCTTCACAGGTAAAACCGGCGTGCTGGACAGTGACTTGGTGCTGACGGCGCTGATCGAGCTCACCGGAGCGCAGACAGGCTTCCAACTGTTTAATCAACACCGGAAACGCGTTATCCAGCGCCTTGAGGTCATCGGGTGTGAACGTGCCGGCCAGACCGGCGCGGTCAGCCAGAAAATGCAGGCGATTGCCTTGTTGTACCAGCCGGGCGCCCAGACGGGGCGTGATGGCACAGTGCAAGCCCCAGGTGGATGACGTTGTGCTGTCTTCGTCGGTGTGTAAGGTTGCGTGGTTATTGGTATCGGTGTCTTTCATTGTCGGAGTTCCTTAAAAGGCACAACGCCAGCGGGCGAGGCTGGCGTAGGGAGAAAATGGTGAGGTGAGTGGGTGTGGTCAGATCAGGTGAAGCGACGGTTTACCGGGCTGCGTAATCCCAGCGCACTGCGGGCACGTAACATATCACCGCCGCTCAAGGTCGGGTCTTGTGCCATCAGGCTGAATCCAGGCCGGTCAATACGTATCAGGTCAAATTTCTCCACCAGTTCGTTGACGGTTTCGCGTACCGTGATGCCATGCTCAATCTGTTGGGTAATTGCCTGGTCGTCGTGATAGGGCGTGTCGTTGAGCTCCAGGCCATAACAGTGGCCCAGCAACCAGGTGAGCAGTTGCTGGTATTCGAGAAAGGCGGGATTGGCATTGGTCGGGGTGTGGGTGAGTTTGTTGATGGTCTTCATAAACGGGGGTCCTTAACAGAGCGGAGAAACCGGTAACTTGCAGTGATAGCTCAGCCAGTGGGCGACTTTCCGCCATTGTTTTAGTGGTACGTCAGATTCAATCGTCCAGGTATTGGGGCACTGTGTGTTCGCCAGGAGCAGCGTAGCCATCACCAGCCACTGGTAGGGATAGCCTCGCGTATCGCAGCGGATCAAGGCATACGGTGTTTTACGTTGGTAGAGAATGAACGGATCACCGGCCAGGTGGCTGGCCCTTTCCCCGTTAAAACCGATCATCCCTGGCCCAATCAGGCTGGCGTTGAATGGGTACAGACGGTTGCCGGTGTGTTCACAGATAATCGGCGCGGTGGTTAACCCCAATGTTTCAGGCTGCCCACACATCTTCAGGTAAGCTTGCGTTGTGGCCTGGTATAGCCTTTGCCAGTCGTGTGATGAGACGGTGTTATGCTGCAGAAAATGGAATACGCCAGGCACAGGTGATGCGCTCGTGTTCATGAGGAAGAGTCCTTTAAGAATGATGGGATAACGCGAGAGTTGAATCTAGGCGGGCATTACCAGTCGAAGGTCGCAAAATCAGGCAACACGTCACCCAGAGCATCAATATGCAGGTAGGTCAGTTGATGGCGTTTCATCAGGGTAGTCACCAGACGGCGGCAGGCTTTGGAGAGCCCCAGCCGTTTAAGCCGCAATACCGGGTGCGTCCACGCCTCCAGCCTGAGCAGATACCCGGTGCCGGTGTAGCACAGCCACTCGTCGTCGCTGAAGTCATCCTGACAGTGGGAAAGCTGATAGAGCCGTTGATTGTCGTCTTCGGTGATGTGTGCCGTACTGCATTGCAGACCAAGCCGTAAGGGAGAGATTGGGATCGTCATGATGGACCTTCCTTTATGCCGCAGAACGAATAGCTTGGTAGGCCAGTCGCGTCTGTTCAATGGCGTGACGGGCGGCCTGCACCAGTTCGGGCAGAACCTCACGGTTGAACCACTGGCGTACCGGCTGGTTGGCGCTGATCAATACCTCGGATTGCCAGTCCCGTGCCAGGCAGTCACCGGTAGTCAGACAGACCAGTTCCAGCCGCAGCGTCAATAAACGGGCACCGTGCGCCAACAACAGGTCCAATGTCTCGTCCCAAAACGCTGGATCTTCAGCGGAGTCCCGCCCGTCATCGTGGGCTTCGGCGATGGCCCGCAAGGCAAAGTGCCGTGTCCGTCGTTCAAACAGCACGTCACTGTCGTAGGGGGGCGAGGTGGCGTCCAACAGTTGATATCCCTGCCGTTCGGCAACCGCACACAAGATGTCGATATCCTGACGCAGGGCGTGGTAAAGAGCTTGATACAGCGCCTCTTCAGCGTCGGGAAAATCGAGGATTTCAATCTGAATACACCCGGCATGGGTTGCACGTCCTCCACGGCGACTCAGAGTCAACGACACCGTCACCGGAGACAGCGACAGCGACAGCACGGACGCCAAGGCCTGTTGGGTTCCGATACTCAGTGACTTGCGTTTCGCCAATACGGGTAAGAGTTGTCGGAGTGCGGCGTTATCGAGAGTGCCGACGCAGGCACAGCCATCGCCCTGGCAATAGCCGAGAGACCAGTGCCATTCCAGGTCATCGGGGTAACGATACTGTTGCAGCAGTCGTTGCCCCGTGCGGATCATCAACGTGTTGAATAAGGTGGTCATCGAATACTCCTTTTTTGATGGATTCAGCAAGGTAACCAGCCGCGTTCCGCCAGCGAGAGGGGTTCACCGTCGCCAATGATCAGGTGATCCAGCACGCGGATCCCCACCAGATCCAGCGCATTGACCAGACGATCCGTCAGGGTACGGTCGGCATTGCTGGGTTCTGCTTCCCCGGCGGGATGATTATGGCTGAGGATCACCGCAGCAGCCTGGTGGTGTAATGCGCGGATCACCACTTCGCGGGGATAGACGACGGTGGCATTAAAGGTGCCGACCGAGAGCGTTTCACTGGCGATCAGCCGGTGGCGATTATCTAAAAACAGCACCATAAAACATTCGCGGCTTTGAGGTTGCAGGTGGAGTTTGAGCCAGGTTTTCACCGCCTCTGGGGCGTTGAACGTATAAGGGCGGTGTTTAAGCTGGGTTTCGAGTATCGCCAGTGCCTGGCTGACAATCTGCTGCTGATTGGCGGTGAAGGGGGGCGGTGGCGAAAGCCATTGGGTTTGTTGCATGAGCGAACCTCGTTTCAGTCAATCAGAAAGAATATGGCGCGGCTGTCGGGATGGTGCAGCGCATATTCTCGTAGGCGGTAGAAATGGTCGGTCATCGCCTCGCTCTCGGTGCGGCAGGCGTGGTGGCTGTAAGCCATCAGGCAGGCAGTTATACCCGCCGCCTCCGCACTCATTTCAGCACCGTTGCCGTTCAGGGTGTTGAACAGTGACCATTTTTTATCGTCATCAGCCTCGGGGGCGATAAAGGCCCCGCCGTTACCGAGCGTGTAGAAGCCCCAGGAGCCGCCGTGGTAATCCGCACAGAGGCGATCCAGCCAGTTGAATACGTGGGTCTCCAGCAGGAACCATTGGGGTACGCTGCCGAAGTGCTGATACCAGAAACGAGCGCGTTGGTGGTCTGGCACCCGCGTAGCGATCAGTTCGCTGGCCTGAGGGATTGCTGTAGAGAGAGCAGAAGGCGTATTCATGGATATCCTTATTGATGAGGTAAATAACAAAAAGGCCCCCGCCGGAAAACAGGGGAACCAGTCTGGACGGGGTGTGGTAACGGTCAGTGAGTGCTTACGGGGGACGGTGGTCGGGTTATTGCGGCAGAGTGAAGATCAACCGCAGTTCGGCGCAGGATTGGGCATAGCCATCAGGATCGAAGCAGGCAGGCCAGTGGCCTTCTTCCTCAGCCAACCGGCACAGGCTGCGCTCACCGGGGCGGTAGCAAAGATGGTTGCACCAGGCGCACAGATCGTCATCTGATATCGAACGGCTACCGGGGTGATTGTCCAGCGGCAACGGGTGCCACTCTGCCTGCCGTGCGTCAGTGGGAACGTGTTGCATCAGGCCACTGCCTGCTTGAGCTGCTCCGCCATAACCCACAATGCGCGGTTTAGCTTGATGTCGCCATCAATCCCGTTGACCGCGCGGGTCTGTGCCCGTTTGCCGGTGGCGCTGCGACCGGATAATCCGCCTTTGCTGAGATTTTCTTGCAGCCTTTGGAATGTTGTCCACAAATCATCTTTCTTATCCTCCCAACGCCGGGGCATCAGGATTTGGTTTTCGGTAACGGGGTGATGTTCTTCGCCGTAACGGTAGGTCAATGCGGCGTGCGCCAGGGTGTGCTGATGCTCGGGGGTCAACGTTAACGCCAGCATCCCTTCGCGGCTCTCTTCTATCCGGTCAAATATTCCCAGTACCTCGTAGGCTCCTTCAATCACTTTATCTACAATCTCGGTCCCTTTGTGCGGCACACGAATTTCGCCAAAACTCTGACCACAAATCAAACCATTCGAACAGATTTGACGAAACCAGCCTGGGATCATCTGGTAACTGCTGGAGCCATCGTGGCTGTTGAGCAACACGATTTCCTGCACCTCTTTTTGAGTGATTTGACCCGAACGACGCAGGCGCACAAGATGCTTGGTGTGTTCACGTTTGCCCGGATCGCGAACACGGGTCTGGCAGGCAAAGAACGGCTCAAATCCTTCTTCACGCAACCGTTCCAGTAAGGTGATGGTCGGAATATAACGATATTTCTCGCTGCGGGAAGCGTGTTTGTCGTCACCCAATACGCTGGGGACGTAATGGGCCAGTTCATCAACGGTTAACGGGCGGTCGCGGCGAACGGAATTCACCCGACCAAAACGGGAAGCGAGTCTCATGGTTGGTTTCCTCAATAAAGTGCATAAAGCAAACAGGCCCCACCGGAAAAACCGGGGGGCCTGTCTGGACGGTGTGGGGAAAATTTCCCGGGTGTTAACGCAACGTGGATCAATGGTGCAGTGGTGTCACGTGGGGCGATGACACCGGCCTCGGTCTAACGCCGGGGCTTATTCTGACGTGCATTCGACGGCAGTCTGGAGCAGATAGTCAGCAAAGCCCGGTCTCTGGATGACGCGCACGTCACGCCCCCATCCCTCACCGTATCTGGCGGTGATTTTGTTGTAGGCACAGTCGCACATCGCCGTATTGCCCTGCGCTTTGCATTCTTGCATGAATTCGCGTTTTTCAGGGGCATCGCAGCCCGCTAGCGTGCCGAGCACGAGCAGAAGAGGCCATGTCGTTTTCATGGCTATCGTCTCCCGTAATACGCCCACAGCAGCCCTGCAATGACGCAGAACCAGATAATCCCGCCGAGAATATCACCCAGGGCAGGAAACCAGGCCACGGGCCAAATGAGCCCCTGGCCGATGGCGTAGCCCAGACCACGTGATGCCTGTTCCCCCCAGAATGCTTTATAGACGGAGGTGACAAAACCCAGGAAGAAATAGAGTCCCAAAAAACCTTTCATCGCTGTTTCCTTGTTAAGTGTAATCAAAATTAAGCGTAATCAACCCCGGAACAGGCCGGGATATCGTCGATAACCCTCACCGTGGTGCATTACCCGAAAAACCAGCCCCAGACGGATTTAGCCACCTGTCGGACGGTATTCTTGACCGACTTGACCAGTATTTTGACGGGTGTGGGCAGCGGCACGGTGTCGATAACCCAGTCGATGAGTTCGCTGACGGTGTCGCCAAAATCGTCGCGGGCTTTGTCGAGTACGGTGTCGGTGCGGTAGGTTTCGCGCAGTTGGACGGTCACCGCACTGCTGGCCTCCTTTGGGAGCGCGGTTACCAGGGCCTCCACCAGGTCAGGCAACTGATACCCCGTGGCAGCACTGACGACCTGGATGTGTGCGGGCGGGACCTGAAAGTGTTGGGCAATCGCCTGGACCTTGCGTTCAAGCGTGCCCCACTGGCAGGCCGAGGGTTGCTGTTTCACCCGGTCCCACTGGGCCACCGGCTCGACCTTGTCGGCCTGATTGACCACAAACAACACCGGTACACTGGGATTTGCGGCGCTCAGGAGTTGGTGGTAGACGTGCTCATCCACCGACAGGGCACGGTCATCGGCCTTGATGACCCAGAGTATCAGGTCAAGTTCGGGCAATAACTGCTGGTATAGCGCCTGGTATTCGGTGTCACGCGCCCGGCTTTCACCGACCCCGGGCAAATCAATCAACGTCAGAGCATGGGTCCCAAAGGTGAGTTGCAGCCGGGTGGCGGCACGGGTACAGGCATCGACATCACTGACCGCGCAGGGGTCACCCCGAAACAGGGCATTGCACAGGCTACTTTTCCCGGCACCGGTTTTGCCCATCACGCCAATCACCGGCTGATACTGCACCACCTGCTGCAGGCGTTGCATCAGTCGTTCACGCACGGCAGCGGGCAGGAGCGAAAGATGTTCATGGAGTACGGTGACCCCGGAACGTTGTGTTGTCATGGCGGGAACCTTGAATAAGAGACAGACCTACGGCGAGAGAAAGGGGGCCACCGATGGCCCCCTGAGCAGAGGACGCTACGCGGGCTTAAGGCCGCCAGACGCCCCATTCCTTATTGGTTTTAGGGTCAAGCAGGTCTGTCAACCCGGCTGGCACCGGACAACGGCCTTCACCGGCATAGCAAATTTCGGTGCCTTCATCTTTCATGTTGGTCCAGTTCTCGTCACTGGCCAGATTGCCATTGGCAGCACTGTTGATGGCCCCTGCGTCGCCTTCGGCAAAACAGCCCACGGCCTTGTTGGGCTGGTACTTTTTCGGCACCTGCAGGCAGAAGGCATTTTTGCCGTCGTACTGGAAAATGACGATACGGGGCTGGCCGTCGACCACCTGATTTTGGGCCAGCGTGGTGGTGGTCTTTGCCTGAGCAGGCGTGGAGAGAACGGTGAAGGCCAACAGGGCCAGCGGGATAATCGGTTTCATGATGAGGTGTCCTTGTGTGTTATCGAGAGGGCTTCCCGATAATCATGTTGGTAATATAGATGTTAAAAATCATAGAGTTATAAAGAGTCCCTTTGAGTTCTCCTTCCCCACATCGTCCCCAGGATAAAACGGACAGGAAGCGACCTCGACAAAGAGAGAGGGCTTGTATTATTGATCGTTAATACCGATCAATATATTAATATTGATCTGCACAAACTATCAATGGTAAGTTGTATTGCACATGAGATGACCAAAAAGTCAGTGTGTTGGCGTGTCGTCAGACTGTTACAGGACGAAGGAAAGATTGAGATTATCAATAGGAATGACCGCGCATGTTGCCAGGGTCTGGGCGATATGTTGCAGAGAGGTGTAGTGGTATCAGCACCCAAAGCGGCGTGCCTTGTTTATCGCGACAACACCAGGGAAACCGTAGATGTTTGCTTAACATCATGAAAAAGGGGGGATCATTGAAAATAAGGAAGATAGTCACCATGGGTGACTTCACGGTTGCATTGCTGACAGCCCTTTATGGGACTTTCTGAGGGAATACAGTGACCGAGGGTTTGCGGCTAATATAGCCAGAACTGGTGTGGACAGTCATTAGGTTCCGCTCGGTAGGGAAAGCGATTGGCGGTCCCCTCATTGGTCTTGGCGTTTTTTATTTGCTCTTTTTTGGTAAGCATAAAGGATGAAACGCATTATTTTTATCATCGGTGTAATATTTATCATTGTCGCCTGTGCACCTAAAGAGGAAAAATCTTTATTAACGCCAGTTCAAATGCCGTGACAACCAACGACAGTATTTTCAGTTGCCTCTATGACCAACTAGTGATTCACTATGGTAAGGCTTGGGGGTATGGCGTCAACGTACTGGAAGATAAATATTTCATCAACAATATGCAGAAAGCATTGTATTCCTGTGGAGTACGGCTTTGTTGAATAATAGGGAATCATGCTGTTTTTACATACCTTTTTTGGTCAAAGATGCTTGTCACTATTGCGAGCATCTCACAATTCTGACTTTAACCTACTGATTTTACGTTGGGGAAGACCGCCATTTTTGTAGGCCCGCAGCATAATATCTATTTATTCAACAACGCCGTGGAGTACGTCAATACACGAGTCTAACGCTCAGTCGTTATTATCTCAGTATCAAAAAACAGTGAGGGAAAAATGAAAAGAGGATTGCCATGGATAGTGATTGGATGGATGCTATTAGTATCACCGCTACTGGCTTTAGCAAGTGGTTGGCAAGTCGGAGGGAAAGGGATTGCCTTTGCAGAAGGAGAGAAAAAAACGTACAAGATTGCCATTCAGGAAATAAAAAGCGATATTGGCCTCAGTTTCATATTGATACAGAGCAATGCGAAGTGTAGGTTTTACCAGCCTGAATCATCAGGTTTTATTGATGTCAATGGACAGAGAATTAAAGTCATATTTTATTGCGATGATGCAGGTGCTGTTCCCGCTATTTTCACCGCAACATCCTCAGGATTTGACTTTATCAATCAGCAACTTTTCAAAGGAGAAGCACTGATTATCAAGTCATCAAAAGGTGATGTCCTGGATGTGTTTCCCTCAGAGAACTACATTCATGCAGCGGATAAGTTTTTAAATCCTGGAATTTGATATCCCATCATTTTTTGAAAAGGAAATACCATTCCTATTTTGAGAGTTGAGAGATAAAACATGAGGGAAGATATGCGAGTAAATACTGAAAAACCCTATATGCATCAATTTTTATTCGGATGTTTTTAAAAAATGAAAAAGACACTTTTATCCAGTATGTTAATCACTCTCTTTACTGTGACTCTCGTGAATGCTAAAACAATAGACTACACTCTGAATGAGCGAGCTATGCTTTTTGGTTTTGCTGGGAAAAACTATACTTATGAACTGACCACAGATGAAGCCGCTCATATTGACGAGATTCGTGCGACGTTGACGCGGTTAGATAAAGCGAAAAAAGAACAGGAGGAGGAATTACATTCAAAAGTGTCAGAGTTGTCACGCAAAAAATACGAGTTATATCAGAATATGAGGACACTTGAAGACGAAAAAGAAGTAATATTACATCGCCATAGAGCCCCTATGGAACTCACCCCCTCACCCAGTTCAGAATCATCCGTATCGAGTGGTGAAGTTGTAGATATGAAGAGTGAAGCAGATGTCGGTGTGATAGACAATAAGATAAATGAAGTCAAAGCACTGATAAACGCTAATGAGCACGCTAGTTCTTTATTAGAATCGGATGATGATAATACAAATGAAACCAGGCCTCAAAAAGTTTACGATAAAAAAGTTCACGATATATTAAAGGAAATTTCAGATATTGAAAAAAACGCCATGACACGAGATCTACACTTTCGCCTTGAAAGAGATGTCGGTATAAAAAAAGACAATGAGTACATTGTACCCATTTTTCCTTGTGCATTCGGATGGGGACAGTGCTTTAGCTCATCACATAAGATTTATGTGATCACGGATGTGGTTATGATCCCCGGACAAAATAGGCATGCTGCAGTTTATACGTTAAGGGGGGATGGTGAGTTAGAGGATTACTATCATGACACGAAAAATAGTACATACACTCTGAGTGGGAATGCACTTTCTGATTCCATGAATGCTTATGCTCAATCAACAAAGATATATGTATCAGGCATGAATGGCACCCCAGTAATTTTTATGGACAAGGATAAGCGATGATGCAGATGAGGATGGGTGTTATGTTTTTATCCCTGTTTTCTCTTTTAGGGTGTGAGCCTACCATTGATAAATCAACGTCTCCATTTTACACCGTAGTATTCCAATGCGACGTACAGAAATCTGAGACAGGATGGTGTTTTTCCACACCAACGAAGGTTTATTCAACAGAGTATAAATTAATTGGAAATGGCAGTGTTCAGGATTATATCTCCCGTCCAGGGAAACTCTGCATTTCCCATGTTAATGGATGTCCGGAAATATTCGTTAATATCAAGGATAGGAGATGAATCATTCACTGGCTGAAATTATGTTCTCGATTAAAGCATACTCTGTCTATTGTGAGCCTGCAATTGAAACCCGGCCATTAGGCTGCACTCTAATTAACACTGCCGCAATTGAACAGCGGCTTGTGGCACTGACCTTCCACCCGTGTTAACTGTGTACACGACTGATTTGAAATATCCCTACCAATAGAGTGCGAAGGGATACCTCTATGAGGTCTATAAAAGCCTTGCCAAAGAGGTGCAGCCCCAGGCCTCATGCAGTACTGGGGCCAGCTTCTGCCCGACATGGGGGTACCAGGATGGTGCTTATCCACTCTTTGGCACAACCAGTAAAAATTGCTGCGGAGTAATTTCCTATGCAAACGCTGTCTGGAGATAGCGAGGCAAGATCTTTGGCCAAAGCAGCAACGCCAACAATCCTATCTACGACTCGTCCCGATTGAACGATATCCGTCATCATAACATTTTGTATGGTCTTTCGCCAAATAGTCCATGCGCCCGATCAATGCAGTGACTTGCTCCATATAATTGGGCGAATTCCCATTCAAGCAGTAACACCCCTTTTCCGTCAGATTCACTAATGAGGCATATCGTCCCAAGTCTAAACTTAACGCACTGCACCACGCCTGCTGGATTAATGCTGCCAGACTGGCATCTGAATCAAACTTCCCAGCACTGTAGTAAAAGTCTTTATTCAGTAGCAATAAAACGTGATAATGCTTACGGTGGTTACGTTCACCGATTTCACGCACCCATATGTACCGTAACCGATTACACCAGTTTCGTCTCCAACGCCGATTCTTTTTTTGACAATCTACTTTTAATTTGGCTTTTAACGATTCAATAAAACGGGTAAATGCTTTGTTCGATGAGTCGTATCTGTAATCACTAGGAAAACGCAAATCAACCCGTAAGGCTAAAGTGCGTGGGAATTCTTTCACTGCCTGATTAATGACTTCAGAAAAAGCCTGTTGATATTGAGTATTATAAGAGTATTGCATCATATTAACACCTGTGCATATCATTCACTCGTTTGGTAACGATTATTTGGATAAGCAATAACATTTAAACAAGAGTAACCGCATTCATCATAAAGACATAAATCTCTCTCATTCAAAGAAACACCTCATGAAATCTGCTCAATGCCTTCCTAGGCTGTTAACTATAGATATTGGCAACATAGGACTGGATTTGTGAAGAATACAGTTCATAGGGTTATAAATTTGATCAGTACAGTATTCATGCTCAATACGCTTACCCCATTGCAGGAATGTATTAATCACATAACAGGTTAATATTATTAGCCTATAGTGTATAGCATATACACATGTTATAAATACATATAATACTATACCGACATTAATGTCTTTACTGGTTATCTAAAGTTAAATGCTACTGCTTGGCTTGATTGCATGCTAATCATTTAATTTGCGATAATTTCACTCTGAAATTAGATTTCATTGTTTTTTTCATTATCTCCTGTAAAAACTTGCGACAGTCGCAACTGTAGCAGCTCAGTAAAATGTAAAAGCAGGATTTTCCGTAAAAACATTGTTATCAAAATATCGACATCTATACACTATTCTTGCTCCATTCGGCGAGTAGTCCACTTCTATTGCTCCTGCCTTTTCAAGGTTAGCAATCACTTTATCCAGTAATTTTCCTTTTCGTAGCACATTAGGACCATTGCGTCGTATATCATTATACCTGATACGGTCTCGCCCTGAACGTGTATACTCACGGCGCAACCATGACAATAGCAATGCTTCATAATGCCCCTCCTCATAACCAAACAGATTGATAGCCTGCTTCATATACCACTCGCATAATAACCAAGCACTCTCAACGTATTCTTTTTTTATTGAGCATTCTCCCTCTGTAAAATAACCAAACAAGGCTGATAACCGTGCGACATTATTCGCCAGTTTAGACGCAAAGTCATTCATGTTGGCATATTCTTCATCTGGGCCAATACGACCTTCTATTTCATTATAAATTTGCTCCCACGCATATTGAGCTGGGGGTGATAATGATAAGCATACCCGACGGTTGAGTTCATTATGAGAAGAACCTTTCACTATCAGTTCATCTACGCGCCGATAAAAACAATCAAGAAACTTCAAATTACCTGAATGGGCACGAGCAAAACGAGTTCCCTGCGTTGTCAAATTTTCGTCAATAAACAATGGGAAGCAACGCGCAAAAAAGCCACTACCACGTGCTTTTTCACCCTGTCGTTTTAAATATGAGTTAAACGGTTTTTTTTGTACCATTACTGACAAGGTAATACGCCCATTCTCTATCGTAAAGCTCTGTGTCGTTTTACGATCAACGTGAAAGCTGACACCATCCCACATTGAATTAATAAAGTTCAAATCATTCATCACTTGTCTGTCCAAGATATTGGCACCTTCATCAGCAATCAGTCCAACATGTGGGGAGTGGCTATACATCGCAAGCTGTAAAGCCTCAGGTGTGACATTATTATAAATATGTCTTCTGATTTTCGGCGGAATGGGTTTATCAACCTGAAACTCCCGTAAACGCTGCGACAATGCCTCGGTATCCTGACCTTTGGTGACATTTTTCCTGATTAGGTTTAAAATCGCTTTTTCTTTTTCACGCCAGATTTTATGTTCAAGACCATAATATTTTTCTTTCTCTTCAGATTCATTTAATAAATTGGTATCGTGCTGATAGAAAGGTTTGAGCACCATTCTGTCCACCGTCGTCTTTCGTTCCCCAGAATCAGCTATCACCAATAAAAATAATGATACTGGTGATGTTACTGCATCATTAATTTTTATATCAATCAGACTCTGGCATGACAATGACAGTGCGCTTATCACTGATGAGGCGATTAATGGGAGCGGTGCCTGCGTGTACTCCTCAACATCGAAAATAGCTTCACGTAGTAGTTGTGGAAAAGCATTTATTGGAAAATATGACATGGCGTCACCTATTGATTACTTGATTTAAGAGACTGACAATAAATCGCATTTGCGATCGCAAGTCAACATGAAAAAATCAAGATTTAAATAGATGCGACAGCGTTGAATTAAATTGGTTCTCTTCAGACTAATCATTTTTTTAGGGGCGGTACGAATATGTCTCTGATGTGAGGTCATCTATTCCCATTGGGTTCAGGGATGAGAAACAGTATGACCAGGCTTTGTGAATAAATCGAACTGTCAGAAGATTGGCGGATCTAAGCACTACAGTCGTTTCAGCATCAGGTCCCCATGGCAAAGCAAAAGTTTAAGATTACCAACTAGTCAGCCTACAACAAGGCACTCAGGCAGCGCGATTCACTGACGGTCTGGCTTGATGAGTCTACCATTGCCGCATGGACTGACAGTACAGAGCCTGAAGGTCGTGGCCGACCGCTTCACTACACCGATATGGCTATCACGACGGTTCTGATGATGAAGTGCGTGTTCAACCTGCCGCTCCGGGCATTACAGGGCTTCGCTGACTCGATTTTTAAGTTGATGGACCTGTCGCTGCGCTGCCCGGACTACTCTCTGGTCAGCAGGCGAGCAAAGACAGTCAGCATCAGCATAAAGACGCCAAACCAACGTTCACCAAATGCCCCGGATTACTGAACATCTCGTATTTATTGGCTGCTGATTTCTCACCTATACGCTCAAGCTTCGTTAACCATGATTTCCCGTCGTTGCTGTGTACGGTCATTGTTTCTCTCTCACGTTCGATCTGTCTGCCAGCTCTTCGCTCCAGAATCATTACTCGCTTCATCACTACTATGGCTGGCTCCTACTTCCCTGATACCCGTTTCTGTTGTCTTGTGTTTTAGCACTTGTACCTGAGATACTCGTTCCCTTGAGAGGTATCAGGATCTCCTGGGTTCCACACTGTTCTCTGCAAACTCGCCGACGCCTGCGGCTCCGCTGTGTGCGGTTGAATGAATGCTTGCCAGTGTGGCCATTCAACCACTGTTGCCTGCAAGCTAGACGAAATTTTCGGCACACACGATTAAAATGTATTTCGGAGCTATCACGTTCACCAGTTGGTTTCGGCTCGGATGCTTCGCTGTCTACGCTCCATCTCCTTTGTTAACGCCGGAAATGCAAGACTCGCTATGTAGAGGTTTGGCTATTCCTTTCTACAGAGGGACTTACACCCTCAAGATCAGTGCAGCTTTGCCCAGCACACCGACTATTCCATTAACAAAGCCAATATACGCCTCAAGATCATGCTTTGAGTTTAACAATACTTATAACCGTTCGCTCTGAAAAACCTAAAAACCAATAAAAACCAATACTTTAATATCAGCAACTTACCCGTAAACACATCACTTAATTCCGTAGTACAGCATGAGTTTTTTTCTGCTGCACTTGAAATTTAATGTACTAGCCCCAATCTGATATCAAACCGAAGAAAACTATCATTTACAGCTACATCAGGAGATCTCAGAATGAGTGATGAATTGAAGGGAATCAAAACAAGATTTAGAGCATATACATTACCTAATGCTGGCTCTTGTTTTTCTTATGCTACAGAGAACGAATTTGTTTTGATTGAAGCTAGAGCGCCAGAAGATGTACAAGAAAGAATAATAAAAGAAATGGAGTTATTTCAACATAAAAGCATCTCACTGTTGCATATAACAAGCTGGGATCAAGATCATTGTAGTGTAAGTGAATTAGATTGGATATTAAAATCCCTGAAACCTAAAAAAATAGAATATCCAGGATACCCTCCTGTTCCCAATTCAGGTAGTGCTGCAGCATTAAACTTAATCAAGCAGTACAAAAGTCAGCAAAATAGTGCATCAACTATTATTGCAGTAACACCAGAGTTTGTGAAAAACTTAAAACCCACCTCTGGATATAAGTATACTAATATTATTTTCCATCCTAAAGAATACTCAAAAAAAGCAAATGATAATTCTATAGTGAAATTTTTTCGTTCAGGAATGTTCAATGTGTTAAGTTTAGGAGATGTTGAGTCTGTTGAAATAGGAGCATTATTAAAAAACAGCTCACTGATAGATGAGGTTGATATAATGATTCTGCCTCATCATGGTGGTCATAGTGACGTGCTAACAAAAGATTTATTAGAAAAAATAGATCCATCAATAGCAATATGTAGTAGTAATCATGGTAATCAATATGATCATCCAAAACAACATGTCAGAGATTTACTTTATAGCATAGGCATTGAGTTATATACTACAAAATCTCAAGACGTGATAGTTGAATCCACAGGGAATGATGTTGGCAGCTATAATATATACGACTTGAAGGTCAATAAAAATAATGAGAAGGCAGCAATTATAGAAAACTTCAAACCTAAGAAGTTTATAGAACTAAGAAAACATGAAGACAATAGAAGGAAGAGTTTTAAATCAACAATATATAGACCATCTTAATAATGGTTACCGCGTCATTGATTTGACGCGGTATATTTCTTAACTCTTTTCACAATAAATCCAGTCTGTTTTTTATATGAAAAAACATAAATTAAAAATGCCAATATCAACCCCGTAGTTTGATATATATTAGAACTATCATCATGTAATTTATTTTTTAAATTTAACATATTGATAATTAAAAACATTGAATAAAATGACCTATACATGTTATTTATTTCAGTCAAAACTTCAATTTTCACATCTTGCTTTTCAGCTACAATGTAATTTACGTAATTCTCTTTCTTTATACGAAAAACAAAATCAATTAATGGTGAAGTTAGTGACCCCACTCGGCTAATTATTGACCCAAGAAAATAATAAAAAAACAAACCTATCACCGTACTATCTTGAACAAACTTAAATTTATAATCGAACAATGCATCAGTTAAAAAGGCAAAAATCACACCTGGTATTAAATAGTTAAATATATGATAACTACTTATTTTTTTAACAAGTTCATCCATAGCTTTAATCCATAAAAATACTTTATCGCATCACAATACCATTATTCCTTATTTTTTGCTAAAATTTTTTATGCTTGGGTGCATCCCTTAACTTTTTTTTGTCTAATTTATCGGTGGTTAACCGACAGGAAGACTTTGAATTTGGTTCGTTAGCGGTGAGAAAACGGGGGAGCCTGGGGTGGGGAAAACGATATTGCGCGAGCATTTGGAGCAAAGCAATAAAGAGCGCGACAGCACGGTGGTCTGCTGTTCACGCACGATGCACACCTATCGGCAGATCATCTGGCAATTGGCGGACGCCTTCCTGCTGGACAGCAAAGAGAAGAACCTGGAGGCCGACCTGATAGAGGCGGCCTCCAGGTTCGAGAGCGAAAAACGCTGTACATTCTCATTGATGACGCGCATCTGTTGGAGTGGGAGACACTGCGCAAACTGCGCCTGCTGTTCGAACGTTTTCCCAAAAGCCACAACCTGGTGCTGTTCGGCCAGCCTTCGCTGTTACACGGGCTGTCGTTGTCCATCAACAAAGACATTAAAAGCCGCATCACCTACTCCTGCACACTTAAGCCCTTGAATGATGAGGATATGGAGCGCTATATCCAGGCGGAACTCAAACAGGCGAAAATGGGCATCAATACCTTTGACGAGGGGGCATTGCAGGTCATTGTTCGCTCGGCGGAGGGGAATTTGCGGTTATGCCGCAATCTGTGCCTGGGCAGTCTGATAGAAGCGGCAAAGGAAACGCAGAAAACCGTCACCCTGTCCCATGTTAATCACGTACTTATTCAACCGCATTGGCGCACATACGAAGACGTGCTCAAGTCACCCACGGCACAGGGCTGAAATCCCTGCTTTACTGCTCGCTTACGCGAGCAGTAAAGCAAATTAATCCAGCGGGCGAAAGCCCTTTTTTTGCGCCGAAAAGTCAGTAATGTGCAGTCATCAACCACGATATGACAGCAAAGTGGGACAAAGTATGATGTCAAAGTAGGACCGGTGGGTTTGCCGTTCGATGCCAGTGTGGGAAACACACCGTTTTTGCCCTTAATCGTACGATGAATAATTTGGGACAAAGTATGATAAGAGCGCGGGACGTAACAGTGAGTTGCCCGCACTATTACTAATGAAGTGGCTGAATGGCAAAAGACCGGAACAATCAGAAGCTCCGGTCTTTTTTATCTATCCAGTGGTGAGTGATTTATAAACATCACTAATAATAAAGTAACAGACAACGCTCATCTAATGTTATTTCTTATTTCTCTTATTTTTTCAGTCAACGCAAAACAATCCTCCAACGGCTCACCATCTTGCGCCCAGTATTCAATTAACTCAGAATACCTCTGGTGATTACCTGAAAGCAAACTCAAAGCATTAATAATCACCTCATCATTAGCACTCACACCCATATTTAAACAATCATTAGTGACATCGAGTATTAACTGCATCAACAAATCCTGCTCTGATTCAGAATAATCATCGTTAGAGTAAGCTAACGTATATTTACTTAACCATTTGTCAGTGCGAAACTCTTCAGGTAGCTCATATGCCCAATCCTGGGTGAATTTATCGCCTTCAGGTATACCAAGATCTCTACATATTCGTTTTATGGAATTCATTTAAAGCTCCTTTATAATTAGTTGGGATGTGCAGAGTCATATGGGAATGATGTTCTAACTGAACCATCGGGTTTTACTACAACCCTTGCCATATCGGGCTTTAACTCTACTCCATTTGGTAAGTACCCTCTGCCTGTTACATTTTTTGGTAGTGGAACATTGTGAACTCCTGGACCTTTTCCAGCAACATCAGCAATAAAATTGGCTGCTGCATTGTCATCAACATATTGTCCTACTTGATGTCCTTTACCTCTTGCTCGATCTATTAGTTGATTTGGTTTTAATTTTTGCCCATGGTCAGCAAACGTATGACCATACGTTGGTGTGCTCTTTGGATTTCCCCATTTGAATTTCCCAGTTACAGGAATTTCAGGTTCACCCGTCTTCACGCCAGCTTGTAAATCTGAGTTTGGAGGACATCCTCCCGGCACACTAGTCAACCCCAACGGATCCACCCATCCAGTCGGGTTAGGCACATACTGCGTCTGGTTCAGCCCACCGGCTAGTCCAATCGGGTCCGGCGTGATAAACCGGGCCGTTTCCGGCGAGTAATAACGATACCGGTTATAGTGTAGCCCGCTTTCCGCGTCGAAATACTGTCCCTGGAATCGCAATGGCTGCGCCACTGCGCCAACGAACGCTACCGCCAGATTGCCGTAGGCGCGGTACGCCGCGCTCCAGGCAATCTGTCCTTTGCCATTGACCAGTTCCTGAGGGGTACCCAGGTGATCAGTCAGGTAGTAATAAATCTCCGACTTACGCCCTTTACCCAACAACTGTGCCAGTGGCACAAAGCTGCCGGGGGTGTACAGGTAGCTTTTATAGGTTGCCTGGTGCGCTGGTTTAGGGTCGTCCGCTGTGAAGATATTATCATCGTCGGCGCATTCTGCCACCATCCGCTCACCCTGCCAGAAGAACCGGGTAAGCGCATCGGGCTGTTGTGAGAGCAGGTCCTGCTTCTTAATGCGTCGACCAAAGGCATCATAGGTATAGGCAAAGTGGGTTTTCTGCCCCTGTCGTTGTTCAATGAACTCCACCAGCTGGTGCTGGCAGTCATAACGGAACTCCCGCACCCATAATGGCTTGGTGCTGCGCACCTCACGTGTCAGGTTGCCAAATTCGTCATACTCGAACCGTACATCGCCTTTCTGCTTCAGCAGGTTGCCACGCACTTGTGTTCCACGGGAGGCAGCATCGTTCCCCAATACGTTACCCGCTGCATCGTGCGTAAACTGTTCACTGATACCCCGCCAGCGCAGCGCTTGCGGCAAGGCTTCGGGGTAGGCTATCGGGTGGTGCAGGGCTTCGGTCAGGCGATGCTGTTTATCGTAGCGGTATTCCCGGTTGCCTTTATGCGGATCGAGGATCTGTGTCAGGTTGCCTGTCGGATCATACTCATAGCGGCGTTGCATTATCGGTGCCACGCCCGGAGCATCACCTTCCATTTCTGCCTGCACGACGGCGATGGCCCGTTGATGGCGCAAGCGCTGCTGGCCGTCATAATCAAACTCGCTTACCACTTCGCCGGTGATACGTCGGATTTCCTGCTCACCGCGATACTGGTGCTCACTCAGCACCTGACCATTAAGCGCAATACGCGAGACCTGCCCCTGTTGGTACTGGTAGGCCAGAATGTTGCCGTCGGGCAGGCATTGGCGTGTCAGGTTACCTGCGCTGTCGTAGCCGTAAAACAGGCTGGCGAAGCCCTGATACTCTTCCGTCAGCCGCCCGACTTCATCGTAACCGTAAGCCAGCGGCCACTGCCCGTCGTCCACCAGTCGCAGGCGGTTAAAGCTGTCGTAGCCGTAGCTGACTTCCTTACCGTCTGGCAACACTTTGCGAACTAGCCTCCCGGCAGCATCCCGCTCGTAGCGGGTCACCAGCGCGGTCTGTTCACTCTGGCTGGTGCCGTACTCGGTGCGCTGGGTCAGGTGCCCGTTCAAGTCGTAGTCATAGAGGAAGTGGCGTCCGTCAACGGTGTGTTCTTCACTCACCAACCCGTTGGGGTGATAAGCCAACCGATGGTGTTCACCGTTCTGGTTGATGATGTCGCTGACTAAACTCTTCGGACTGTCATAACGGTATTCCACCTGGCTGAGGTCGGGATATATCACCCGGCTCACCAAACGGGAATTTGGATAGTATTCGTATTGGGTGGTCAGTCCCTTTTCATCACGCTCACTGGTGACCTTGCCGTAGGCGTTGTACCTATAGTGGCGCACTGTGCCGTCAGGCGCGTGAATAGCCTCCAGCCGGTTGGCGGCATTCCAGGTATAACGGGTGCCGTTGACCCCGGCCTCGTCCAGTGGGCTGTCGCTGTGCCGGATCACCCGCCCCAGCAGGTTGTAACGAGTGTAGTGGGTCAGCCCGTTGCGCTGATGGTGTTCCAGCACCAGGCCAAACGCATCGCGGACAAAGCGCTCGCGGCTGCCATCCGGGTATTGCACCTCGTTGAGTGCCCCTTGTGCAGACCACAGGTAGTGGCAGGTATTGCCCAACGCATCGGTTTCTTCCGTCAGGTTGCCCTGCGTATCGTAGCGATACCGTTCACGGATCTTGTCCTCCTGATCGAGGCTCCAGGTGGTTTTCTCTACTACTCGGCCACGCGAATAACGGTATTGGGTCTCCTGTCCGTCAGGCGTTCGCACCCAAGTGCACTGAAGTTCACTGTTATAGCCATATTCGGTGCGATTGCCCAACGGATCGGTTTCACTCAGCAGCTCACCGCGTTCACCGTATTCATTGAGGTGGGTCGCGCCGTCCGGGTCGACTTTCTTGATCAGACGGCGGAAGCGGGTGTCATGTTGCCAGGTCTCCCGTGAACCGTCCTGATGGACGAGGGTGACGGCCCCGGGTTGTTCATCCCACAGAAAACGTTGGTCAAGGTTCGGCAGGTTGCTCCAATGGCGCACAGCACGGGCCTGTTTGCCTTCCCCTTGCCATTCCCAATAAAACTCAGCCCCGCCGGCCAACTGCCGCAGGCTGAATACATAATCATCACGATACTGATAGCGCTCGGCTTCCCCGGCCGCATTGATAGCGGCACTCAGTTGCCCCCGCTCATCGTACTCATAGGTCATGAGCGGGTGGAGAGCCTCTTCCCGACCCGACTCAGGGGTCAGGCTCAGTTGCGTCAGGCGCCAGCCTTGAGGCAGCTCCTGATAGCTAAACTGCAAGGCCGCACCAGCCGGATGTTCCAGCCGAACAGGTAAGCCCTCATGATAATGCAGGGTCAATCGCAACTGGCGGTGTGAAAGGCCGGTGATGCGCCCGGTCGTTTGCCCCGTAACCCGATGCACATGCAACACCCAGCCTTCCAGGCTACCGGCCATCAGGCAGTAGCTATCAGGTTCCTCGTCCAGATAGACGGCGGCCCCAGCTACATAGTTAAGCCCGCTTGGGGAAACTTCGGTAGGTAATGGCAGAATGGTGGTGAGGGTTTGATGATCGGTCCAGTGCAGTTCATCACCGATAAACTCCACGTTATGCTGCAAGCTGTGGCTCCAGCCAAAACCAAATACAGACGTGCGTTCGACAGCGGTGGTGCGGTACTGACGCTGGAAGATAAAGGGCGTCAGGCCAATCAGTTGCCCATCGTCCAAGGTGAGCAGTTCTTCGCCGTTGATCAGCGAGACCGGACAGCCGCTGCCGGGGGTGCACTGCGAGTTCACCGTGGACTGGTCAGCCGCATTTGTCGCGGGGTTGTTTTTCACCGTGCCTGAATTATCCACCAGACCAGTATGGTTTGACGAACCCAGCTGGTTTTTCCGATCCTGTTTCAACTTGGCATTGGCCTGGCGCTTGAGGTTCAGTTGGCGAGTCTTCTCAAAGAACCGTTTGACCAGTTCCAGGGTGGCAAACAGAATCGTCTTCAGCCCCTGCCAGACAGACTGCAATGCGCTGCCCAGTTTCTTGAGCAAGCTGCCTACCTTATAGATCAGGAACGCCACGCCCAACCCGGCGGTCACCAGGGTCAGCAGCGCCCCAAAGACAATGCCGACCAATGCATCGCTGATAATGGAACCCCCTATTTTTACCATCGGTTCCAGTAGTGCACCCCAGGGGTACATACGCACTTGCAGTTCCACCGAACGCATAAACAGGTACAACGCAGCTTCATCATTGAACAGCGCCAACAGCTCGCGGGCCATCTGCTTGCTGCCTTCCAGCAGGGACTTCAGTTTCTGTTCATCCAACTGGGTGATCAGATCTTTATACTTACCCGCTTCCGCATAGATTTTCTGCCCGTACTTGGCGGGGTCGGTGATCACGTCGTAGGCCAGTTTTACGTCGTCCCACAGCCCGAACATGCCGTCGTACAGCCCAGCGCCCAGCGCGGTCAACAGGCCTGCATTGATTGGGCTCAGCTGCCACTGAGGCCTGTAGGTCTGCCATTGCGTTGACAAGGTGTCGTACATCTCTAGCATCAGGCCGTCATAGGCTTGCAGCATCTGGTCATTGTGCTGCTCAAGCTGGGGATCGGTGGCTTTAACGTAATATTTCTTGCCCGCAGTCAGACCAGGGAAACGCGCTATGCCTTGCTCATCGGTCTGCTGGGTAGCCACCTTCGAGTCAAAACCAAAACTGACATCCTCATAGATCTCAATGGTCACATCGGGGATGGGCAGTTCAAGTGTGGACTCATAGGCGAGGGCCACCTTGATCTCGCCACTCTTCGGGCAGGTCACTACGCTACTCTCAAAGCTGCGATCGTTTTCCGAGACCACGGTCTTGCTGTCGTTGAGCCGCAGGGTTTTTTCCATCTCCAGCGTCGGCCCACCTAATCGCCCGGAAATGCTGCTGGCCGTGGCCCACTCCTTGACGATCTGCCGATACTCTTGGGTGATCAGGGTCTTGTTTTTGAAGCCCAGCAAGGCATTGTCAATACTCGCAATATATTCGGTCGTCATAGTCCATTACTCACGGTCGAAAAGAGGAAACGTTGAAGGTGATCACCTCAAACGGATGGGTACGGCGGCTCAGCGCATCTACCAGGGCCTGGGATAGCCGTGCGGTTCGCTTCTTCGGATCTGGTGTCTGTTGCCAGACCTGTGGGTAAAGCCGCAACGCAATCTGGCGCAACACCGGTTCCGGCACGGCTTGATAGAGTTCAAACTCATTCTCGCGCAGCCAGGTCAGCTGGTTGGCGATCAGCGGTTCTGGATCTTCATCCAGCAGGGAATCCACCATCCCTTGGGGCACCAGCCACCAGGGGCTAATCTGGGCCTGCGCAGAAGGATCCACTGGGCAGGTAAATACCTCGCCGTTCACCCAGTAATCGGAGAATACCGGCAGGATAGTGCGCCACTCATCGCCAAAGTAGCGCAGGTAAGCTGGCAGATAACGCCCATCCCAATAGCGGAAAAACACCGCTTTGCCGCTGGGCATGATCACCTGCGTCAAACCGGCAAGGTGGGTCGCCAGGGCAGCCTGCGGCAACGGCGAACGTGCCAGCCAGCCCCAGTTGCGCAAAGGGGTTTCTGCCACCCAGCGCAGGAATGGGCTACCTTCATTGAGCTGCACCATCACCGGCATCACCTCGAACCAGTTGGCATAGGGGGTGTTGGCATAGAGCCCATAAGGCGTGCGGCTGCCATCCTCCCGGTAATAAGCTTTGATACCTTGTGCACCGTGGGTATTGGCCAGGATGGCATACAGCGGTGTTCCGGCCGTTTCTCTTATCCAGTCCTGTATGCGGTTTTTGTTCATGACTTTTTGCCCATGTTTTTGAATAGCTCTTCTACATCAGAAGATTGCGAACTTTTGAGCCGATCGCCGAGCATATTCAAATAGTCTTTACCTGTGGCACCAGACAGGTTGCCTGCGTTAACCATTGAGGTCAGCCCACTGATAGGCAGCGAGCCAACGTTAGGCAACGCTTGAGAAACACCGCCTGTCGAGGCCCAGCCACTGCCGGGCATCCCTTGAGAGACACTGGCCGTTGCTGGCATCGCTCCACCGGATTGCGGTACAAAGCCGCTGCTTGCACCTTGGGCACTCGGCTTGGCAGGGGCCTCATCTATCGGGCAACCTCCGGCTTTACATTTCTCACACTCTTCACAGTACGGAGCATCACTACTAAGCACCCCCTGCTGGATCAACGTGGGGGCGGCCAGCAACGGCACCACACCCGGCATCTTCAGGTTGACGCCCTGTCCGCTGCCCGCAGAGCCACTGCCCACCTGCAACGATGACGACGTGAAAATGGCCCCCGGTGCCAATTTGATAAAGCTGCCCCCGGCCTTGAGCGTCAGCTCACTGCCCGCCGAGAGGGTGATTTTGGCTCCGGCTTCTACCGACACTTCCTGCCCAGCCTTCACCACATAGGCGCTGCCGACCTGCAAATGGGATCCGCCGTCGGCCAGTTCGGACTTTTTGCCGCTGGTGTGGAGCGTGAGTTCGCCCTTGATGCGGCTTTCCCGGTTGCCCTCGATTTCGCTCAGGCTGTTGCCGCCAATCTTGCTGCTCTGGTTGGCGCGGATGTCCCAGTGCGCATCGTTGTTGACCAGGGCCTTGAGGTCTTTCTGCGCGTGCAGGTAAATCTCCTCGCTGCCCGCCTCATCCTCAAACGACAGTTCGTTAAAGCCCTCGGCCTTGTGCGATTTGGTGCGCCAGACCGATTTGGTCTTGTTGGCCGGTAACGGATACGGCGGTTTGTTCAGGCCGTTGTAGTAACGCCCGCTCACCACCGGGCGATCGATATCGCCGTTGAGGTAGCTGATCAGCACTTCCTGGCCAATCCTTGGCAGCGTCACCGAGCCAAAACCGTCCCCCGCCCACTGGTTGGAGACCGGCACCCAGCAGGAGGCTTTTTCATCCGCCGGGTCATAACGGTTCCAGTGGAAATGCACCCGCACCCAGCCCAGCTCGTTGACGTACAGCTCTTCGCCCTTTGGCCCGACGATCGTGGCCACCTCGTCCCCGTCGGCCAACGGTTTGTAACGGTAGCTTGGCCGCCAGTCGATATTCCCCGGCGCAAAGGTCAGCGAGTTGGTGAAGGTGGTACCGCTGCCGTTGCTCTCCTCCTCCAGCGCGGCAGGCTGCTCCCCACGGTGGCTGACGGTGATCACCTGCCAGCGATCGTTGCGCGCCTGCACCGGATGGCCCTGCAAGGTAAAAATCGTGCCCGGCATCAGCCGGATGCTGTTGGTTTCTGCTGCGCCCTGTTGTGTGCCTGCTTGCATGGCCTCCAGCCGCACGGTGCTGAGCTGCGGCCCGGTCTGGTCATCCTGATAACGGCCATAGCTTTCAAATACCGAGTATTGGGTGGCTTCACCGCCCAATGCGGGATCGCTCTGTTTAAACTGCAGAGGATGGTCTGGTCGCCGGTGTTCGCGGTCCTTGAGCACGCTTTCCCGTGACTGCATGAACGCCCCCAGAGTCAACCGATGGGCAATATCCCCCTGCGTCGGCGACTGGATATGCGGGTTGAAGGTCAGCGGGATACCTTCTGTCATGCTCAGGTGCGAATCGCCATACACCAGTTCGTTATCTTCAAACCAGAAGTTGATCCCCACCTCGGCCATCAGCCGCAGAATGAAGTCCAGGTCGCTTTCGCGCTTCTGGGTCACGTACTCACGCGGTGGATAGGTCTGCTGGAGTTGGCTCTGGTAAGGGATGCGGTGTTCGTCCAATACCTGATTGACGATGTCCGGCACCGACAGGAAATGGAAGATCCGGCTGTCCTGTTTCAGGCTCAGTACCCAGACATCCGGGCGGATCACCGCCTGATAGTAGGTGCGGCGAAAACCGCTTTCTCCCTGCGTCAGGCTGGCAATCAGCCCTGGGATCGTGCGCTGTTCCTTGCCACTGACGGTGACGGTCAACGCCCCCGGCTGCAGCAACTGTGCGTCCAGTTCGATGTCTGACCGGGTACTGACCAGGTTCACCGTCAGGGTAAACAGGGTCGACAACCCTTCTTCCAGGGTAAAACCGGCCACGTCAAAGGTGTCCAGAGGCAGTTCACCGAGCTGGCTGCTGAAAAATAATCCGCTGTCCATCGTTCACTCCTTGTGGTGTCTCACATCATGGCGCGTTGGCCGCGCGCCAGGGGCAATGCCCAGCGCCGCTGTGAAGGTTCGGTTATCACATCCAGCAGCAGGAAGCTGTTGGTGGTCAGACAATGGGTAAAGAAGACGCTCAACGCCGCCGCGAAGGTGTAACCTTCGCCCGGGCTGTCGAACGCCGGGTCATCGAGCGTCAGGGTCATCTGCAAACCGCGCCGCAGCCGTTCCCCCATCAGGGTATTCACCGGTTCGGTCTTGACGGCGGTGATACCCTCCACCGCCCGGCGAATGTGCCGGACCTGCGGCAGGTTATGTCGGGCGTGCAGGCAAAAATCGTCGATCGCCCGCTGCACCGTTTCCCGGTGGTTGAGCAGTGCGGGGCTGAACGACAGGCAGGCCATCAGCCGCCAATGGTGATGGCTGTCCACCACCGCCGGGTACGGGGTCGAAAATCGGGTGACGGTAGTGACGTCCAAGGTGTCGGTCACCGCCATGCCAAGCAGGAAAGGGGAGCCAAGCGGTAACGTGGGCGCTTGCGCCGAGGTGGTGAGCAGATCGCAGACCACCGCCCGGCAAGGGGGCTCGGTCAGCGGCTCCCCGGCACTGTTGCACAGCACCAGCTCATGCTGCATCCGCCCCAGGACATCACCGCTGACCCGGACGGTGTAAAACAGCGCCAACCCGGCGTCGGGTGCATAACGCGACTCCGGTGTCAGTTCGCTGTCGGGCAGAAAATGCACCTTCCGCCCCCGTTTGAGGGTATCCGGCTCCTCCAGCATGCTGACGCCGGTAATGGCATACACCCAGCGATCGTCGACATACGGCAACGGGTAAACGCTCTGCCCGGGGTGCAGCCGTAGGGGGGCGCTTTTCTGTGCCGCCAGGCTGATCACCGGGACGCAGTGCAGCATAAAGGCCGACGCCAGTTGGGCCTGGGTGAGCGGGATCTCCCCGTTGAACGTGAGGATGACGGTAAAGGTGCGGCTGTGCCCCAACGTCAGCCCTGAGTGCATCGGGCCAAAATCCAGCGTCAGGAAATCATTCACATGGGGCAGGTACAGGTATTCGGCCAGGCTCTGCAGCGCCCAGGTGGTTTCCCCCTCGTGGGGCAGAATACGGTTATCCGCAGTGGGCCGTGGGGAAGACAACACCGTCTCCAACACCCATTGTCGTCCTTCCACCTGTAGCACGGGGCGGTCCTGATGCTGTTCACACCACAGGGTCAGCGTCGCCGCCACCTGTGGGTCGTCACCCAGAAACAGCGACAGCGGCTGGGTTGGCCAGGTATCACCCGGCCCCTGGTAGTGAAACGTCAGGCGGATCTCGCTGTGGGAGTGGGTGACCAGCAACTGCCGGTCAATCAGGGCCAGCGGCTGTAGCGTCAAGGCATGGCAGGTCTGGAACACCTGCGTACGTCCGTCGGCTAACAGGGAGAGCGACTCGCCCGCAGGCAAGGTTAACGGCGCATCCAGCGTGCTGGCTTTGGCGCTGACGTTCACCACGCCACAGGCCGGAATAGGCCGCAGGGGGAAGGGCCAGGTACGCGCAAGATGCCCCTGCGTGACTTCGGGGAAGCCGTCCTCCAGGCGTTGACGCAGCCCGGCATTCAGCATTGCCGCCCCCTGGATCAGGCATTCCACATCCGGATCGCCCGCATGGCGGCCCAGTTGTGCGGCCAGTGCGGGTTTTTCCTGCCCTACTTTGTCTGCCAGCGCACGCAGGTAGGCATGTTCCTCTCTGAGATGATCGGTAAAGTTCATATCAATCCTTGACGTTGGCTACCTGCGCACGGGCAACAGGGTGTAGGGTTTGGCTTCGGGTTGCCCCACAAAGGTGGTCCACCCCAACTGGGTCCGCTGTGTGTCACCGAGCTTCAGCCCCCCCGCTTGATGCCGTGCCAGCGTCAGGCGCAGATCCCAGACCAGCGGCTCGCGCAGGATGTACTCGACAAAATTGACCAGCAGGCGATGCTGCTTACCGTCAGGCAAAAACGACAGGTACTGTTCCTGCGTGAGTTCATTGATCGACAGCTGAAATTTGACGCTGCGATCGCGCATCCGGCTGCCGATCACAAAGTTACCCCCCAGCAGCGAACGGGGTTGATGGCGTTGCCCGCGTACGGCGGTGACCTGCCCCAGGCGATTTTGCTGCTCGTCACTCAACGTCATGACGTGGGGCATACAAGACTGCACCGTCACGTCGGGGAGTGAAAAGAAGTGGCCGACCAAGCGAGCGATCACTTCTGGCGAGCGGCCCGGTGAGGCCAGCAGACCGGCGTAGGCCAGCATGGCTTCGGCGTTGATACCCAACTGCTCTCGCGTCTGCGGGTGGCCCAGGCCTATCAGGGCAAAAATACGCCCCGAGGTGGCATCGCGGCCCCCCGGTTTAAAGGTGATCTCATAGCGGTATTTGCGCCAAATCTGGTGCGCCAACGACAGGGGCCGATGGTTGAACACCGCCAGAAAATCGTTGAGCCGCGTCTCTCCCTGCGCCGTGCTCCCGGCAATGTCATCCAGATAGTAATAGGGCAAGGGCGACTGGCTGCCTTGCAGGCCCAGAAAGCTCACCTCCAGGCGCAGCGGCCCACCCGGCTCATGTTGCAACGCCACCACATCACTGGCGGCAAAGCCCAATCCGGCCGCAGCGGTAAAGCGCAACGCTTCCCGGTTCGGTGGCAGGCCGAGCGTGCGGGCCGGATCGATGCCTGCCAGCCGGTTCAGCCCTTCCACCAGGCGGTAGAAGTCATACTGGCTAACGTTATCGGCGATAACCTGGAGCTGCTGCTCCTGCTCTGCACTGGGGATCATAGAAAGCGGTAAGACTCCTGATTATCGTGGTTAACCACGGTGAGGGTATGGAAATGGTTGACGCTGGCACGCTGGGCCAGGAACCGTGCCAGTACCCGGCCAGTCAGATAGAGCTCGCCTTCCGAGTCAAACGCCCCTTGGAGCCGCACCGTAAGCACTGAGGCCAGGCCATCGATCGGCACACCGTCGATATGGCGTTCAGCCGGGCACACGGTCAGGCTGAGTAACCCCGCCCTGCGCCGCCGGGAGATCCCTGCCGCCAGTTCACTGTGCCAGGCGGGCAGATCGCAGGCGCTCAGCACCTGCCGCAGCGCCGTCAGCGTCAGCAGTGAGCGGCTGTTCAACGAGAGATTACGCAGCAGGGCCGCCTGCAAGGTAGCATCCAACCTTGGGCTCAGGGGGACTGACGGGCGGGTGATATTGTGCACGCGGACCCCAGGCGGGCAGCCGGTGGCCGGTTGGCGGAGTTCTCCTACTTTCAGGTGCAACGGCAAGCGGCGGTGGCTGCACGTGAGCCGGACGGACACCGATTCCGGCGGCAGGTTGTCCAGGTTTTCACCGTGGCGGATCAACGCCAGGTGATGGTTCAGGCCCCCCACGGGCGACGAGGTGACCCGCACATGGTAATACCCCGCGTCTTGTTGCTGGCTGAAACGCTCAAACGGCGCATAGTGGCGGGGGCTATCACTCAGGGCTGATACACCGGTCACTTCATCCACCGAGAACACGTCGTAGTCCTCAGGATGGCGCACGCTGGGGAATAACGGCAACTCTGACTGCGTACCATCGAGGCTGACCCCGTCAGCGTAGTGGCTGAACAGGTTGATGGCGGGCGTGCAATGCAGGCGCACCGTCTGGCGGTTGATAACCAGAGCGGACGGTAAGGGCCGGGAGAAGGTGAACCTCAGGGTAAAGCCGTGAGAGGCAGGCAGTGAAGGCAGGCTGGGGAACCCCGTCACGTCCATAAATAAAAAGGCGTTGGGGAAGCAGGCGTGTTCCTGCAGCAGGCGATAGCCGGGATCGGCATTCTGTGGCCAGGGCAGCAGGGCCTCTTCGTCGTTGAAACCAACCGGGGTGAGTGCGAGCTCAGGCAGCGGCCACGTCTTTCCCCCCACTTCCAGCGTGGCGTGGCTCAGGTATTCACTCAGCCACAAATGCAGCTGTTGCCCGGTGTGCAGGTCTTCCCCCAGATACAGCCGCAGGCCGTTCAGGGTAGTGAGGTCCAGTGGCCGGTCCGCCGTGGTGACCAGTTGCAGGCACAGGCTGTCATGGCCGTGCCGCTGCTCGCGGCTTACCGCCTGCACCTGTAACGGCCACAGCCGGGTATCACGGCAGGTGCGAAAATGGCACCGCAGCGTTTCCTTACCTGTCGTTACCGGCAGCGGGATACTGACCACCGTGGCCCCCTTGGCAATCTGGGGGCAAGCCTGCGCGGGATCCGACAGGTAATCCTGCTGCCATTCCAGCACGGTCATGCTCGGGGTGGGCCGCAGAAAATAGGGCCACAACAGGGCCAGCATATGGTGGGTGAGGACTGGTAGCTGGTCAGCCAGTTGTCCCTCCAACTGCCCGGTCATCCAGGCCATCCCCTCCAGTTGCCGCTCCACATCGGGGTCGTGGCCAGAGGCTGTCAGAAAGGAGACCAGTGGCGCATGGGTCTGCTGCAGAGCTTTGGCTGCCTGGTGTAACGCGTTGCGCCGACGCGCCTGAGAGGATTGCCGATTTTTATCCCGGTTCATGGTGAAGACGTCCTGTCTGTAAGATTATTTATCCAGACGCCCGGTCAGGGCGAGGACGAAGTTGGAGCCCATGTGCTTGAAATGCGGCTGCACATGCAGTTGTGTCAGATACCAGCCAGGATCGTGCTCCACTTCCTGCACCTCAATGCGGGCAGCGCGCAGTGGGCGGCGGCTGCGCACACTGGCAGGCGGGTTCTCCTGATCGGAGACAAAGCGTTTTAACCAGTTGTTGAGCTGATGCTGCAGGTCTCCCCGATTGCGCCAGCTACCCAGCCGCTCACGCTGCAGCACTTTGATGGTGTGCGCCAGCCGGGTGATGATAAACAGGTAAGGCAGTTGCGCTCCCAACTGGTCATTGACCCGGGCGTTCATCCCTTCAGGCGTAAGGTCGGTATAGTGCGGCGACTGGATTGAGTTGGCCGAATAAAACACCACGTCCTGCCCTTGCTTGCGCACCCCAAGCGGAATAAACCCGGCCATCGACAAGCGGTATTGCCACTGGTCCGACAGCAGCGTCTCGGTGGGGATCTTTTCTTGCCAACGCCCCAGCGCCGGGTAGTATTGAGCAGGCAGGTTGCGGAACGCCCCGCCGCTGTCTGCCCCGATAATGTTCGGACACCAGCGATAACGGGCAAAGCTGCCCGCCAGGCAGAGCGCCAGTAAAAAGGCGCTGTTGCCCCACAGCAGGTGTTGATGTGTTGCAATCTGTTCCTGATAGACAAACTGCCGGACCTGCTGTGACGCCGGGGTATAAGGCTCGCGCTGCAAGAATCGGCACACGGTCAGCCCCAGATAGCGGGCATCCGGGGTAGCCCGGAGCGCCTGCCAGCGGATATGTGTCGGTGCAGCCATCACCGCGTCCAAATCAAGAATGGCGGGCAGGTCGGCCAATGAATCAACGCCGAAGAAGGTGGCGTCTGCCGCCGACAGAAACGGCGCGTGCGCCATGGCGCTGACCACGCTGAGGTAGTGCAGCAGTTTGATATCGGCGGCACCGGGGGTGAAATCATAGCAGCCAATTACCGCCGCCACCGGTACCCCACCAAACTGGCCGTAGCCTGCCGAATAGACATGCTGGTAATAGCCCGAGGAAGTAATGTCTGGGGAGAATTCGAAATCCGCCTGCAGTTCTTCCTGAGTGGCATGGAGCAGCGTCAACTGAATGTTTTCATGAAACGGGATGTTATCGACCAGCAGACTCAGCCCACGCCAGGTCGACTCAAGCCGCAGAAATTCGGGGGCATGCAGGATGGCATCCATCTGGGCGCTCAGACGCTTGTCCAACTCTCGCAGCAGACGGTCAATCAGCAGGATATTGAGGGCGACGCCACGGCCTTGCTGCGGCAAGGTGCCCAGTAACAGCGCAATATCCGCGTAGCTGACCACATATTCACTGCCATTAAGCGGTGAGAGTAGCCAGGCAACCCGTGGGGTGTGCGGTTGAAAAACGGCGGGTTCGGTCTCTAACGTGTCTAGCGTTGCCACGGCATCCTTGCTCCCAGTGCTCCTGCCGTTCTGGCGGAGTGATTAGCGCTGAACGAAATCCCCGTCAGGCGTTACATTCATGTTGTGAAGCGATCAACTCGGCGCCACAGGCGGTTTTCATGCCTTCCAACGCCACCGGCACCCCACCGACCTGTGCAGTTGAGGCCCCCATCACAATGGGGAAGACGCCTTTGCATTGCGGGCAGGACACCAAATGCACCACCAGTGCTACGTGGGTACCGCAGAACTGCATCACTGACGATCCCTGTAACACGACCCCACCATGAGAGGTTTTGTCGCCTTGTAAAATCACGGCCTTCCTTGCCATACGCCCACCATAGTTAGTATTTTCTTATCAGATTACAGGATATTTTGAGTGAAAAGAAACTTAAATATAATAGTACCTAATGAATCTGTGAACAGCATAAGGATAAAGTGGGTCTTTTAGC
>NZ_JBKABN010000040.1:0-32302 GCF_046269175.1 Serratia sp. J2
ATCAATTCAAACACAACTCACTGCAAATATTAAAAATCATAAATAACAGAAAGTTACGGTTCAACTGGGTCAATCATAAAATCCAGGCTTTTTTAAACGATTGATTTTCCGTGAATTTATTGATCGGTTTTACAGATCAATAAATCACTGTTGATAACCTTTACCTATCAACAAGACATCATCGATCGGTACAAACGTTTTTACTAAAGCCTGCAAAACATCGAAGATTCATCGAGATAAGCTTAAACACAGTCAAAATTATTTATATGGAAAATATAATGAAAAAATATGCTTTTGTTGCAATCATACTATCGTCTTTCCTTCTCGCAGGGTGCGATAGCGAGCCCTCAGAAAATGATATTTCAAATGCATTAAATAAATCGATAGAGAGCGGAAATTCCGCAGTTCGAGCTATTAATCCAAATGCATCACAAGAAATGCTTAGGAAACTTAACTCTGTTAAGAAAATTGATTGTATAAAAGAAACTGATAAAAGCTATAAGTGTAATGCTGAAATAAGTATTAATAACGAAAACCGAACAACTCCTGTGAAACTGTTGAAAACTGACGATGGCTGGAAAGTGATCGGCAATTAAAACGATGTTAGCCTAAAAGCTCCCTTCTGGGAGCTTTTTTTTGATAGACGTATCACAACCTTAATCTCTTCCTCGAACTTCCATTATTTATAACCCCCTTGCTTATCTCACGCTTCTCATACTGAGCTTTCAATTCAGCGTAGACTTGCTCTAATCTGATTTGATTCCCTTCGATGTAGTCAACAAGTGCATTTAATTGGATGAAAATGGCTTCTTTATTCCGTAATTTTTTTATGAAGTTACTTTTCATACATATAAATACGCTACAAAACATTTGCATAATATTATCAATATTATTAACAGAATCACTGTAAATAGCATGGGGTTGAAAATATTTCAGATGATATCCAACAAAGATGAGATATAACTTGTATGTGTATATTTCATCTTCTGAGTTATAGGTATCATTGATATATTTATCAATGAGCATAATAAGCTGTTCTTCTCTTGTTAGAGATTCGTTTTTATTATCCATAAGTTGCATCCTTGCAATATATAATCGTCTTCCTGACGAACATACATATAGATTTATCATATTATATAAATTAATCAAGTATTCCGTAAGTATTTATTTACATCGTAATGTATTAATTACATATTCAAGTTAGTTTTCGGTCAGTTCTTCTTCTATCTATTAGTGGTAACGGCTCATCTAAAATATGCTTAGTTATATTGTGTTTAAATGCATTATATTGCCACAATACAAATTGTTGTTTTAAGTTTCGATTTTCCACTTCAAGAAGTTGAAGCCTGGATTCCAGATGAAAAATTCTTTGAGAAGCAATAGACAGTGAAGAAGGCTTTTTGAAATTATTATGATTATCTTTAATACCATTCTTCTTACTTTTAAATGCCTCTTTAATCTCGTTATGATAAGACAAAGTTTGTCTACTCGGCCTATTACTAAGAAAAGTGGCACATTCTTCGCAAAGCTCTTCCCAGGTAATTTTCGGCTTACTCCAACCCAGCAACTTATTCATAATAAGAGTTTTTTCATTTTTAGTTAATTTTTTTGACATGAATAATTTCCTTTTTATTATTTGATAATTTTTCCGCATTACAGGTTCTTGATAAGTGTGAGTAACTTTTATTGGATAATCGAACGAATGATCCTTCAGGAACCTCCTTACTTTCTAATATACTAATTAACTCTTGCAATCGTTCCTTTATTTTTAAATGGAAGCTTAACCACCGATCTTTATCGATTTGACGATCATTTTCATTTGTATCTTTTCTTGTCGTTTCAATTAACTCATTAGTTTCTGACAATCGTTCTTTGAGTCTGGTTAAACTATCAAGCGAACCTTTAATGCAGATCTGCTCTGAACAATTTAAGCAATCTCTGAACTTTTCACATGGAGATATAGCGTAGTCATGAATGCAATATCCAAACTCTGTCTTATGAACAGCCCCATGACTAACAGATAAAAAGCTTTCTCTTGAAACAGGGTTACGGACTGTTATATTTTCACTAACTGTATAGTTAGTTGAGGAGCGCTTTAAAGATTCATATTTTTCGATTATCTCCTCTTCACTAACATGATTGTAAACCCTGTTTTGTTTTATGCTGGCTCTTCCTGACCATTTAGCTACTTCGTATTCAGTCATGCCCTTACGTTGAGCTATAGTATTTAATAGATGTCTTATTTGATGGGAGTGAAAGTGAAAGCTCTGTTTGTTCCGATTTTGATATTCGTATCTTTCGAAAATATTTTTTCTTTTTTCTTGGTAATAAGTATCACTATAAAAGGAACTTGTATGAGGCGTATATAATTCTATTATGTTGTCAGACTTATTTAAATGAAGGCTATCTTTAAAAAACAAAAAAAGTAACTCACTAAATTTAATATTTTTCTTTTTGTTATACCATGGGAATCCCTCAGGAAGACGGCTTTGCAATTCCTGCCATAAAGTTCTCAATGAATATATATTATCATGAGATTTGATAGATAAACGTTTTAGAAGCTTTATTCCTTCTTTTTCTGAAATTGATTCATTTAACAAAACCTCACAAACCTGAACAGTTGTTAGTAATTTACTCTCGGAATAGCGGCTAAATCTTGTCTGTTTATGGAACGCTTCAAAATTTAACTCCATAAGCTTTGCGAACATTCTGGGTTTATTAGTTAACCTTCTTACTCTATCAATTGCTTTTTGAGTGACAGGAGCCATGACACTCGGAATCCATTTTATATCTCCTCCGTAGCCTTTTCCTGCCCAAAAGCGTAAGCCCCATTTTTCATTACCTTTCTGTGTTGTATTCGTGAATACACAGTCAATAGATAAAGATAGAACTTCTGAAATACGTGACGGTGCTGACATTAATAAAGCAACAACGGATGTTGTAAAAATATCTCGTTTATCTGTTAACTCCTGGCTGAAAATATCTGCGAAGATATATATAATTTCTTCATTTGGTATTTTTTTATTATGTTTTTCTTTATCATCTAAAAAATAATCTTGTTTAAATCTAATAGGATTTTTCCACCCCGCTATATTTTTATAGGTTAGTTTATTTTTAAATAAAAATGAACATATACCTTTTAATTCCCGACCAATAACATAAGCATAATTATTACTATACCTATTTTTAATGAATGAAATAATTTCTTCAAGGATGCTATAATTGACAACGCATATATTAGCACACCCATATGTTTTAAGAAGGATATATTCAACGCACCTTAGAGTGGCGATTACTACCCCTAATCTATTTGATTCAAAAGGATATTCATGGGTAATATATGCTTTTGCAAAATCGATAAAATCCGAATTCATTTTTTCATTATGAAAGTGTTCTTCACTTAATTTAGTAAATTTTATTTTTTGTTTTTTTATAACCCACACATCCGAACCCCAGGAATTACGCATATCATTTGTCGCCTTATTCTGCATATTACTAATGAATAAACTCATAGAGTTGGTAACGTTTTGGATCTGTATGTCTTTTATATTAATTACACTCATTACCACCTCCTGATTTTATTACATTGCACTTTTTAATAACTTCGCTTACAGCTACGATTGTTCGATCTAGCGCCGTTGTAACTTTTATATCCTCTGTAATATACGAAATTCTTTTCCTTTCTTTTATAAGAAAATCATATAGCTCATTATGAGGAGCCTCTATCCAAGGTTTGAAATATGGACATGTGTAGCAAGGAATTGGGACGGGAGCATTGCAATCGTTACAATTGGAGCAGTTACCTGAATCCTTACCTTTATGGTTTTTTATTTTAATACTCCCAGTATCCGAATTAACTAATTCCCCTTTGAAGGCTTTAGCATAGTTCAATATACTTCCAGTAACCATGTCGTCTATTTTGTCTGCATGTTCTGGTATGTTTTTCACATAACAAGCTACAAACTTTGTCGAACGATGGTCTAATAATTCCGCTATAATACTCTCTCCATAGCCCTCTTGTGCAGCCCTTGTCCCTAACGAATATCTAAATCTTCTTGCATTGATAACTTTTGCGTATTCCAATGAGTCAATATTATTTGCGATTTTTTGTATTTTGCATGTAATCAAATTAGCTTTGATATGAAAATAGTCAGTTTCTAATAATCTTGAAAAATCATTGTTATTTGTAATTATATTTAAAGATTCAAGATCAATAAATAACGGTAGTTCTGCTAACTCATCATTAGTTAAATCTCGGCCCACTAAATTTTCTACAACATTAATATTCTCCTCACACAAAATAATGATCAAGTCATTAAGCTCTTCCGTTATTTTTAATTTTTTAAATTCAGATCGAAAGGCACCACTATGTTTTGCTCTTGGATATTTTAATGCTATTTCATTAGAATGAACATCGGAAAGGCTCAATATGTCTTTCAATTTTAAATGCGAGGTTTGTATTGGTCTACGCCCTGTGTATGAGGTTATCAATGCCATAACTAATTCGGAAATTTTAATAATTCCTTTTTCATATAATAAAATAGCGCCTTCGTTAAAATTTATTATGTCATTTTCTATCAATGGACCTTTTCTTAAATCCATCGTATTTACCATTTCCCCTATACGTCTTTTTTTTGTTTTACCCTCACACAAAACTTTAACCTGATAATCAGTTACGCCTGGATATTCTAAATAAAGCCATTTTTTAAAAAAAACTCTCATACTTTCAAGGTGGTCTGATTTATTGTTTATTGCTTGCTTATGATAGTTTTTTACAGAAAGATCTGTTATTAGACCATCTTTTGAGCTTTTCAAAAAATCATTAAAAGCCCAGAACATTTTCTTTGTATAAGAAGTAGACCTTGTTGTAGCAAAAAAACTCAATGTATTCAAAAAATAGTTATGGTGCGATGAATGTAATTTTCCAAGAATCAGACTTATATTCAATTTTACATTTTTATCTAAAACCCATGCAGGCTCTGCTAATGAGAATTTATATCTGCTATTTGCTGTGATCAATTCATAATCTCTTCCTCTGCACTTTTTATTATTTATCATTTTGCACTCCTCTATTTCTACGACTTAATCTTTCTTGCAATCTTACTGAAGCATCATTAGCTTTCTCTTTAACAAATCTTTTATTATATTTTTCGGCTGTTCCAGAATTCGGTCTCCACCCCATTACTTTTTCCCTGATGACTCCCTGTTCTTTTTCACTCACATTAAGTGAATCCATTAAGCAAGAAAAGTTGTAATTCCAAGTGTGACGAAATTTATGACCTGTTAGACCTTTTAGTAAAAGATCACACTTACTGATTGTAGATAAAATTTTAAAATAACCAGATTTACTCAATGGCTCTCCCTGAAAGGGTCCAGATTTATATGTTATAAATAAGAAGTCAGATTTACCTTTTGCAAAGAGCTTTCTATCATAAATGATATAATCCATCAATTTAGATGATAATTCATTACTTAATGCTAATGCTCTGCCAAGGGTTTTAACCAGTGGCTGATTTAATCTCGGATCATTTACCTCGTCTGCTCGCCTTCGAATGTAAAGCATTTGTTCTTGAAAATTAATATCTCCAATTTTTATATTTAATAACTCACCACCTCTAATCCCCAATTCAGTTAGAACCATTATAATTATTGCATTTCTATTTCTTACAATAGATTCGAATGGATTATCGGGTGAATGAGGATCGATACTTTTCATTATTATATCTACTGAACTATCACTTAATGCTTTATCTCCATCTCCAGCGCACTCACTATCGTTATAGTAATTACAAATTGGCTTCCTTGCATTTATAGATTTAAGCATTTTAGACAGGTGAGTTTTATACTTTGGAAAATCATATTGTAGAAGTTCTTCTGTTAACCATGAAAGATAAGCAGTAATATTATCTAACCTATTGCATAAAGTTCGCTTTGACACATAATCAGATTTATGTCGCATACCTTTTTTCAAATCAGAAGTCTTGGAAAGAAAAATAATTAAATGATCGATATCCCTTCCTGATAAATATTTCCCACTTAAAATATATTCTTCGATATCGATATTTTTCTTCTCCATGAATCTATAAAATAGAGAAAGATTAACTGCTTTTGATTCTATTGTAGCAATAGCATGTCCACTATTTCTAACTTGTGTCGTTAAGTATAAATTAGGATGAAAAAGTGGCATTCCTGTTTCTTTATTTATTATGACGCAATATCTTTCCCCTGAATCAAGAAGAAATTTACTGACTTTTATTTCACTCATATAGTCTCCTTTTTTGCATTTTTATTAGGTGTAACACTTATAATTATTTTGGCAATATTAATCTTGCACTTTTAGGGTTTTTAAATTGTATAACGACATGTTTAGGAAGGATATTTTTTGAGAATCTTGCGATTCCCCTGCAGGGGAATATATAATCCTTTCTGTTTACCTGAGAATGGCTAAAGCCTTCTTCAAATCATATACCAAGCCAATGTGCGTAAAAAATGTAAAAAAACATGCAAAAAAAAGTTACTAAACTTATATATTTTTTGCATTTTGCCAAAATAATTACTTTATATATATTCTATGTTTTTTCATATTTCAAATTTATTTTTAATGAGAGATACTTATTTTACATATTTATTCTTTGATTGATTTATTTTTATGAATTAAAACGTGATACAATACATTATTGCTTATGAATGTATTTGCTAAGGAAGGTTCATCTTGAGGAAGTTGTTGAAATCATTTTCGATTGGATTATCAATTATTATCGGAACTGCTGGTTCTCTTTTCGGAATATATTCATATTTTTTTCCTCACCCACCAGATATGCACAGGAAAGACGATATAATTGGAACCTGGACAACAAATTATTCATATTCGTATGATGAAAAACGAATTGTTGTCTTTGTAAAGGGCAAGACCTCTTACTTCTCAAATGGAAAATACAATGTTAGCGGAAAAATGTCTTATAAAGCGGATAAAATCAACAACTCTAATATTTATGTTTCTTATTTAGTCAATGGCGCGGGGGAATGGGAGATCAATGATAAAGAATTAGTTATCTCTCTAAACAATTTGAAATCAACTCCTGAGAAAATTATTTATAATGGAGAAAATGTTGATCTTAAAAACCTATCTGCATTAGAAAATATCACACATAAGAAGTTCCCGGTAGTTGAAGACATGATGGCTAATGGTGCAAGTCAATCATATAGAGTAATAATTGACGAGCATAATTACAAAACACTTGATGTGATAAATCCATTTGGAAGAGATTTCAATATAGAGATGTATAGAGAAAAGTAAATAATACATTTCTGATATACACGGCCAATGTAGAATCGGCCATGTTTATCTATTCATCAAAGACATCATTCAATGTATATCTTTCCTGTTCTGATTCCGAAGCACGAGAAAAATTATTTAATGTTGACGTGAAAATTTCGTGCCAAATAATCCTTTCTTCTTTATTTTTCCACTTCTGAAATAGAGCGTTTTCAATTGAAATCCATACTACGCCTGCATTTGGTTCTAATAGGTTTTTCTTGAAGTCATCATCAGGAATAGTAAGAGCATGAGATAATATTTGGCTTGGAGCCGTTGAATTACTTTTATCGCTAACTTGCCAGAAAGGTTGAGGTTCACAGAAATCTAGCAATGAATTGAAAGCCAATCCGCGAACTTGGGCAGCGTGCATAGTATTTTTGACTTTATAGCCATCTCGCCAAGAGCGAAGATCGCCAAGCATATAATTTATGCGTTGGTTTCTCGCCTTGCTGTCTTCTGATTGATACTGAACGTAAGGAGGACCGCCACCATTTTGTCGGTATCTTGCTAATGTTTTCACACTGATACCCAAGTAGAGAGCAGCTAACTCAACGCTTAGTGTTGTTTCATCTGGCATATCACCAAACAAGCGCCATATCTCTGACATTTCTCTCAGTGTCTCAATGATCTGCATATTTCTCCCGACAAAAATAGAGTGTATCTACAACTAATCATTAACTCTTCTTATATAAATCATCGTTCACCGATAGAAAGAATTCGCCTAAAATTCTCTTCTAATTTATGTTCAACAGTGTCTGAATCACACCCCCATATCTCGGATATACCTCTAATTGCTTTATCAACATCCCAAGGGAATAAATTTTTTCCACTGAATTTTGCGAAAGGTGCATCTGTCTCTGTTAACAATTTATCTTTTGGTATTAACCCGATTATCTCTTTTCCTTTTTTTGAGTTTAACATTGCCGGGCCAACTGAGAACCACCCTCCAATATCTATGGCTTTATCAAGCTCCGTTTTTGTGCCTGTAAACCAATGGAATATTGGAACTCCATCAATCCCCTTCAATTCATCCACAACTTTATCTGCACTACCTCGTGAATGTATTGACAGAATCCTCCCGCCCTGGTTATGAACCTCTCTTAAAATATGTCTAAAAACTTTCAGTTGGATCTCAGCATGTTTTTTATAATCCGGTCCACCATCAAGCCCTATCTCTCCAACATACTTTACTTGGGGTAGTAAAATATCAAAGATACCTAATTCTTCGTGCCGTAAATGTGCCAACTCAGGATGAAGTCCTAAAGCAGTTTTTATTCTTTTGCAGCCAGAAACAAGCCTATTGCTACCAATATACGCTTTTGGCGTAGTCGTGACAGAAAGGACATATAGCCCTTTCATATCACATTGATAAATAATATCCTTTGGATCTTTATATAGATCCAAATGACAATGCATATCAAACTTCAAACCAATTTTTCCTTTTTCAAGAAAGCTTCTACTTCTTGTAATCCTTCAAAAAATACATTTTCATACTTGCCAATATCCTGCTCTTTAAGCTTTCCAGATTTCAACACCCACGCCTTCAAATTTCTTTTTTTAGCATTCTCAATCGCCATTATCACTGAAAAGATATCATCTCTTCCATCTTGTTTATTTTTAACAAAACTCAGTAAATTAGTATATGAAGCTTGGTGATATGTTATTGCTTCTTTAACACCTCCTCTAAGTAGGGAAGCTCGCCTTATCATGCAAGGCACACAATAGCCACATTGCTGATGCTTTCTTTTCCAGTGACTGCACGAAACTGTGGAATCAACAATCTGGGCCAATGTTTTCTTATCTTTGCATTGACTAACCATTTCTCCTTTTGTTTTGAATTGATACGGGTTGATAAACTTCATTTTAAAGCCAATATTATCAAAGATAGCCTGCATCATTTCTATAAAATATGGATGAGTAGTTCTTGTGCTAAGAGAGCCGATTCTACGATTTGTCAATGGTGCATTCAAAGAAATAAAACCGTTCTCAGGAACATATATCGATATATTACTTTTATCATTAGCTTTCATCACAGCATCTGCACCAACAGCAGCAAATGCTAAGAAATTTAAGCTCCGAGTTCTCATAGTAATATCTCTGTCCATTCCTCTTCCTATTGGATTTGCACTGGTGCAAAGCCTTGAAAAAGTTCCTTTATCTTTTATCCCTTTTGATATTTGTGCCTGTTTGGTCTTATCTCCTTTGTAGGAATGACTAATTAATAGAGGTTTTTCACCTGCTGTTAACATATCAATGACTCCTATTGCGCTATCTAAGCCCCCTGAGAATAAAGAAATACAATCCAGTCCTTTTAAATTTATTAATTTACGCCCATTGACTGGTTTAAATGGAACTGGTGGCTTCATTCCGTCTTTTTTAAAATCAAAATTCCAGACGTCTCCACTTAAAAACTGTAATGCTTTTTCAATATAAGTTTTATTCTTTATCCAGATAGTTGGGTTTATGACCCTAACAGATACGTTTATATCCCGTGTCCAACCATCAAAGCAATCATCACGAACTATAAAGGTGTCAGCGGCTGTCACAGCCATTGATATTGTCAGGAAATCCATTACCTCATCTGATATTTGAACTCCTAATCTTTTAATTGCGTCATATACAGGCTTTCCTATAGTTGCAATATCATTTCGAGGTTTTATTCCATTTTTGGCAATGACTCCATCTCGCGAATAAATTTGGACTGAAATCATAGAATCATTCGATGCTGGCAACCGACTATAATCATGGTCTATATAAATATTCATTCGCTATAACCCTTCCATTCATCCCATACTTCGGTAATAACATTTTTTTGAATGTCAATAATATCTTTTTTTGAAAAAGACCTAATATTTTTACTTATTTTAGGCTCCATATAATTATCAACTATTGCACTTATATACTCATGCAAATCATTTTCTGCATTCTGCAATTCTTTCGCTGACTCTGCATTATTCCAAGCTTTCCCTGCGTCCATTGTAACTTGAATAAAAATACTATCAGTTAAATAGCAAATCATCGTTTCAATAAGAACATCGTCTGTAATATCTTGTGGATTAAATGTGGTCTTCCCGTCTAAAGCTTCGACTAATGCATCATTCATTGCGGTTTGAATTTTATCAGCATCCTCACTTCCATCAGAAAGGGCATGGGATATTCTTGCAATTGCGTCTTCACATGAGAGCCCATTAAGGCTATTCAGGTCAATAATAGGATTACTGTTCGGGCCGTTTACAATCCCATCATTTAGTAATTCAAATAAGCCACCACCAGCACTAACAATATTACCAAGTCGTTCGTTCGCTGAATCTCCTCCACCTGTTACTTGTCGAGAATAGCGTCCAAGAGCACCTTTTAGTGAAGCGTTGTCTCGGCTTTTAGCAAATCGACCAAAAAGCGTCCTAAATCCACTTAGATTTTTGTTTTCTCCATTTTTTGCTTGATCTGCCCAAGGTGGAACAAGGGCATTCCCATTTTTAGGTCCTTTGCTTGACTGCGACGTTCCCATATCTTCTCCTTATTTAAACCAATTTTTATCTTTTATAAGTGCATTCATCCAATGTGGCTGGTCGCTAATACCACTTATAAATCTTTTAAGAATTTTTGCCGCTTCGATATGATTATCTGCAACTAACACTGCTCCAGCAAAACCAGCAGGTTGTTTACTCCATTCAGTTATAGTACGGAGATGTTCGATCAATCCCTCCATAACTGGGATAAACTCGTCTTTAGATACATCCCTTATTGCTTTTACAGCAGCCTGAGAACTTTTTCTTGTTGTCGATATCAATACACTTAAAGCATCTCTAGCTTTCGGAGATATACCTATTACATAGTGACCGGCTGGCATGGTTTCACGGGATAAATAGATTGATGCACGCAAATCTTTATCACTCAACTTTGGGTCAAGCTCAAACCATTTTAAAATAAACTCACTTGTTGCATCGTCTTTTTTCCATGCATCTGGGACGGACTCAGGTAATTCTTTAAGCTTTTTGCTTTCTATTTCACTAAATATTTTTTTGTAGTCTTTATTTGAATCAATTAATGAATATAAGGCATTAGCAGCATCTTCTCCCGCGCATCTTTCAAATATTACTAACTTTGTAATTACATTTTCATCTAATGAGATCTTCCTTCTCTTAGCGATATTTGATCTCATTTTAACAATATTAAGTAATCTTTTAACTATTCTTGGATTACCATGTATTATCGGTGATGTTGCAAAAATAGGTGCAAGTCGGTCTACCTGATCATATGCTCTTGCTAATTCAAGATTATTTTCACTTTCTAATATTTTTATAGCATCTTCTTTCTTCATAGGATCTTCATGCCATGATTCCTGTAAAGATTTTTCCAAAGCTATTCTTAATTTTTCAATTAAATCACTTCTAATTCCAGCATTGACTGCATGAAGCATAAAAAGATATGATCTTATTTCTAAAAGCCCAGTCCTTGGGACCCTAATTGGGACTTGTATTAACTTATCTAAGTAATCAATATGATGTCTTGCAGATGTCCCTTTGAAATATTCTGATACAGAGGTTCTTATCATATCTTCATCGGCTGCGATAACAAACGCAGTATTCGGTAGGAACAAGAACAGCCGTATAGCTTCTAATGTCTGTATAGCATTATGTGGCAAACAGCGATCCAAGTTATCTATAAAAACTATTAAATTTTTATTCAGATCATTTAAAATACCACTATACTCTTCTCTAAATAAATTTATTTGCTGTGGTGGCGTTAATACTTCCTTATCTTTGATTAAACCACTTTTTGCCAATTCAGCTCCTGTATTAACAGCGTCTTTATATGTATTATCATTAATGCCATTACTGACAATATTTTTAATTGCACCCAAACTTCGGGACACCATCCCCCCAGTAGGAATTCCGTGTGCCAACGCAATGCCCTCAAGGGTTAGCCCTAAAGCTCTAACTTTATCTACCCGATTAAATAAACTGAATGTCCTTTCTACGAGAGTTTGATTCCCTTGTGCTGCTTCGTTAAGTTTGGTTGCAATAACTTCTAATAATGCAGCTCTCGCATCATCATACCCCTGATATAACCAAGCATCAAAATTGACTACTAATATGTCTTGGCCATCTTCTTCATTTATCTGTTTTTCTATTATTTTGAGCAATGAAGATTTTCCTGCTCCCCAATTCCCAAAAATTCCAATAGATACTGGCAACATATTTTCAGACTTCAATATATCCACTGCCAGACTTGAAACTTCACCAAAATTTAAATAATCAATGCTCGATTCCACGTCAGACCACATACTCATCTCCCTATAGTTACATCTCAAACAAGCACTCTATTGGTTTCATAATGTGATTATTGCAAATGAAGTAATTTCCAACAACACAACATTTAGCAACAAGTTTCGTTTAATAGTGGATATTTTGCCGAAGCCAATAAATTATTATATAACTTAGGAGCTGTATGCAGGATATGCAATTCAATTCGTTGTAATGCTTCATAAATACGATCTTGATCAGGTTCTGCATAGCGTTCAGTTGGATCGGTGCTATTTCGGTGATTTAGCAATCTTTTAACAACAGCGTATGAAGTGAGTTCCTCTGCTACTCGGCCAAAGGTTCTCCGCAGATCGTGCATTCCCAGCTTCATAATCCCCGCTTCCTGGCAGAGATTTTCCCGCAAACTTTTACTGTCTGAATAGTGTCCGACCTTACTCCTTGGTGAACGTGCAGGAAACACCCATTTTCGCTTGTCCAAGCGAGTTTCAGTATCAGCGACAATATCAAACCTATCTTCAAGGATACGCTTCACCCCATCACATATAGGAAGCTCGTGGTCGTTACGGTTTTTCGTGTCGTAATATCGAATTGTTCTATTTTTCAGATCCACATAGCTGGTCGTTCTGGCTTCTTCATCTGTAAGAGCCTCTCTCCAACATAGTGAAGCCGTTTCTTCTTTTCTGGTTCCTGTCAGAACGGTCAACAGCAAATAATCACAACCGAGGCGGTTGAAGCTTCGCTTGTTGTTTAATGCAATTAAAAACCGCCCAAGGGTATCTTTTGGTGACAAGGGGTTTCGAACACCTTTCGCACGATAGCTATCTTCCAGTTCAGATCGTGTCCTGAACTTCTTCTGCACCTTTAAAATCGAGAATGGATTGTATGATAACGAAGGTTGTCGTTGTTGTGTCTGTGCATTACCCGCTTCGATCTCGATTGCATGTTTAACCGCGACATTAGCCCAACGGAAAGTTTGTTCAGCGGCGGTTCTTGCTCTGCTGGCGATCTCGTCAAACTTACGAAGAATTTCATTACCTGTAAGATCTTTTATCCGAAGGTTTTGCCACTCATTCAAACGATTTTCAGCTTTGTCCAGGACATTGAGCGTGTTGGGTTTAGCTGGTTTCGTTCTGCCAAGTAAATGGTTCCGATATTGGGCAAAAGCTTCACTCATGGTAAGTTCAGCCAAATCGAGTTCCCGCTTAATCTTGTTGGGATTTCTTTTTGTTGCGATCATTGTCTGAACTAATTGTCGAGCGGCTTCCCTTGCCTCATCAATACTTGGAAAATCCGACACATTTCCAACCTTTACCTTCAAGACAGAACTTGGCTTCTTACCCGAACTGACGTTACGATCTGACGAGGATACTCTTCGCTGGATTAGATACGTTTTTTTAGTCACACTGATCTTCACTCCGAAACCGACTGGTGAATCACGGTGATCATCAAAAACTATGTAAGGTTTCTGCTGTGGGTTGGGTTCGAAAACAACTTTACCAGAGCTACTTAGCTCTGGCTTAACATTGACATTTAACTTGTTGATTATAAATGACTGACTGAGAGTTGTTTTCAAAGCATCACCACCATTTGTAGCCCAAGAATGATTAGAAGGTAACTTACCACGCCTGAGCTACAAGTGAGCTACAAATTAATGGGTTTATGTGAGTTTAAAGGGGTTTCACTTGGGGCCACATGAGCACTCTAAAGAATTAAAAAACGAGTAAAATCAATATGAATGAGTCTATTGACAAGGATCTATCAACGCACACGCCCATGATGCAGCAATACCTGCGCCTTAAGGCGCAGCATCCGGAGATCTTGCTATTCTATCGGATGGGGGATTTCTACGAGCTGTTCTATGACGATGCCAAACGAGCCTCTCAGTTGCTGGATATCTCGCTGACCAAACGCGGTGCCTCCGCGGGTGAACCCATCCCAATGGCGGGCGTACCTCACCATGCGGTGGAGAACTATCTTGCCAAGCTGGTACAGCTTGGGGAATCGGCCGCAATCTGTGAGCAGATTGGCGACCCAGCCACCAGCAAAGGTCCGGTAGAGCGTAAAGTGGTGCGCATCGTTACCCCTGGCACCATCACCGACGAAGCCCTGCTGCAAGAGCGCCAGGACAACCTGCTGGCGGCCATCTGGCAGGATGGCCGTGGCTTTGGCTATGCCACATTGGATCTCAGCTCCGGCCGCTTCCGCGTTGCCCAGCCAGAAGATCTTGAAACCATGGCAGCCGAGCTGCAACGTACCAATCCGGCTGAGCTGCTGTACCCGGAAAACTTCGAGCAAATGGCGCTGATCGAACAGCGCCACGGTCTGCGCCGTCGCCCGCTGTGGGAATTTGAGCTGGACACCGCACGCCAGCAGTTGAACCTGCAGTTCGGCACCCGCGATCTGACCGGCTTTGGCGTCGAGCAGGCCCATCAGGCGCTGCGCGCGGCGGGCTGCCTGCTGCAATATGTCAAAGATACCCAGCGTACTTCGCTGCCACATATCCGTGGCCTCACCATGGAGCGCCAGCAAGACGGCATCATTATGGATGCGGCCACCCGCCGTAACCTGGAAATCACCCAGAACCTGTCCGGCGGCGGTGAAAATACCCTGGCCGCCATCCTCGATCGTACCGTTACCCCAATGGGTAGCCGTATGCTCAAGCGCTGGTTGCATATGCCCACCCGCGACGTCCAGGTGCTGAACAACCGCCAGCAGGCCATCGCTGCATTGCAGCCATTGAGTAGTGAGTTGCAGCAACCTCTGCGTCAGGTTGGCGATCTGGAGCGTATTCTTGCCCGTTTGGCACTGCGCACGGCTCGACCACGGGATCTGGCATGTATGCGCCACGCCTTCCAGCAGTTGCCGGATATCCGCGCCCTGCTGGAAAACGCTGATGCACCACAGATGCAAAAGCTGTTGTCACAGGTCGGTCAATTTGACGAGCTACAGGCACTGCTGGAGCGCGCTATTGTGGAATCCCCACCGGTGTTGGTCCGTGATGGTGGCGTGATTGCTCCGGGTTATAACGAAGAGCTGGATGAATGGCGGGCGCTGGCCGACGGTGCTACCGACTATCTGGATCGCCTGGAGATCCGCGAGCGCGAGAAGCTGGGCCTGGATACGCTGAAGGTTGGTTTCAACGGCGTACATGGTTACTACATTCAGGTCAGCCGTGGGCAAAGCCACCTGGTGCCGATCCACTATGTGCGCCGCCAAACGCTGAAGAATGCAGAACGCTACATCATTCCCGAGCTGAAAGAGTATGAAGACAAGGTGCTGACCTCAAAAGGGAAAGCCTTGGCGATCGAAAAAGGGCTGTATGACGAGCTGTTCGATCTGCTGCTGCCGCATCTGGAGCAACTGCAACAGAGCGCCGGAGCCTTGGCCGAGCTGGATGTGTTAGCCAACCTGGCGGAACGTGCCGAAACGCTGAACTACGCCTGCCCGACCATCACTGAGCAGCCCGGCATTCGCATAGTCGATGGCCGCCACCCGGTGGTGGAACAGGTGCTAAGCGAACCCTTTATTGCCAACCCGGTTTCCCTTTCGCCGCAGCGCCGTATGCTGATCATTACCGGCCCGAATATGGGCGGTAAAAGTACCTATATGCGGCAAACGGCACTGATTGTGTTGCTGGCACATATCGGTAGCTATGTACCGGCGGCAAAAGCCACCATCGGACCGGTGGATCGTATCTTTACCCGGGTGGGCGCAGCAGACGATCTGGCTTCTGGCCGCTCAACCTTTATGGTGGAAATGACCGAGACCGCCAATATCCTGCATAACGCCACGGAAAACAGCCTGGTGCTGATGGATGAGATTGGCCGTGGCACCTCCACCTACGACGGGCTTTCCTTAGCCTGGGCCTGTGCAGAAAACCTGGCCAGCCGCATCAAGGCTATGACGCTGTTTGCCACCCATTACTTTGAGCTGACTACCTTGCCGGAGAAAATGGAGGGCGTGGTTAACGTGCATCTGGATGCGCTGGAGCACGGTGATACCATTGCCTTTATGCATAGCGTACAAGATGGTGCTGCCAGTAAGAGCTACGGCTTGGCGGTGGCGGCGTTGGCCGGTGTGCCGCGTGATGTGATCAAACGTGCGCGCCAGAAGCTGCGTGAGTTGGAGAGCCTCTCCAGCCAGACGGCAGCGGGTACGGTAGATGCCACCCAGATGACGTTGCTGAACGACGAGGTGTCACCGGCGGTAGAAGCGTTGGAGACGTTGGATCCGGATTCTCTTTCGCCACGCCAGGCGTTGGAGTGGATCTACCGGTTGAAAAGCCTGGTCTGAGGCGGTTTCATTGACTTGGGCATATGACCCCTCTCCCACAGTGAGAGGGGGATTGTCCGAGTTCGTTATCAATTGCAGACACTGACCTAACCACGTTACTCGTCATCTCGCTTTTACGGAAAAATAGAACGATCACCGTACCTGATGACAACACCGTCAATCGCAGCAAATCGCAGGCATAAAAAAACGGTGAGCGTCATCAACGCTCACCGTTCTTATTTTATGGCTATAACGCGTTTATTCGCGGAACAGTGCCTCAATACTCAGGCCCTGCATTTGCAGAATTTCACGCAGGCGGCGTAAGCCTTCAACCTGGATCTGACGAACACGCTCACGTGTCAGGCCAATCTCACGGCCAACATCTTCCAGCGTAGCCGCTTCATAGCCTAACAGGCCGGAACGGCGAGCCAACACTTCACGCTGTTTGGCGTTCAATTCGAACAGCCATTTGACGATGCTCTGTTTCATATCATCGTCTTGCGTGGTGTCTTCAGGCCCGTTGTCTTTCTCGTCGGTCAGAATGTCCAACAGGGCTTTCTCTGAATCCCCACCTAACGGCGTATCGACAGAAGTGATACGTTCGTTCAGGCGCAGCATACGGCTGACGTCATCAACCGGTTTGTCGAGTTGCTCCGCAATCTCTTCAGCGCTGGGTTCATGATCCAGTTTGTGAGAAAGCTCGCGCGCGGTGCGCAAGTAAACATTCAGTTCTTTGACGATATGGATCGGCAAACGGATAGTCCGGGTTTGATTCATGATCGCCCGTTCAATCGTCTGGCGGATCCACCAGGTCGCATAGGTGGAAAAACGGAAACCGCGCTCTGGGTCAAACTTTTCCACCGCACGGATCAGACCAAGGTTACCCTCTTCGATCAGATCAAGCAGCGCCAGGCCGCGATTGCTATAACGACGGGCAATTTTCACTACCAGCCTCAGGTTACTTTCTATCATGCGGCGGCGGGACGGCACGTCTCCGCGCAGTGCACGCCGCGCAAAATAAACTTCTTCCTCTGCGGTTAGCAGAGGGGAGTAACCGATTTCGCCCAGATAGAGCTGCGTGGCATCCAATACGCGTTGGGTAACACCTTGAGACAACAGCTCGTCTTCCGCCAAGTCATTCTCGCTGGTCTCTTCTTCTACCTGCGCTTTTTCATCGAATGACTCAGCCTCCATGGCGTTCTCGTCGAAATCTGCATCGTCATGTAACTCGTTAACTTTCAGCGTATTTTGGCTCATAAAGCGGCTCCTACCCGTGATACCGCGAGCAGAATACAACGCATTCTGCCCAATCTATCGCTGCGGAAGATAACGCAGCGGGTTTACGGATTTCCCCTTGTAACGAATCTCGAAATGCAAACGTACTGAACTGGTTCCGGTGCTTCCCATCGTTGCTATTTTCTGCCCCGCCTTCACTTCTTGTTGTTCCCGGACCAGCATGGTGTCGTTATGGGCGTAGGCACTCAAGTAATCATCGTTATGTTTGATGATGATTAGATTACCGTAACCCCGCAAAGCGTTGCCTGCGTACACTACACGGCCATCGGCGGTAGCAACAATCGGCTGCCCACGGGAACCAGAGATATCGATGCCTTTGTTCCCACCTTCCGATGAGGAGAAGTTATCGATGATCTTACCGTCAGTTGGCCATTTCCAGGTGCTAACTGGGGCGCTGTTGCTGGCGGTGCTGCTCGCCGGAGGCGTAGCGGCTGGTGCGGTAACAGGAGCTGCGGCTGAGCCTGCCACAACGGCTCCTGATGCAGGTAACATTTTACCTACATTCTGTTTACTCGAGTTATCAGAATACGCGTTCGTTGATTGAGAATCAACCGTTGCAGTTTGTATCTGAGTGGTAGAAGGTGGTTTTGACACCGTACCATTCCCACCCGCTAACATCCCACCGCCGCCATTGGCAGAACCACTCCCCAGTTGCAGGGTTTGGCCGACTTCCAGGCTGTATGGCTGTGGAATATTGTTGCGTTGGGCCAGATCGCGGAAATCGTTGCCGGTGATCCAGGCAATGTAGAACAACGTGTCGCCACGTTTAACGGTATAGGTACTACCACCGTTGTAGCTCCCTTTGGGGATCGAGTTATAGCTACGGTTGTAAACAATACGCCCCTGTGATGCATTGCCGCCACCGGCGTTGGCCGATGCGGCAGCTCCACCACCACCGACGCTGCTGATAGGTGCCGAAGTAGAATTTTTATCCGAACAACCCACTAACCAAACACTTAACATCGTACACACCGCAACTCGGCGTAAAGAACTCATTGGGCTTCCCGTGCTCATGCTTCCCCCATGACAGCAATATCAAAAAATACCTTATACATCGTAGCCGAGCTTTATCGTTCTACAGCACAAGGTTTCCCCGGCCGATCCCTGAAAATCAGAAGATCACCCACCAGGGAGCTAAAAAACCGTGGCGCCAATGCTAGCCACATTGGCACGATCACGCCATAAGACAACTACATACTGGAACAATTCTAATGAAAATTAATATTATTCAACTTATTTATCCGTCATGTTGCTCTGCGTAGGCTAAGCCAGTTCGCCCTTGACCAAGGGAACGAATCGCACCGCTTCAACGGTATCGATGGAAAATTCACCGCCCCGCCGCTGAATGCATTGCAGTACCTGAGCCTGTTCGCCCACCGGCAACACCAAAATTCCACCGTCGTCCAACTGCTGCATCAACGCCTGCGGGATCTCCGGCGGCGCGGCCGTCACGATGATCGCATCAAATGGTCCACGCGACCCCCAGCCTTGCCAACCGTCGCCATGGCGGGTTGAGACATTGTGCAGATCAAGCTGCTTGAGACGACGCTTGGCCTGCCACTGTAGCCCTTTGATGCGTTCAACGGAGCAGACATGCTGCACCATATGCGCCAGGATCGCGGTCTGATAACCCGAACCGGTGCCAATCTCCAGCACGCGTGAGCTCGGCTGCAGGTTCAGCAGCTCGGTCATGCGCGCAACCATATAAGGCTGAGAAATCGTCTGCCCCGAACCAATAGGCAGGGCCGTGTTCTCATAGGCTTTATGGGCTAATGCTTCATCAACAAAACGCTCACGCGGAACGTTCTCGATTGCCTTGAGCAGCCGTTCGTCCCTGATCCCCTGCTGGCGCAGCTGTGCCAGTAGCGTTTGTATGCGTTTGTTCACCATTCCCCGCTAACCTCTGCTTTGGTTAACCATTTTGATAGCACATCTTGCGCCCCGTAGGCGGTCAAATCCACCTGCAAAGGCGTGACCGACACGTAACCCTGCTCCACAGCGGCAAAATCCGTGTCTGGGCCCGCATCGAATTTATCACCCGGTGGCCCGATCCAATACAGCATCTGGCCACGCGGATCCGGTTGGCTAAACACCTTATCGGCGGGATGCCGGCTGCCACAGCGGGTCACTCGTATCCCTTTAATTTCCGCCAACGGTAAATCAGGGACATTGATATTTAGGATTTTACCGGTACGCAGCGGTTCTTGTTGCAGCGCGCGCAATATACGACAGGTGACTACCGCCGCCGTCTCATAATGCTGATGACCATTGAGCGACACCGCCAAAGCGGGTAGCCCCAGATGGCGGCCTTCCATCGCAGCAGCCACGGTGCCGGAATAGATAACGTCATCACCCAGATTTGGTCCGGCGTTGATACCAGACACCACAATCTCCGGTGCTGGCAGCATCAGTTCATTAACGCCAAGGTAGACACAGTCCGTCGGGGTGCCCTGCTGCACGGCAATATCGCCGTTGGGCAACGTCAGCGTACGCAGCGGCGACTCCAGCGTCAGCGCGTTGGAAGAGCCACTACGGTTACGATCGGGGGCCACCACCTGCACTTCGGCGAATTCACGCAACGCCGCCGCCAGTATCTGGATACCCGGGGCGCTAACGCCGTCGTCGTTGCTCAGTAGTATTCTCATAATGAATTTAAACGACTTTCTTGATGAAAGCGATAAAACGAAGAGTTTGACTTACCTTGCTACATCCATCTGTTTTTAATGATATTTTCAATAGTAAGCCCAACCTGCCGTGTTACCCATTGTGACTTGCGTGGTACAGCAAGGCTTGCCTCGCTGTTGCTGATAGTATTAGCCAAAACGGCCAGCTATGCGATCTACTATACAATTCAACGGTCATCAGTGGCAAACAGGGCAGGATAGCCCCCTAGGCAAAGGGGCCAGGTTGAATACCTGAGGTAGGGTGAGGGCCGACGAGTTCGCCCCTCCAGACTATTGGGTCGTGGGCATATAAACAACGCGCAGCTTGCCGGTGTAATCACCCGCCGTTTTATCCGCCATTGAGAAGGCAGGCGTCGTCAGGGTCAGCGGGGCCGGCACGCAAAGTACTGCGGCTCCACCGCCAGGTAGAACCACCAGCCGCTGAATATTGCGGCGGTTGGTATCGCTCCAGACGATTTCTTTACCATTGGCGACGTTTTGCACTGCCCCGGTGGTGGGATTGATCACGCTGACCTGGTAGTCCAGCCGGTCACGTGGCTTGGATTTATCCCCCCCATTACGATACAGGGAGAATTGCCCGTCTGCTCGCTCCGGTGCGGTGATGCCCTCATCCTGAAATAGCAGGCTGATACGTTTACTGGCCGAGTTGTTGCCGTCGTAGAGGCACATATCCAGGCTGGTACTACCGCTAACGCTCTTGCCGCTACCAACGCCTGGCCGAGTTTTCAGGTTCAGGTTAACAACGGGTGCCGAAGTCGGGAAGGCGGGTAGATAAATCTGCTGATTACTATTATCCGTCACATTGAACACGATGTCCGCAGACCAGGTATGTAATTTCGTGACGTTCGTACACCCCTCTGCCGTACTGCTCCAGTCTCCCGAACAAGAAGTAATAGGCCATTGCATCAGGTCTTGTTTAAGCGTGGCCGTCCAACGTCCAGCACTTAACTTCTTCAGTTCTGCCTGAGGAATCGAAAACGTAAAAAAGGCCTTACAGGGCCCGTCAGCCTCAGCGCTACCAATAGTACCCAGAGTGCACTTCCAGACCCCGTCCGTCTTCGGTATCGTTATTCTGCTGCCTTCAATGACCAAAGGGACCACGGTTGTCGTTTCTGCCAAAGTAAAATTCAGCGTTATTTTTGTGGGCCTTACCGATGAATTATTCCAGACCGGTCTATTCAGGCATGCACCATATTTTTTGTCGGTCCGACTTTGGCAGACCAGAGTGTTACGCCCCCACTTTGGTTGATCATTTTCATCAAACCCAGCAGATAAATTATCCCAGATAACAACTTTTGCAGGCATAGAGTCCAGAGCTAGCCCCATGGTTAACACCGTATTTTGTGCTACGGGTGGTGTCGCAGCCAACGTCGCGGTGGGGAAAACCAACAACGCTGGCAGGAGCATTAAAGCATTGACGCTTATTTTCATTTTCAGATCCTTAATTCATGTTCATCGCCACCGGCACTCCAGAGCCATGGCCCTGCCGCACGGCCATCAATTGCGCCTGCTTCTGCTCGGCTGGCGGTATGTTAGCCATGGTCACCCCTGCACAGCGGGTGGTACCGACATAGCGCACCACGTCACGCATGGCCTGCACCTTCATGGCACACTGATAGAACTGCGAGCCACGCATCAGATACAGTTGCTTCATTGGCCGGGTGGTTTCCAGGCTAAAGCCACCTTCACCCAGCGGGGTCCAGGACAGCACGTTAAGAGGAATGCCGTTAACCAAAGGCCTATCCTGCTCATCCAGCATTCTGCCCAACCAGGTGTAGCGCGAAGTCACCTCAATATTCCGGCGCAGCACTTTCCCCGGCACCATAAACGCCATACGCGTTCCCGCCCCTCGGCGGATCTCGCTGCTGATACCGGCAGGAGCGCTAAGTGATTCGTTGATATCAAAGGTGGTTGGCTGATAGCCCGGTACGGTAAACAGTGCCCGGCTGTTGCTGCGTACGTCCGTCTGGCCGCTGCCGTCTACCGCTACGCTGATCAATGCGGCACGGCTTTCTTCCCCTGCATCCACCCCAACCGTGATCGCGGAGGCCGGGCGGCCATCTCCCCAGCGTCCCCAATAAAGTCCGCTGCGATCGACCAACAAAGAAGAGCTATAGCTGCCGCTGCTGCTGAGCGTGTGCCGGTTCGCTACCTTGTCATAGGCGTCACTGACGGCGAAGCTGCCGTTACCGTACTGCCCACCGGCACGGGCGTAGGTTGCAGCGGTCAGGGTCTGGCTATTGACGCCATAAATCGAAGCCCCCATCTCATTTTGCCCGCTCTCATCCATATAGCGGCTGTAGTTGGCGTTATAACTGAGTTGCCCTTCCCCACGCTGGCTATTGCGATAGTTGGCGCCCAGAGAGGTAGTGCTGTTAGTGGCACCGCCACGGCGCCCGGAGAACGATAGGCTGACGGTGAAGTAGCCGCCTTTGTCGGTTCCCTGCTGGCCGCTATCATGGCGCCTGAAAGCGCTGACTCCGCTGTTGATGTTAATGTCGTTGAACGCAAAGGAACGGCTGACCCCAATCTGCCAGGTTTGACTACGCGAACGCGTCGTGTAGATCTGCTCCCAAGGGGCGACATCCTGATGGTTGTCATCATTGCCAGACAGTTCACTGCGATAGCGGTAACGCCCTCCACTGCTGTTAAGCGAGTAGCCAATATTGGCAAACCACTGCGCGAGCGGGACTGAAAGCATCAGGTTGGAACTCTGGTAACAACCGCTAAAACCATAGTTTCTCTGTTGAGAGTCGCAGTCAGGCACCGAGAGGGCCGAGCGGTAGAAACTCAATGAAAAACCGTCGTTATAGTTTATTTGCTGAATATTTCCCCGTGTCCCCTCGCTACCGGCCAGATAACTGGCGCGAGCCGTCATGACGCCATCCAACGGGCCACTGTTAAAACCATGGCTCCAGTCCGCCGCCCCTTCCCAGTAGTGTACGTCGCTCAATATCGTGCTACCCGCCGTCAGCGACAGCGAATCGGTCAACGGAATACGCAACCCGCCTTGCACCACCCGCCGATCGTCCGCCATAGGATGCGTATCGTGGTCTACTTCAACCCCAGCTTGCAGGAACCACTGAGGGCCATTGAGCTGAGACACACCGGTGTTGGTATAAGGAACGGTTTCTGTCCTGACTAACTGGTTATCCTCATAGATCCGCAATGTGACGGTATAGCTGCCGCTGGGGAAGGTACGCGTATCCAGTTCCTGTGCCCCGGCATTCAGGTAAAAGGAAGACAGTAACTGTTCGTCACGATAGGCGTCGATGCGAGCGTTGCGCGAAAGGAAGACCGAGACCGGGGTCCCACGGGAAACCAGGCTCTGGTTGACCCAGGCCGTGGTCGAACCAGCCCGTAACCCACGGATCTTGCCAATCGGCAATTGGCTCAGGTTGATGTTGCCCCCCGCGTTGCTGAAGATGTCACGGGAGTCCATCATACCGCCTTGCAGATAGAGGCTTTTCCACAAGTCCTGCCGAAAATAGGCATTATTCATCTCTATCTGCTGATGGTTGCTATGGCGGTAGCGCTGCCCCGTATAGAACCAGTCGGCATTAAGATAGCCATTTTCAGTGACGCCCAGTGAGCCAGTCCCCTGCAGCGACAATGACTGATAGCTTTCATCAGCAACAAAATTGAGGTTTTGCTGATGGATCAGCGCATTTTCACTTTCTGCTGTCGCCTGATAGAAACCGCTACCGGCAGCTTTTTTCGGGAGGTACTGACGGTCAAGGAACAGGTTAACCCGGGAATTATTCTCGTCATAGATGATGCCAACCGTCTGGGTTTCCAGATAGTCGCAACTTGGCGCGTTACCATTACCGCTGCAGGCAAGGTTGCCATTACGCGCGAGCGGTTGCCCCAGCGCTGTCATCAGTTGTGCACCAAGCTCAGGATCGTCGTTGAACTGTTGCTTCACGGCATCAGCCAGTTCCGCTGGCTTTATGAAGACAACCTGTTCCAGATTAATATTGGCTTCATAAAGCCCGAGAGACTTGCCATAAAGGGAAACATCAACCCAAACAAGCTGCCCTTGTGCCAAGGCCTCGAAGCCTGGTGGAATTTTAGGGGTAGCCGACGAATCGTGTTGCATAATCATAAGGCCTACCAACAACCCTGCAGATAGGCTAGCGCGAAAAGCCATTATTCATCCCTGATAAAAATGGGGCTAAGAGCCCCATAAGATATGAAAACAAACTTTTGAATTGGGTCGTCTTAAGGAGCCTTGGTCGCCTGAGTCACCACCAGGCTAACAATGCCGCTGTAGGTGCCAGTGGCGATAGTGCCTTGCGTGGTCTGGGCAAAACGCAGCGGCAGAACGTCTGAACCATTTTCGATTCCCGCAGGGAACAGGGTCGCCGCTTCCAGCAGTTGGTTGGTGGTGGTCAGCACCGTTCCACCCAGGCTTACGGTCAATGGGATCTTGTTAACCCCATTGACATCCGCCAGGCTCGCGGCTCTGACCAGGCGAACGTTAACGCCAGCGGTAGCGTTGTTAGACCAGACCTTGGTGTTCAGGTTAAAAGGCGTCAGGCCTTTGCCTGGCAAATACTGCATATCGATGCTGCTTGGCAAACCGGTATTATCAGGTTGCGTCATATCAATCGTCGCATCCACGTTGGCATTCACAGTAATATCTTTCTGTACAGCCTGAACTGAAAATACGGCAGCCATGGTTGAAACGATCAGCAGTGGTTTAATAAACTTTTTCATAAAATCTCCATTTTATTTTATAAATAACATCCAACTTTACTCACCCCATAAAATCGGGGCTATACATGATTTGACTCCACACTTAAAGCTTTACAGACAAATCAATTTCTTCAACGCGCTTCTTAAGCCAGTTAAAATAACGCGCTTTATATTTCTTCCCTGGCATTACCATTAGCGAGGCAATTTTAAGCTCGGTACCGGGATATATCGTGGTGGTTTCTTTTTTCCAGTTGCAAACACCGCCCTGGTCACAAACCCCCACCTCTCGTAGCGGAATACGCAACGTACCGTCATTGATAACCTGGCCGCGCTGTGCATCCAGCGTCAGGCTGGCAATGGCCTTTTTAGGTGCAACGTGGACCAATGCCCCCCACACCAGGTTGATGCCTACCTTGGTCGTGGTCATCTGCGGGCTGGCAGCGGCAACGTTATCCTCTAATTCCGGCACGCCTTCAAAATAAACTCGCCAGGTGGTTTCTTTTTCCGGTAACTCCAGGGCGACCAACCGTACAAGGCGTTGGCTACCTGCCGAAATAGCCAATTTTTGCGGCGTTATCACCAGCGAGCTTTGTCCAAATTGTTCAACGTCCGCTTCTTGTTCTTGTTTAGTGCCAGGATTTAGTATTTGTTTTTCCATTACCTTGACGAATTGCACCCCGTCGCTTTGGGATATAACCCTTATTTGCGCGGCTCCAGTTTCGCCGATCCCGACTTCCATAGGATAAACGCTCATATTGGCCAATACACAACCTGGTAAAAAACAAAAAATAGCAACACCACTCAGGCGTTTAATAATATTGAGCTTCATGATTAATCCGTAATGAGAGTCTCTTATATCAAACTTTAAAACACAGCCAACTCCAGCCACGCTTAGTCTCGTAAAATTCGCAGCAAGTATAAAAACCAATGAGCACGCAGATCAACTTAATAATTATAATAATAACAACAAGAATAAAGGACTCAGTAACCCAATGATAATAAACAAGATAATTTTTAATTATAACAAACAGAAATAAACAAATTATAATATTTAAGGTGAATTAGAAGATGAGGTTTTAATCAATAGCGCAATACGGGGGAAATTAGCTTGGCAAGCCAGGACGGTGACAGCATTTTCGCTGTCTTATTCAGTTCAGGCAGAGTTCCCCTCTGCCTGAACGAGAAAGCAAAAATTGATTAAGCTAACGGCTACTCGGCAATATCCGCGTCACTGCTAACCAATTGCATTATTTCGCGTACCACGCTGGTAGCGAAACTGCCTGCCGGTAACCAGAAACGTAATTCCACGGTGACATCATCCCACCAGTTCCACTGCATTTTCTGCGGCTGTAGCAGCAAGGCCCGTCGTGCAGGCTCTACGCGCTCACGCTTTAACAGACTCAGCAATTCCGGCTGCTGCGCCAGGCAACTTTGTTCAAACTCCAGTACCTCTGCGGCAGTTCCCGGCTCACCATCCCCCGGCAATGGAGCGGTGATCATCAGTTCACCCGCGTCTAACCGTTGTTGCAGGGTGGCTAGCTCTTCCGCTTTGGCCACGAACCAGCTCCCGCGGCCAGCCAGCTGTAACGCATCCCCTTCCAGCACCGTTTGCTGCTGTTGGTTAGCCAAACGCTGGCTGGTAATGAGGTTGAACAACGCACTGCGGCTGGCAGACAGGTAGAAGCTACGTTTGCTGCGCTCCTTGACCCGGATCTCATCGTTGGCCCAGCGACGTGCCATCGTCAGGTTGTTGCCACCACGGCCAAAGCGCTGGCTGCCAAAGTAGTTCGGCACGCCGTCCGCCGCGATGGCCTGCAAACGCTGCTCCACTTCTTGGCGATCGCTGATCTGGCGCAGCACCAGGGTAAATTCGTTACCCTTCAACGTACCGATGCGTAGCTTGCGTAGGTGGCGAGCGGCCTGTAGCACTTCGCAGCCTTCCAACGCAAACTGGCTGAGATCGGGAGATTCTTTCCCCGGCAGATGCAGACAGAACCACTGCTCGGTGACCGCATGGCGATCTTTCAAACCGGCATAGCTGACCGAACGGGCATGAATGCCGGCAAACTTCGCCAGAGAGTCCGCCACAAACTGGGTGTTGCAGCCGTTCTTGCGGATGTTCACCAACAGGTGCTCACCTTCGCCGTCCGGCGTAAAGCCCAGATCCTCAACCACCACAAAGTCTTCCGGGTTGGCTTTCAGCACGCCGGTAGCCGCTGGCTTGCCGTGCAACCAGGTCAGATTAGCCATGTCCATGCGTTATTCCTTGATCAACAGGGCAACCGCTTCGCAGGCAATGCCTTCGCCACGGCCGGTAAAGCCCAGTTGCTCGGTGGTGGTCGCTTTGACGTTAACATCGTCCATATGGCATTGCAGATCTTCCGCCAGGAAGATGCGCATCTGAGGAATGTGTGGTGCCATCTTCGGTGCCTGCGCAATGATGGTGACATCCAGATTACCCAGACGATAGCCCTTGGCACGAATGCGTTTCCAGGCTTCACGCAGCAGCTCACGGCTGTCTGCCCCTTTGAAGGCCGGATCGGTATCCGGGAACAGCTTGCCGATATCCCCCAACGCCGCCGCCCCCAGCAGGGCATCGGTGGCCGCATGCAGCGCCACGTCACCATCGGAGTGAGCCAGCAGTCCTTTTTCATAAGGAATGCGAACACCGCCGATCACCAACGGCCCTTCGCCGCCAAATTTATGGACATCAAAACCGTGACCGATACGCATGATGCGCTCCTTTAGTTGTTCAACTGAGTCAAATAGAACGCCGCCAGCGCCAAATCCTCTGGCCGCGTCACTTTAATATTGTCCGCACGCCCCGCCACCAGCAGCGGATGATAGCCGCAATGCTCCAGCGCCGAGGCTTCATCGGTCACCGTAGCCCCTTCATCCAGGGCACGTTGCAGGCAGAGTTTAAGCAGTTCCAGCGGGAACAGCTGTGGCGTCAGTGCATGCCACAAATCCTGGCGTTCGACGGTGTGCGAGATGATGCTTTGGCCCACCTGCGCACGCTTCATGGTATCACGCACCGGTGCAGCAAGAATGCCGCCGACCTTACTGTGTGCCGTGATCGCGAGCAACCGCTCCAGATCGTCGGGATGCAGGCAAGGGCGGGCAGCATCGTGGACCAAAACCCAGTGTGCGTTGCCTGCCAATTGCAGCCCGGCCAGTACCGAATCGGCGCGCTGTTGCCCACCCTCAGTGACCAAGACCCGCGGATCGCTGGCAATCGGTAATGTCTTGAATTGTTGGTCTTCGGGGCTGATAGCCACGATCACCTGGGTAATACGCGGATGGCGTAGCAAAGCGTGGATCGCGTGCTCAAGAATGGTTTGATGGCCGATGGTTAAATATTGCTTCGGGCACTCGGCCTGCATACGGCTGCCAATACCGGCAGCGGGCAGGACGGCGATCACCTGAGGGGAGGAGCCTACGGATGGATTCATGCGTTACTTCGATGGGTTGTTCTGTGTGGCAGACGCCGCGTTGCGTCCGGAAGGTTCAGGAACCAGACGATAGAAAGTCTCGCCGGGCTTGATCATGCCCAGTTCATTGCGTGCGCGTTCTTCTATCGCTTCCTGACCGCCGTTCAGGTCGTCAATCTCGGCAAACAGCTGATCGTTACGCGCTTTCAATTTGGCATTGTTGCTCTGCTGAGCCACAACGTCATCATTGACCCGTACATAATCGTGAATACCATTCTTCCCCAGCCACAGCGAATACTGTAACCAGCCAAGCAGCGCCAGCAATAGCAGCGTCAGTTTTCCCATCTCCGCCCCCTAAAAAAAGCGCTTAATCATCCCACAACTTGCCGTTTGACTCCACAGCAGCGGCGGCTTTTCATCTGCCGCCATCAAGCGTAATCAGAATTTCCTGAGTTTAGCGCCTGATTGTCGCCTGAAAGTGGCATTAAATCCAGGTGGCCGCAGGCAGCATGGATCGACGGGCACCGCATGCTGCTGCATACATCGACATCATGCACACATCGTCGCCCCACATCAGTATGCAGTAAGAATAACTGGGCTGAGGGTATTTTTACCGACATTTAAGCCAGTTTTTAAATAATTATTCATATTTAACACTGTTAGCATTTTCATCATCAGGTAGGGGTTGTGTTTTTATTCATGTAAGTTTATTTTTATGCATCTAAAGTGCATAAATAAATCCAATGTATAACCTTTACTTAACGACTCAACTTATTCGGGGATTGCTCATGTTAAAACGTCTCGTGCTGATTAGTGCCTGCCTGGCGGCCACTTTTTCCGCGGCCTCCTTTGCCGCAGAACCGACGTATGTTGTCGGCTCCGGCGGTACCTATCGTCCGTTCGAATACGAAAACAGCAAAAAAGAGCTGGAAGGTTTTGATATCGATGTGATCAAGGCCGTCGCCAAAGCGGAAGGTTTCCAGGTGAAGCTGGTAAATACGCCGTGGGAAGGCATCTTTGCCACCCTGAACTCTGGCGACCGCGACATCATCATTTCCGGTATCACCATTACCGACAAGCGCAAGCAGATGGTCGACTTCTCTACGCCATACTTCCCGGCAGAGCAGGCCATCGTGGTACCGAAAGAGTCTACAGTAGACTCCATCGACGCGCTGAAAACCCTGAAGGTGGGCGTAGTCAACTCCAGCACCGGCGACATCGTGGTTTCCGACGTGTTAGGCAAAAACAGCACTGCCATCAAGCGCTTTGATAACACCCCGCTGCTGCTGCAAGAGCTGTATGAAGATGGTATTGGCGCGGCCGTGGGTGACGTTGGCGTGGCCAAGTTCTATATCAAGACCCACCCGGAGAAAGAGTTCAAGCTGGTGTCAGACGCCAAGTTTGAGCGCCAGTATTTCGGCATTGCGGTGGCCAAGGGCAACGATGAGCTGCGCAACAAGATTAACAGCGGCCTGAAGAAAATCATCGCCGATGGCACCTACGCCAAAATCTACCAGACCTGGTTCGACAGCAACGTCCCTACGCTGCCAGCAGAATAAACCGGCTGTAAATAGGGGCGCAATTGACTGTGCCCCTACGTATCAATGACCTGCAAGTTCGCACTACCACCGTAAGGATTCTATTTTGTCAGCATTCCGTTGGGAGATCATTGAGGAATACGCTCCGCTGTTTATGGAGGGTGCCTGGATGACCATCAAATGTACCATCATCTGCGTGATCCTGGGCACCACTTGGGGGCTACTCCTCGGCTTAGGCCGCCTGGCGCAGGCTCCGCACGGCATCTGGAAACCGATCCTGCACTATTGCGTGCAATGGCCGGTGCGCATCTACATTAGCGCCTTCCGGGGCACGCCGCTGTTTGTGCAAATCATGGTGGTCCACTTCGCGTTGGTGCCGCTGTTTATCAATCCGCGTGACGGGCTGCTGGTCAGCAACGGTTTGATGAGCGTCGACTTCGCGCGCGCATTACGTTCCGATTACGGTGCCTTCCTGTCTTGCGTAGTCGCCATCACGTTGAACGCCGGTGCCTACGTCTCGGAGATCTTCCGTGCCGGGATCCAGTCGATCGATCGCGGCCAGATGGAGGCATCGCGCTCGTTGGGAATGGGCTACGGCAAAACCATGCGTAAGGTGATCCTGCCGCAGGCCTTCCGCCGCATGCTGCCACCGCTCGGCAACAACGCCATCGCCATCGTCAAGGATTCGTCCCTGGCCTCCGCGATTGGTCTGGCGGATCTGGCTTATGCCGCGCGTACCGTTTCCGGCGCGTACGCCACCTACTGGGAGCCCTATCTGACTATTTCAGTGATCTATTGGATCATCACCTTCCTGCTCTCGCTGATGGTGCAACACATGGAAAAAAGGTTCGGTAAAAGTGATTCGCGTACATAACCTGCAAAAACAATTTGGCGAAGCCCACGTGCTGCGCGGGATCTCCTGCCAGATCGCGCCGAAAGAAGTGGTGTGTATTATCGGCCCATCCGGCTCCGGTAAAAGTACCTTTCTGCGCTGTATCAACGCGCTGGAAACGCTTTCTGGCGGTGAGATTGACGTTAACGGCTTTGCCATTCACGACCAGAAGACCGATCTGAACAAGATGCGTGAAAGCGTGGGCATGGTATTCCAACGCTTTAACCTGTTCCCACACATGACGGTGTTGGAAAACATCATCATGGCGCCGATGGAGGTGAAAAAACTGTCCCGCAGCGAGGCCATTGAACGTGCCGAAGTGCTACTGAATAAAGTAGGCCTGCTGGACAAGATCGATGCCTATCCCAGCAGCCTGTCCGGCGGGCAGCAACAGCGTGTCGCCATCGCCCGCGCATTGGCGATGGAACCGCAAATCATGCTGTTTGATGAGCCTACCTCAGCGCTGGATCCGGAGTTGGTCGGTGAAGTGCTGGCGGTGATGAAAGCGCTGGCCCTTGAAGGCATGACAATGGTGGTGGTAACCCACGAAATGGGCTTCGCCCGTGAAGTGGCTGATCGGGTGCTGTTTATCGATCAGGGGATTATTCAGGAAGAAGGCACACCGGAGCACATCTTCGGTAACCCGACCAATCCACGCACCCAGGCATTTTTAAGCAAAGTTTTGTAACCTTCGGCACCGCTTTGACATCTCTTGGACGCATGTCCCCTCACCCCAACCCTCTCCCACAGGGAGAGGGAGTCGGCCCAGTGCTAGCGGCAGGAACCGAAGCCAATCTTTCGCTTTGAGCTAATTCGGGGTCTAGATAGGCACAAACTCAATCTGTGGCACATGCTGTCCCCTTGTATGTTTAAAGACACTTTAATTACCCGCCCAAAGGCGGGTAG
>NZ_JBKABN010000041.1:0-30601 GCF_046269175.1 Serratia sp. J2
ACTATACCTTTGTCTGCTTCAGCCACTGAACGATAAACCCAGCGATCGTTTCAGGCTGATTGATATCTAACAAAGGCGCAATGCCTTCAATCTTCTTGTCGCTGGCCACGGCAATGACGTGCTGATCCAACATGTCTGCAAGCGGTTTACCGACCTCCTCACGATAAAGAACAATTTTGCTGATCTGCTCATGCTTGAACCCTTCTACCAGGATCAAATCTACCTTGCTGCGATCGAACCGGCTGGCCAGATACTGGAGATCTAAAGGTTGCTGATTCGGTGTTTCAGTCATTAATGCCCAGCGCCGATCGCTGGCAACCAACGTTTGGTCTGCACCGGCCTTGCGCAGTTCATAGCTGTCCTTGCCTGGCGTATCTACATCCATATCATGATGAGTATGTTTGATCAGACCAACGCGCACCTGCTGCTGTTTTAATAGCGGGATCAATTGCTTAAGCAGCGTGGTTTTACCTGTACCGCTATAGGCGGCGATAGCCAGCAAGGGGGGCATTAAACCCGTCATTGTTCACTCCCCTTTTCCTGCTGCCACTGTTGGCAATCTTCCGGGGTATTCAAATTATGGAAGGCGTCTTGCTGCCCACTGAACACCACTTGTTGTGCACCAATAGCCGCCATGAACAGCATCAATTTGCGTTCCCCTCGGGCTAGATAACGGGTGAGTTCCTCTGCCAGACTGGTATGCAGTAAAGCGAAGGTAGGATGCTCACGCTCACCATCGCAAGCGTAGGCGGCCAGGGCATTGCCCTTATGCAACCAAAGCTGTTCTACCAGGTTGAGAGGGAAGTCGGGGACGTCGCAGGGGGCGCAGACAATCCATGGTGTGCGGGCATAAGTGAGGCCTGTCAATATACCGGCTAAAGGGCCAGGGTAATCTGCCGTCAGATCGCCGACGACCTCTAAGCCGCTTTGCTGATAACATTGCTGATTGCGATTGGCACTGATGATCACCTGACTCACTTGCGGTGTTAATCGGCCCAGTACGTGCTGGTACAGGGTTTTATCCCCCACTTGAACCAATCCTTTATCTTTCCCTCCCATACGGGTAGAGCGCCCACCGGCCAGAATAACGCCGGTTATATTTGCATGCATAGTCATCATCCTGCCCCTCTCCAATGCCCTGATTGTAGCGCTAAACCTGTTCAGACATCATGATTTACCTTTATTGACACGCTGGTTCTTTCACTACGTAGTCAAGCCTGCTACTTTGTGGGTTTATCACTTCACTGGATGATATTTTGATATGAAAACGCATCGCGTAAACGAACTGATTGAGCTTTTGCACCCGGCCTGGCAGCAGGATCCCGATCTCAACCTGATTCAGTTTTTGCAAAAGCTGGCGCAGGAAGCGGGTTTTCAGGGTGAGTTAGGCGATCTGAGCGATGACATCTTGATCTATCACCTGAAAATGCGCGGCAGTGCGGGCACAGAACAGATCCCTGGCTTGAAGAAAGACTACGAAGACGACTTTAAAACGGCGTTGCTGCGCGCCCGTGGCGTGATAAAAGATTAGCCTTCATGCGGTGCGGTCATCAGTGGCGATGATTAGTGCTACTCTTTCTTATTCTTGGCACGTTGTTGTCATCTGGCGAACTGAACGGTTGTTATGAACAACTCTGCATTTAATTTTGAAACCCTTTCTCCCGATCTGATTATGGATGCGTTGGAAGGGATAGGTTTGCGTGTTGATTCTGGGCTGACGGCGCTCAACAGCTATGAAAACCGCGTTTACCAGTTTATGGATGAAGATCGTCGGCGTTACGTGGTGAAATTTTATCGCCCAGAACGCTGGAGTGCAGAGCAAATCGATGAAGAGCATAGGTTCGCGCTGGATTTGTCGCACAACGAAATCCCGGCTGTCGCACCACTGATATTACAGGGAAATACGCTGCACACCCATGCAGGCTTTTTCTTTACCGTATTTCCGAGCGTCGGTGGCCGACAGTATGAGATCGATAATCTGGAACAGCTGGAGTGGGTCGGGCGTTTTCTTGGCCGTATCCACCAGGTGGGTAGCGAAAGCCTGTTTACCGAGCGGCCGACCATTGGCATTGAAGAGTATCTCACGGAGCCACGGCAGGTATTGGCCAACTGTGATTTAGTTCCCAAGGCCCAGCGCGAGACTTTCCTGCGGGCTACGGATACGCTGATTGACGCTATCAAACCGCACTGGCAGCTAGATTGGCAACCGCTGCGTTTGCACGGCGATTGCCACCCAGGCAATATCTTGTGGCGCGATGGTCCGCTGTTCGTCGATCTTGACGATGCACGCAACGGGCCGGCAATACAGGATTTGTGGATGTTGTTACACGGTGAACGTCGCGATCGGCTGATGCAGCTGGATATCCTGCTGGAGGCCTATGGCGAATTTGCCGAATTTGATCAGCGCGAGTTGGCGTTGATCGAACCCTTGCGGGCTATGCGCATGGTGTATTACCTGGCATGGGTAGCGCGCCGTTGGCAGGATCCCGCGTTTCCAAAAAGTTTCCCGTGGATGGCGGAGTCTGATTTCTGGTTATCTCAGACTGCGGCATTTACTGAACAGGTTAAGCTGTTGCAGGAACCTCCTCTGCAGCTCATGCCAATGTATTGAAGCATTAACATAATGGAGAGTTTAGTGTTATGAAAAAAATTTGGTTGGCACTCGTTGGTATGGTGATGGCATTCAGTGCCTCCGCTGCGCAATTCAGTGACGGTACGCAATACATCACTTTGGATAAGCCGGTAACTGGCGAACCACAGGTGCTGGAGTTCTTCTCTTTCTACTGCCCGCACTGCTACCAGTTTGAAGAGACTTACCATATCTCTGATGCGGTCAAAAAAGCACTGCCTGAAGGCACCAAGATGACCAAATACCATGTGGAATTCCTGGGTCCATTGGGTAAGCAATTAACTCAAGCCTGGGCAGTTGCCATGGCTCTGGGTGTAGAAGACAAAATTACTCAGCCAATGTTTGAAGCTATTCAGAAAACTCAAACCGTGCAAACGCCTGACGATATCCGCAAGGTATTCGTCAATGCGGGCATAGCAGGTGAAGACTATGACGCGGCTTTAAACAGCTTCGTGGTGAAATCTCTGGTGGCTCAGCAAGAGAAAGCGGCAGAAGATTTGCAACTGCGTGGCGTGCCAGCGGTATTTGTTAATGGCAAATACATGGTGAAAAATGATGGCCTGGATACCAGCAGCATGGACGTTTACGTCAAGCAATTTGCTGATGTCGTTAAGTTCCTGACCGAACAAAAGTAACCCGCAGCAATAAATCAACGCCGGTTAACCCGGCGTTTTTTTTAACTTATTAACGCTTGAGCCTGTCAAGCAAACCATCTTTTTCCTGCCACAGCGTATTCAGCCAAATCTGGAATTTACGTTTAAACAGTTTGTCATTGAAGTAATCCCCGTGCAGCGACTCATCAATCGGCAGGCATTCAATCCTGACGACAACCCGTTGCAAACGGCCACACAACATATCCATAAAGGGATGCTCACGGTTATCCGGATAGCACAAGGTGACATTCAGGATCTTATCAAATTGCTGACCAAGCGCGCTAAGCGTAAAGGCGATCCCGGCAGCTTTCGGGGCGAGCAAATTGCGGTATGGGGAGTGTGTTTTAATTTTCTTGGCCTCGGTGAAACGAGATCCCTCAACGAAATTGACGATGGTGGTCGGGCGCAGGCGAAACTTGTCGCAGGAACGCCGAGTGGTTTCGATATCCTTGCCGCGTTTTTCCGGATGTTTGTGCAGATAGGCCCGGGAGTAACGCTTCATAAAGGGCATATCCAGCGCCCAGCAGGCCAGGCCGACGAAGGGGATCCATGCCAATTGCTGCTTCAGGAAGTACTTATTCATAGGTATATGGTGGCGGAATAGCACACACAACACCACAATGTCCGACCAGCTTTCATGGTTGCTGATCAGCAGATACCAATTCTTTTTTTCCAGCCCGTGTAGCCCTTGAATATCCCACTGTAACCGGGGGTTAATTCGTAACAACACCGCCAGGCATTGGCACCAGCACCACATCATCAGATCAGCAAAGGCTGAAATGTATCGCCAAACGCCGGGGATGGGGATCAAAATTTTAGCGATGCCGGCCAGAACAATCGGGATGGAGCACAGCATCGTTACGCCAATGGCAAGCAGCGCAGAAAAGATAAAAATAACAGGGGCTAGCAATTTTGGCATGGGTTTAGTGCTGACGGTTGAAGGAAACATCGTTAGATACGTCAGTACGTACCAACAAAAAAATATTTTAACAGAATCCAGGCCAAGAATACGCGGCTAAAAGTAAGCGATTTTAGCCAGGTTGAAATTGCCAGTTGTTTACCGTTGACGTGCAGGTTTTCAATCTTGTGCTATGGTCATTGAGGTGCCTAAATTGATTAAACGTGCGATTAAACTCCGGCCCCAGTTATATCCACAAATTAACTAAAACACGATAAATAGCAAAACCGCCAATTCCCTCTTTCAACAGTGTGATTTGTCTAGGAATTTTATTTTCCATTATAACGATATTATCTTCGTTATAATTCAGTTGCTAAACTATGCACAAAGTTATCCACAGGCAGGATCTTGCGGATCGCTTCACAGGATCTCATCTAATTTGGCCATATTGCACGCTAAGGTTCGTCACCAGCGGCTAGCTATGGCATGCTTACCCCAGTCCTTTTCACGAAAAAGAAACGTTATGGCCCAGATTGCAGAAAACCCATTAATCCTGGTGGATGGTTCCTCTTACCTTTACCGCGCCTACCACGCCTTCCCACCGCTGACAAACTCGGTCGGTGAGCCGACGGGAGCGATGTACGGTGTGCTGAACATGCTGCGCAGCCTGTTGTTGCAGTATACCCCCAGCCATGTGGCGGTGGTGTTTGATGCCAAAGGGAAGACCTTCCGTGACGAGCTGTTTGCTGAATATAAATCACATCGGCCACCGATGCCGGACGATTTGCGAGCGCAGATCGAACCGCTGCATCAGATGGTTAAAGCCATGGGGTTACCGCTGCTGGTCACACCTGGTGTAGAGGCTGATGACGTGATCGGCACCCTGGCGCTAGAGGCTGAGAAAGCGGGTCATGCCGTGTTGATCAGTACCGGCGACAAAGACATGGCTCAGTTGGTGACGCCGAATGTCACCCTGATCAATACCATGAACAACACTATCCTCGGCCCGCAGGAAGTCTGTGATAAATATGGTATTCCTCCTGAACTGATCATCGATTTCCTGGCGCTGATGGGGGATTCATCAGATAACATCCCTGGCGTACCTGGGGTCGGTGAGAAAACGGCCCAGGCGCTGCTGCAAGGGTTAGGGGGACTGGATCAGCTCTATGCCAATCTGGATAGCATTGCCACGCTGAGCTTCCGCGGTGCCAAGACCATGGCGGCCAAGCTGGAGCAGAACAAAGAGGTGGCCTACCTCTCTTACAAACTGGCGACGATCAAAACCGATGTTGAACTGGATCTGAAATGCAGTGAGCTGGAAGTGAGCCCACCGGATGTCGATCAACTGCAGGCACTGTTTAAGCGCTATGAGTTCAAACGTTGGATGGCCGATGTTGAAGCAGGCACCTGGTTAGAAAACAAAGGGTCAGGCCGTAAGGCCAGCTCGGCGGCCAAGCCAGCCGCAACGGCAGAACTACCAAGAGCTGCTGCAGAGCCTACCCTGTCGCAGGAAGGCTATGTCACCATTCTGGATGAGGAAACCTTCGCCGATTGGATGCAGCGCCTGAAACAGGCCGAGGTTTTCGCCTTCGATACCGAAACAGACGGCCTGGATACCCTGACGGCCAACCTGATCGGCCTATCCTTTGCCATTGAGCCAGGCGTGGCGGCTTACCTGCCGGTTGCACACGATTATCTGGATGCTCCCCCACAGCTGGATCGTAACCACGTGCTGGCCACCCTGAAGCCGCTGCTGGAAGACGAGAAGGCATTGAAGGTGGGGCAGAACCTGAAGTTTGATAAGAGCCTGCTGGCGCGCTATGACATCGATCTACGCGGTATCGCCTACGACACCATGCTGGAGTCCTATGTACTCGACAGCGTCAGTGGCCGTCACGATATGGATAGCCTGGCGGATCGCTACCTGGGCCATAAAACCATTACCTTCGAAGAGATCGCGGGCAAAGGCAAAAAACAGCTAACCTTCAACCAGATTGCCCTTGAAGAGGCGGGCCCTTATGCGGCAGAAGATGCCGACGTTACGCTACAACTGCATTTGGCGATGTGGCCGCAGTTGAAAGAGAGTGAAGGCCTGCTGACGGTATTCAATGAGATTGAAATGCCGCTGTTACCGGTGCTTTCCCATATCGAACGCACCGGGGTGCTGATCGATCCTAACATCCTCGCGGCTCACTCCATTGAGCTGACCAAGCGCCTTGGCGAGCTTGAAGTACAGGCCCATGAACTGGCAGAGGAGCCGTTCAATCTGGCTTCTACCAAGCAGTTGCAGGCCATTTTGTATGAAAAGCAAAAGCTGCCAGTGCTGAAAAAAACCCCTGGTGGTGCTCCTTCTACCAATGAGGAAGTGCTGGCCGAGTTGGCGCTGGATTATCCGCTGCCGAAAGTGATCCTGGAATACCGTGGCCTGGCGAAGCTGAAAAGCACCTATACCGACAAACTACCGTTGATGATCAACCCGGTTAGCGGGCGGGTGCATACTTCTTATCACCAGGCCGTCACCGCCACCGGCCGCCTGTCATCCAGCGATCCAAACCTGCAAAACATCCCGGTACGTAACGATGAGGGGCGCCGTATCCGTCAGGCATTTATTGCGCCTGAGGGCTACCGTATTGTCGCGGCGGACTATTCGCAGATTGAACTGCGCATCATGGCTCATTTATCGCAGGACGAAGGCTTGCTTAAGGCGTTTGCTGAAGGTAAGGACATACACCGGGCAACGGCGGCAGAAGTCTTTGGTCTGGCGTTGGATAAGGTCACCAACGAACAGCGCCGCAGTGCCAAGGCGATTAACTTTGGCCTGATCTACGGCATGAGCGCATTTGGTTTGGCTCGCCAGCTGGGGATCCCGCGCGGCGAAGCGCAGCGCTATATGGATCTGTACTTCGAGCGCTACCCTGGCGTGCTGGAGTATATGGAACGCACCCGTCAGCAGGCTGCCGAGCAGGGCTATGTCAGCACGCTGGATGGCCGCCGGTTGTATCTGCCGGACGTTCGCTCCAGCAACGGTATGCGTCGCAAGGCAGCCGAGAGAGCGGCGATTAACGCCCCTATGCAGGGCACTGCTGCGGATATCATCAAACGTGCGATGATTGAGGTGGATGCCTGGCTGCAAGGGCCTGAGAAGCCGCTGGTGCGCATGATCATGCAGGTACACGATGAACTGGTGTTTGAAATCCACGAGTCTGCCATCGAAGAGGCCAGCCTGCGCATTCATGAGTTAATGGAAAACAGCATGCAGTTGGCTGTTCCGCTGCGGGTGGATATCGGCGTAGGTAAAAACTGGGATGAGGCTCACTGATTACCCTGGGTGATATGTTATGGCCAGTTTTCGCTAACTGGCGAAAACCTAAGCATTTTTGGTAACTGAGCAACATCCTTCGGTGATTGTTTCGACTAAATTGGCGTTGTTAGTGCCCGGATCGTGTAAGTAAACTACAAAAAATTCTTTTGCAGCGTGAAAAAATGATGTAGAGTTACAGGCGTAGGGTACAGAGGTAAGATGTTCTATCTTTCAGACCTTTTACTTCACGTAATCGGATTTGGCTGAATATTTAGCCGCCCCAGTCAGTATTGACTGGGGCGTTTTTTATTGTAAAAACAACGTAAAACCATCGATTTTAGTTATCCCCGCCAGATCTTCTCCCGCCGTTCCCTTGGCTGATTTATCTGCATTTATCTCCTGACAGAGCAACATCTGCCATAAGTTTTTGTGATGGTTTTTAGTCAAAATTGTAATTAGATAACGAAATGTGGTCTCGTGCGGGGTGATAATGGGCGTAAAAAAGCCGATGTCTCAGCATCGGCTCATTGGGCGCGGCATGCGGCACCCCTACGAAATACCCGCAGCGGTTATCATTCCCCGCCGATATCGTCTTCCGGCAGCACTTCCGGTGGGATTTCGTTAAACCAGGTATTCAACTTCTGGCTAAGCTTATCGACGCCGATCTTTTTCGGTGACGAGAAGGCTTCCACCTGAATGTCACCCATAAATGGCAGCACGGCCTCGCGCACCATATTGAGTTGCGCCTTGCGGGCCCCAGAGGCCAGCTTATCGGCTTTGGTCAGCAGGACCAGCACTGGCGTGCCTACGTCGACGGCCCACTGGATCATCTGTTGGTCCAGGTCTTTGAGCGGATGACGGATATCCATCAGCACCACCAGACCTTTCAGGCAGTTACGCATTTGCAGGTATTCACCCAGCGCCCGCTGCCATTTCTTCTTCATCTCTTCCGGCACTTCGGCATAGCCATAGCCTGGCAGGTCGACCAGGCGAATGCCTTCTTCGACCTCGAACAGGTTAATCAGCTGGGTACGCCCCGGCGTTTTACTGGTACGCGCCAGGCCTTTCTGATTGGTCAGGGTATTCAGTGCGCTGGACTTACCGGCGTTGGAGCGGCCGGCGAACGCAACTTCAATACCTTCATCCCCCGGCAGGTGGCGAATATCGGGCGCACTGGTGACGAAATGGGTCACATGGTAATTGTAGTTCTTGCTGGTCAAAATTTTTCGTCTCCGTGAGGATGGCTATCTGGTGGGCGATTATAACTGCATCAGCGCTAAAAGGGTGTGTTTCTCGGTTTTTAAGCGTTTTAACCACAGAGTCCTTGTGGCAAAAGGTCGCCTGCCGTGTGAGACATTGACCATTCGAATTGGGGGTAATGTCGCTTTATTCGAAAGCGGTAAATATTTTATTTGTTATAAAACAGTGCGTTGTAATTTCGATAAGTAAAAGATTGCCGTAATCCGCCTGTAGGTATCTTGAGCACATCTCATAAAAGCGTAAAGTAGGTTGCAAGGCAGGAGGCCAAGGAAACAGGAACATCCAGGAAGGGTGAAAAATCTCAGGGAATGCACAGGCAGTGTAATGAGTACCAGGATGATGGCAGATGGAATTGAAACTATTGGTGCCGGAGCGCACGAATAGTACACGGATGAAGAAGTGACTGCAATTGGGACGCACGCGGGAAGCGCACTCAGGAAGAGTGGAAGCGAAAGGATCGCAGCACGGATGATTTTTTCTTTCAGGATGAAAGACGTAGTAGCAGGGAGCGCGGTTATCGCAGATGGAAAGACCGGGATGTTGAGTGTGCGCATGGAGCGCGGAGCAGGAATATCCTTCGAGTGAAGGTGCGAAATAGGCGGCAGGTTTTAACCTGCCGCCTTTTTTCTTTGTCTGCTTTCTGCTAGATTCCGCCGCAACCGTATAGCAATTCTATACTGGATCTACATACCTAAGAGTAAAAGCCATGAACCAGCCATCAAAAGCACCTCGCGGCCCACGCAGCAGCGCGGCGACGTCAAAAAGTAAAAAGAAAAGTCGTGTGGAGCTCGATCAGGAAGCGCGCGAGCGCAAGCGTCTGAAAAAGCGCCGTGGCCTGGCTTCCGGTTCGCGTACCCAGGTTGAGTCAGCCAACCAGAAAAATAAAACTGGCGCGCAACCCAAAGATCCTCGTCTCGGCAGTAAAGTGCCGGTTGCGCTGGTGGTTGACGCTAAAGTGAAGGCGACCAAGCCGCAGCCAAAACCGAAGGCAGAAAAACCGCGCCTCACGCCAGAAGAAGAACTGACCAAGCTGGAAAACGATGAACGTCTGGATGCCTTGCTGGATCGCCTGGATGAAGGCGCCACGCTGAGTGCGGAAGATCAGGCTTACGTCGATCAAACCCTGGATCGTATTGATGCGCTGATGGAACAGCTGGGCATCGAACTGGGTGATGAAGACGACGAAGAGCAGGAAGAGAAGCAGGAAGATATTCTGAAACTGCTGAAAGGCGGTAACCCGAAAGACGTATTTTAAGCGGTTATGTGGCTGATCCCGGCAATAGCCCTACTGTTGACGTGTTATCTACTGTGGTTATTCGGTAAACTGTGGCGGCTGTCGAAGCGCAAAACGCGTTTTCGCAGCGCTTCCGCGGCCAGACAGCGTAGACAACTGCCCATTTCCCGGCCCGGTAGGAAAAAATATCGGAAGGAGTGAGCAAGCATGTCAGAACAGACCATTGTCTGGGATTTGGCCCTGATCCAAAAATATAACTATTCAGGCCCGCGTTATACTTCATACCCCACGGCGCTGGAGTTTAACCAGGGCTACGACGAAGCTGCGTTCCAACGCGCGGCTACGCGCTACCCTGAGCGCCCGCTGTCGTTATATGTCCATATTCCCTTCTGCCATAAGCTTTGCTATTTCTGCGGCTGCAATAAGTTGGTCACACGCCAGACTCACAAGGCCGATGAATACCTGGCCGTGCTGGAGCGGGAAATCATCGCCCGTGCTCCCCTGTTTGCCGGCCGCAAGGTCAGCCAACTGCATTGGGGCGGCGGTACGCCAACCTATCTGGATAAGCAGCAAATCAGCCGCCTGGTCGCCATGCTACGCCAGCACTTTGATTTCCAGCCAGAAATGGAGATGTCGATTGAAGTTGACCCGCGGGAAATCGAGCTGGACGTGCTGGATCACCTGCGTGCAGAAGGCTTTAACCGCCTCAGCATGGGGGTGCAGGACTTCAATAAAGAAGTGCAGCGTCTGGTTAACCGCGAGCAGGATGAAGAGTTCATTTTTGCCCTGATCGCCCGGGCTAAAGCGCTAGGCTTCAACTCGACCAATATCGATCTGATTTACGGCCTGCCGAAGCAGACGCCAGAGAGTTTTGCCTTCACCCTGCAACGGGTAGCGGAGCTGAATCCGGATCGCCTGAGCGTATTTAACTACGCCCATATGCCGAACCTGTTTGCTGCCCAACGTAAAATCAAGGACGCCGACCTACCGAGCGCCCAGCAGAAACTCGATATCCTGCAGCAAACCATCGCTTCGCTGACGGAGTCGGGCTATCAGTTTATCGGTATGGACCATTTTGCCCGGCCGAACGATGAACTGGCCATTGCTCAGCGCGAAGGCAAGCTGCACCGCAATTTCCAGGGTTACACCACCCAAGGTGACAGCGATCTGCTGGGCCTGGGGGTTTCCGCCATCAGCATGCTGGGTGACAGCTACGCGCAGAACCAGAAAGAGCTGAAGGTGTATTATGCTAACGTGGAAGAGCAGGGGAATGCCCTGTGGCGTGGCCTGGCGATGACGGAAGATGACTGCCTGCGCCGTGACGTGATCAAGACGCTGATCTGTAATTTCCAGCTGGCTTATCAACCGATTGAGCAGCAATATGGCATTGCTTTTGCGGATTACTTTGCCGCCGATCTGGAATTGTTGGCACCTTTCGAACGTGACGGGCTGGTGGAGCGCGATGAGCACGGCATTCGCGTCACGCCTCGTGGGCGCTTGCTGATCCGTAATATCTGCATGTGCTTCGATATCTACCTGCGCAAACAGGCCCGCGCCCAACAGTTCTCCCGGGTTATCTGACGCACAGAACCACGGCCGTGATGAGCGACTGTGGTTTTAACTAAAGAAGTTAATCAGTGCGGCGCACAACACAGTGGCAACGGCCGCCTGTGGTGAATGGCTGACGGCAGAACTGACGTCTGCGCCTTGGGTAAGAAAGACGATGAGTGTATCCAGCATCAAAAGCCTCCTGAGTTTGCGTTTCGATCATACTGCTGTCGCATACCCTGTAAAAGCCTTCGAGTGCTGGTTTTTTGTGCGCCAGATTGTATTTTTAATCATCTAGCGCCCTCTCTCTTACTCCATCCCTAATTCTTTCAGCTTACGCGTTAAGGTATTCCGGCCCCATCCCAGCAGGCGGGCAGCTTCCTGCTTGTGCCCCTGTGTATGCCGTAGCGCGGTGGTGAGCAAAGTGCGCTCCATTTCCGGCTGAGCTTCGGACAACAGGTTTTGATGACCGGAACGTAACGCGCGGTCGGCCCACTGTGCCAACAGCGTGGCCCAACTGTCCGGCAAGCCGTGGCTGCTGGCTTGCGGCGCGGTGGTTTCAAACAGCTCCGAGGGCAGATCCTGGATCAGCACTTCTTGCCCGGCGGCCATCACGGTCAGCCAGCGGCAGGTGTTTTCCAACTGGCGTACGTTACCCGGCCATGGCAGGCGAGTGAGGGCGGTTTCGGTTTCCGGATGCAGGTTCTTCGCCTCCACACCCAACTCTTTTGCGGCCACTTGAAGGAAATAGCGCGCCAGGCGCGGAATATCCTCACGGCGTTCACGCAGCGGCGGCAGATGTACGCGGATCACGTTCAGGCGGTGGAACAGATCCTCACGGAATTTGCCCTCCTGAACGCGCAACTCCAGGTTCTGGTGGGTGGCGGCAATGATACGCACATCAACCTTTACCGGCGCATAGCCACCCACGCGATAGAACTGGCCATCTGCCAATACGCGCAGCAAGCGGGTTTGTACATCCAGCGGCATATCCCCGATTTCATCCAGGAACAGCGTACCACCGTCGGCCTGTTCAAAACGGCCCTGGCGGATCTGATTGGCGCCGGTAAACGCCCCTTTCTCATGGCCGAACAGTTCAGATTCGATCAGGTCTTTGGGGATCGCGGCCATGTTCAGGGCGATAAACGGAGATTTTACGCGTGGGCTGTGGCGATGCAACGCATGGGCGACCAGCTCTTTCCCAGTTCCCGACTCCCCGTTGATCAGCACGCTGATGGAGGAACGTGACAGGCGGCCGATAATGCGGAACACATCCTGCATTGCCGGGGCCTCACCAATAATATCGGCGACGGGATCGTTGGCAGGCTGGCTGCGAGCGGGTTGCTGCTGCTCTTGATAGTGGCTGATGGCACGCTCTACCAGAGCAACGGCCTCATCAATATCAAAGGGTTTTGGCAGGTAATCGAATGCCCCTTGTTGATAGGCACTAACCGCCGCGTCCAGATCCGAATGCGCCGTCATTATGATGACCGGGAGCATCGGGTGACGCTGTTTGATCTGCTTGAGCAGTGCCAGGCCATCCATACCCGGCATGCGGATATCTGATAGCAGCACGTCGGGAGTTTGTGTAGCCAATGCTTCCAACACGGCATTGCCGCTGTCGAAGGTGACGCTGTTCACCCCGGCTCCGGTGAGCGCACGTTCGAGCACCCAGCGGATGGAGCTATCGTCATCGACGATCCAGACTATCCCTCGTTGCATAGCACAAACCTCACTGGCGAATAGGCAGGAAAACCGAGAATTCGGTGTGACCTGGCCAACTGTTAAATTCAATTTTTCCGCAATGCTGATCGATTAGATTACGGGCGATGGATAACCCCAGGCCGGTACCGCCTTCGCGGCCGCTGACCATCGGGTAGAACAGAGTGTCTTGCAACTGGGCCGGTACGCCCGGGCCGTCATCCTCAACATCGATCCGCGCCGCCAGCCGGTAGCGGGTGCCGTGCAGGGTGATCTGAAACGCGGTACGCGTGCGCAGCGTGATGGTGCCACCGGTTTCGCTCAGCGCCTGCAATGCGTTGCGGGTGATATTGAGCAACACCTGCTCGATTTGATCGGGATCGTGCGCCAGTTCCGGCAGGCTAGGGTCGTAATCACGCACCAGCGTGACGTTATCGGGTTTCTCCAACGACACCAATTGGAAGACCCGTTCCGCTACCTGATGGATACTCTGGGTAATATGTTGGCCGGGGCGCTGCGGCCCTAGCAGGCGATCTACCAGATTACGCAGCCGATCGGCCTGTTCGATGATCACCTTGGTGTATTCCGTCAGCGAGGGGTCTGGCAAAGCTTTAGCCAGCAACTGCGCAGCACCCCGCAAACCACCGAGCGGATTTTTGATTTCGTGGGCCAGACCGCGTACCAGATCTCGCGCCGCAACCTGTTGAGCGTGCTGTAACTGCTCCTGGCTGAGGCGACGTTGATTGTCCATTGGGGCCAGCTCCAGCAGAATAAAGCCTTCTGGCAGCGCCTGAGCGGTCAGGGAGAGGATATGGGCGCGGCTATCGACCACCAGGGTCACTTCGTTATCGGTAAAGCCCTGGCCGGCATACAGGCTTTCGCGCATCAGATCGATATTCAGCGAAAAATAACCAAGTAAATCGGGCAGAGGTGTACCGAAAAGTTTACGAGAACTCTGTGCCAGCAGCTGTTGTGCCGCCGGGTTGGCGTAGTGGATCGCCAGTGTGTCATCCAACAGCAAAATGCTATTGATGAGAGAATTGAGGATCTGCCCAGCATCGGGCAGCTTGCCGGTTGCCATACAGCAGTCTCCTGCACCTTTTTAGTGCATCCATCCTACTCCATCCGCAACCATCACGGTATGAAATAGTTTTGCAGAATATACGGTGGAGAAAAAAGCCCATCCGAAGATGGGCTAAAAGTTTCCACGGCAACAAAAAAACGGCTTAGATAAATAGCGAGCGATGCGCCATCCGTAGACAGCGCGGGTATGGCTTAAACGCTATGACTTAAACGCTGTAGTACAGTTCGAACTCAACTGGGTGTGGCGTCATGCGCACGCGATCCATCTCTTCTTTACGCAGTTCGATGTAGGCATCGATCGCGTCGTCGGTGAATACGCCACCGCGGGTCAGGAACTCACGGTCTTCGTTCAGTGCGGCCATTGCTTCATCCAGTGAGCCAGCCACTTTTGGAATTTCAGCTTCTTCTTCCGGCGGCAGGTCATACAGGTTTTTATCCATGGCATCGCCAGGGTGGATCTTGTTGATCACGCCGTCCAGGCCAGCCATCAGCAGCGCGGCGAAGCACAGGTATGGGTTAGCCGCTGGATCCGGGAAGCGAGCTTCGATACGGCGCGCTTTCGGGCTGGCAACCACTGGGATACGGATAGACGCGGAGCGGTTACGGGCAGAGTAAGCCAGCATAACCGGCGCTTCGTAACCTGGGACCAGACGCTTGTAGGAGTTGGTGGTCGGGTTGGCCAGGGCGTTGATTGCTTTAGCGTGCTTGATGATGCCGCCAATGTAGAACAGCGCCATTTCAGACAGGCCGCCGTACTTGTCGCCAGCGAACAGGTTGGTGCCGTTCTTGGACAGTGACATGTGGCAGTGCATACCTGAGCCGTTATCGCCGAACATCGGTTTTGGCATGAAGGTCGCGGTTTTGCCAAATGCGTGAGCCACGTTGTGAACCACGTATTTGTAGATTTGGATTTCGTCGGCTTTCTTGGTCATGGTGTTGAAGCGGGTGGCCACTTCGTTCTGACCGGCGGTTGCCACTTCGTGGTGGTGAGCTTCAACCACCAGGCCCATTTCTTCCATGGTCAGACACATGGTAGAACGGATGTCCTGTGAAGAGTCGACCGGTGGCACTGGGAAGTAACCGCCTTTTACTGCTGGACGGTGGCCTTTGTTGCCGCCTTCGTATTTGGTGCTGGTGTTCCAGGCGCCTTCGATGTCATCAATGCTGACATGGGAACCACGGATGCTGCTGCCAAAGCGCACGTCGTCAAACAGGAAGAACTCCGGTTCTGGCCCAAACAGCACGGTATCGGCGATGCCGGAAGAGCGCAGGAAGTCTTCAGCACGCTTGGAGATCGAACGTGGGTCACGATCGTAGCCTTGCATGGTGCCTGGCTCGAGGATGTCACAACGAATGATCAGGGTAGATTCTTCGAAGAACGGATCCAGAACCGCCGTGCTGGCGTCTGGCATCAGTACCATGTCAGATTCGTTGATGCCCTTCCAACCACCGATTGAGGAGCCGTCAAACATTTTACCTTCTTCGAAGAAGTCGGCATTTACCTGATGAGCAGGGATGGTGACGTGTTGTTCTTTACCCTTGGTGTCAGTGAAACGCAGGTCTACGAATTTCACTTCATGCTCATTCAGCATCGTCAAAACGTGTTCAGCGGACATACTTAACTCTCCCGGATTTATCGTTGTCATCGTCGTGGAACGAATCTGTGTACTGGCCTGTTTTGCCCTGTCTAGGCTCTTATTAAGACAAAGCGAAAACTGTGCCAACTTTTAAAAAGCGAAAAAATCGCCGGTTTGCGCGGGTTTTGCCCATCGCCAGTATGCACCATTAGCGACGCAATGCACTATGTTGGTGCAAATAACCGGGGCAGGGCACTGAAATGGTGCAAAACATCACCCGTTGCTGCTTTTTGCACCGTGAAAGGGATCACAAACTAGCCTGTACACAGTTGTTTATAAGAGAGTGTTGTGATCTTGTTTAGTACCTCGCTTAATACGTGTACAATAGCGCGCTATTTCTAATGCCTGAGGCAAAGCTGTGATCGAAAATTTGCGTAACATCGCCATTATTGCCCACGTTGACCATGGTAAGACCACCCTGGTTGACAAGTTGCTGCAACAATCCGGTACTTTCGGAGAGCGTTCAGAAGCGACAGAACGCGTAATGGACTCCAACGATTTGGAGAAAGAGCGTGGGATTACCATCCTCGCAAAAAACACCGCCATTAATTGGAAAGACTACCGCATCAACATCGTAGACACCCCAGGACACGCCGATTTCGGCGGCGAGGTAGAGCGCGTGATGTCAATGGTCGACTCGGTGCTGCTGGTTGTGGATGCAATGGATGGCCCAATGCCGCAAACCCGTTTCGTGACCAAGAAAGCGTTTGCTAATGGTCTGAAACCGATCGTGGTAATCAACAAGGTTGACCGCCCTGGCGCGCGTCCTGACTGGGTTGTGGATCAGGTCTTCGACCTGTTCGTTAACCTGGACGCTACCGACGAACAGCTCGACTTCCCAATCATCTATGCATCCGCATTGATGGGTATCGCGGGTCTTGACCATAACGATATGGCCGAAGACATGACTCCGCTGTACCAGGCGATTGTCGATCACGTCTCTGCACCGCAGGTTGAGCTGGAAGCACCTTTCCAGATGCAGATCTCGCAGCTGGACTACAACAACTACGTGGGTGTTATCGGCATCGGCCGTATCAAGCGTGGTAAAGTCAAGCCTAACCAGCAGGTCACCCTGATCGACAGCGAAGGCAAAACCCGTAACGGTAAAATCGGTAAAGTGCTGACCCATATGGGTCTGGAACGTATCGAAGCCACCGTTGCCGAAGCGGGCGACATCGTTGCCATCACCGGCCTGGGCGAGCTGAACATCTCTGACACCATTTGTGATGTGAACGCGGTTGAAGCGTTGCCAGCACTGTCGGTTGATGAACCTACCGTAAGCATGTTCTTTAACGTCAATACCTCACCGTTCTGTGGTAAAGAAGGCAAGTTCGTGACTTCACGCCAAATCCTTGAGCGTCTGAACAAGGAACTGGTACACAACGTGGCGTTGCGCGTTGAAGAAACCGAAGATGCTGATGCATTCCGTGTTTCAGGCCGTGGTGAACTTCACCTGTCGGTTCTGATCGAAAACATGCGTCGTGAAGGTTTTGAACTGGCGGTTTCCCGTCCGAAAGTTATCTTCCGTGAAATCGATGGCCGCAAGCAAGAGCCGTTCGAGAACGTGACGCTGGACATCGAAGAACAGCACCAGGGTTCTGTGATGCAGGCGATGGGTGAGCGTAAAGCTGACCTGAAAAACATGGATCCAGATGGCAAGGGCCGTGTGCGTCTTGACTACGTGATCCCAAGCCGTGGCCTGATCGGTTTCCGTAACGAATTCATGACCATGACTTCTGGTACCGGTCTGCTGTACTCCACCTTCAGCCACTACGACGATGTGCGTCCGGGCGAAGTGGGCCAGCGTCAGAACGGCGTGCTGATCTCTAACGGCCAGGGCAAAGCGGTAGCGTTCGCTCTGTACGGTCTGCAAGATCGCGGTAAGCTGTTCCTGGGCCACGGTGCTGAAGTGTATGAAGGCCAGATCATCGGTATTCACTCACGTTCTAACGACCTGACCGTGAACTGCCTGACCGGTAAGAAACTGACCAACATGCGCGCATCGGGTACCGATGAAGCGACTACCCTGGTTCCGGCCATCAAAATGTCTCTGGAGCAAGCTCTGGAATTCATCGATGATGACGAACTGGTAGAAGTCACGCCAATCTCGATCCGTATCCGTAAGCGTCACCTGACGGAAAACGATCGTAAGCGTGCCAACCGCGGTCCTAAAGAAGCTTAATTCGCCGATTTAATCCGCAATACTTAGGGCGTGTCACAGCGCCCTGAGTTTTTTCCTCTGTCTTTCCCCCATTCTGCGGCGCGCCATGCGCTTTTCACACTGCTCCCTGTTCAGCCTTAACTTTTCCCGTTACAGTGAAATCTCACTGGCCCATGGGAGAGGACTATGCTGTATATCTTTGATTTAGGTAATGTGATTGTCGATATCGATTTCAAACGTGTACTGGGCGTGTGGAGCAACCTGAGCGGCACACCGCTGGCGACGTTGTCCGAACGTTTTAGCATGGGTGAGGTATTCCAACAGCACGAGCGCGGCGAGATTAGCGACGAAGATTTTGCAGCCAAACTCTGTGAAGAAATGGGGATAGCGCTCAGCTTCGAGCAGTTTGCCACCGGCTGGCAGGCGGTGTTTGTTGCCTTGCGCCCTGAAGTGATCGAGATTATGCACCGTCTGCGCAACGAAGGGCATCGCGTGGTGGTGTTATCGAATACCAACCGCCTGCACTGTAATTATTGGCCTCAGCACTACCCTCAGGTCGCTGAAGCAGCCGATCACATGTATCTGTCGCAGGATCTTGGCATGCGCAAACCCGATGCCAACATCTATCAGCACGTACTGAAGGCGGAAAATACCTCGGCGGATCAAGCGGTATTCTTTGACGATGTGGCGGCGAACGTAGAAGCGGCCGCAGCGCTGGGGATCAAGGCGGTGCACGTCATCGATCGCCAGGTTGTGCCGGCTTATTTTGCTCAATAATCACCGTACGTTAAGCTTAAGGCGTCCAGACTGACATTTAGGATGAAGATATGTCGTTTTTCCGCCGCAAAAAGCTGCCATCGTCGATCAAACCCGGAATAACCTTCGGGCGGTTGCTGTTTAAACGTATTGATGAGGATGGCCTGACCATGTTGGCGGGCCATCTGGCCTATGTCTCGCTACTTTCCCTGGTGCCGCTGATCACCGTGGTGTTTGCGCTGTTTGCCGTTTTCCCGATGTTTGCGGATATCAGCGTGCAGCTAAAAAGCTTTATTTTCTCCAACTTTATGCCTGCCGCCGGTAATGTGCTGCAACGTTACCTGGAGCAGTTTGTTGCCAACTCCAGCAAGATGACCGCCGTGGGGATCTGCGGCCTGATCGTCACCGCGCTGCTGCTGATCTATTCGGTGGATAGCGTGTTGAACACCATCTGGCGCAGTAAGAACCAACGGCCTATCGTGGTTTCCTTTGCCGTTTACTGGATGGTGCTGACCCTTGGCCCGCTGTTGGTGGGGGCCAGTATGGCGATCAGCTCATATCTGTTGTCGCTAAACTGGTTAGCGCAAACCGGCGTTAACAGCCTGGTGGATGAGGTGCTGCGCATCTTCCCGCTGATCCTGTCCTGGGTCTCTTTCTGGTTGTTATACAGCGTGGTGCCTACGGTACGCGTGCCTGCGAAAGATGCGTTGATCGGGGCGCTGGTGGCAGGGGTGCTGTTCGAGCTGGGTAAGAAAGGCTTTGCGATGTATGTCACCATGTTCCCTTCCTACCAGTTGATCTACGGCGTGCTGGCGGTGATCCCGATTTTATTTTTATGGGTCTACTGGAGCTGGTGTATCGTGTTATTGGGTGCCGAAATCACCGTTACGCTGGGCGAGTACCGCCTTTACCGGCAGCAGAAAGCAGAACAACAGCAAAAACAGGAGCAGGAAGGATCGTTATGATTGCGTTAATTCAACGGGTATTAAACGCCAGCGTTACGGTAGAAGGTCAGACGGTAGGCAAGATTGGCCCCGGTTTGTTAGTGTTATTGGGCGTCGAGCAGGGCGATAACGAGCAAAAAGCCCAACGCCTGTGTGAGCGGGTGCTGGGGTATCGCATCTTCGGCGACGAGGATGACAAGATGAATCTTAACGTTCAGCAGGCTGGTGGCAGCCTGTTGGTGGTGTCGCAGTTCACACTGGTAGCAGATACCCAGAAAGGCATGCGGCCGAGTTTTTCGCGCGGTGCGGTGCCGCAGGAGGCCGATCGGCTATACCGCTATTTTGTTGGGCAGTGCCAGGAACGGGGTATTGAAACCCAGACCGGTGAGTTTGCTGCCGATATGCAGGTGGCGCTGGTGAACGATGGCCCGGTGACGTTCTGGCTGCAGGTTTAAAGATCACAAGAGAAGGCGTCTATGTATCACCTACGAGTACCCGTTACAGAACAAGAACTGAAAGAGTATTACCAGTTTCGCTGGGAGATGCTGCGCAAGCCGTTACACCAGCCGGTGGGTTCGGAAAAGGATGCCTACGACGCCATGGCGCACCATCAAATGGTGGTGGATGAGAACGGCCGGATTGTGGCCATTGGCCGTCTGTATATCAATGCCGATAACGAAGCCGCTATCCGCTTCATGGCGGTCGATCCCACGGTGCAGGACAAAGGCCTTGGCACGCTGGTGGCGATGACCCTGGAGTCAGTAGCGCGCCAGGAAGGGGTAAAGCGGGTGGTGTGTAGCGCCCGTGAGGATGCAGTGGACTTCTTTGCCAAGCTGGGCTTTATCAACCAGGGCGAAATCACTGCGCCGCAAACTACGCCGATCCGCCATTACCTGATGATCAAACCCGTGGCCACGCTGGATGACATTCTGCATCGCCCCGACTGGTGCGGGCAACTGCAACAAGCCTGGTATGAACATATCCCGCTCAGTGAAAAAATGGGAGTGCGCATCAGCCAATATACTGGCCAACGTTTTGTCACCACCATGCCAGAAGTGGGCAACCAGAATCCACACCATACGCTGTTTGCCGGTAGCCTGTTCTCCTTGGCAACGCTGACCGCCTGGGGGCTGATCTGGCTGCTGCTGCGTGAGCGCCACCTTGGGGGCACGATTATTCTGGCAGACGCCCACATTCGCTACAGCAAACCGATTACCGGCAGGCCGAGAGCCGTTGCCGATCTGAGCTCATTGAGTGGCGATCTGGCCCGTTTGGCGCGTGGCCGCCGGGCGCGCGTGCAGGCAGAGGTACATTTATTCGGTGACGATGACGAAGGTGCAGTATTTGAGGGTACCTATATGGTGCTGCCAGCCGAACCGGAAGAGCCGTTGGACAAGGGCGGTTCAGAGCCGATAGCGAGCTGAGCATCAAGCCGTGTAGCTTGGCTCTGTGACCAAATCTATCCAGGTGGGCGCTGAATGCTGCGCCCACTTAACGGGTTGGGCTTAATTGATGACTTAATCTGTCGTATAAATTGGGCACGGCTGCCGATTATTTTTTTAATCAGAAAAGTCCGCCTCCATTCAGCATAATTGACTGTTTAATTTACATACAGCAAATAAAGTGAATGTATGAAAACAGTTTCAGAATATTTATCCCGCCCCGCTCTGAGATTTATGCCAGTTCCGATGCCTCTAAGTCCCGCAAAGCCACGATCTCTTGCTTGTCTGATGCCGAATTATGTCGTTAGAATGCCGCAAAATCATTAAGGCGGTTTATCTGAATGGACTCAGTAGCTCAGCGGTTGGCAGTATCATTGTTGTTTCTTTCTCTCAGTTCGGCGGTTGGCGCCAATATGCTCAGCCCTGCGGATCGAGATACTATCCAACAGCAACAACGTGAATTGTTGCAGCAAAACCAACAACAACGTCAGGAATTGCAACGCAGCCTGACGCCGGTGCTGCCACAAACGCCAGCAGCCACAGCCCCTGGCGGGCCGTGCTTCGCCATCACGACCATTCGCCTTGAAGGTGCCAGCCATCTGCCCGCCCGTGCGCGGCAAGCCTTGACGCAACCCTATCTGCAACGCTGCCTGAATCTGGCCCAGATCAACACCCTGGTGCAGCAGGTTTCCGATTGGTATATCGAACGGGGCTATATCACCAGCCGCGCTTTCCTGACCGAGCAAGACCTGTCCCATGGGGAATTGAAGCTGTTGGTACTGGAAGGGCAGTTGGAAAAGATCTTGCTGGACCAACGGGATGACCGAATGCTGAAGATGGCGTTCCCCGGCCTGGTGGGCAACATCCTTAACCTGCGCGATATCGAGCAGGGCATGGAGCAGATCAACCGCCTGCGCCAGCAACCGGTGCAGATTGAAATCCTGCCCGGTAGCCAACCGGGCTATTCGGTGGTCAACCTGACCGCCAAGCCAGAGTTCCCGGTGATGCTGGGGCTGGGTTTTGACAACAGCGGGCAAAAAAGTACCGGCACCGGGCAGATCAACGGCTCATTGACCGGCAATAACCTGCTGGGGCTGGCGGATCAGTGGTTTGTGACCGGCGCGCGCAGCAGCGATTTCGCCAACGATCACGATGCCCGCAGCGTCCAGGCCGGTGTCAGTCTGCCCTATGGCTACTGGCTGATGGATTACAACTATTCCTACAGCGACTATCTCTCGACGATCGACAATCAGGGCTTTGACTGGCGATCCACCGGCGACAGCCAGACTCATCGCTTCAACGTTTCGCGCGTATTGTTCCGTAACAGTGACATGAAAACCGGCCTGGCGCTGGGCCTGACTCACCGTATCAACCGCAACTATCTGAATGACACCCGGCTAGACAGCAGCAGCCGTAAACTGACCAGCGTATCTCTGGGCGTGAGCCATAGCCAAAAACTGTGGGGCGGTTTTGCCACGCTCAACCCCTCCTACAGCCGTGGCGTACCTTGGTTAGGCGCGGAAGATGACAGCGGTAAAGCCAGCGAGGCTCCCAAGGCGGAGTTTAATAAATACACGCTCTCCGGCAGCTATTACTTGCCGTTGGCGCAGAACTGGAACTACCTCACCAGCCTGTACGGCCAGTGGACGCCCGATCGCCTTTACGGCAGCGAGCGCCTGACCCTCGGCGGCGAAAGTTCGGTGCGTGGCTTCAAGGAACAGTATCTCTCCGGCGACAAAGGTGGCTACTGGCGTAACGAGGTCAACTGGTCGCCGTTCAGCCTGCCGTATCTGGGGGATATTTCCGTATTGGCTGCCGTAGATGGCGGTTATCTGCGCCACGACTCCGTGGACGCCTACGCTTCCGGCACGTTGTGGGGCGGCGCGGTGGGGCTGGGCAGCCGTAACCGTTATTTCAGCAGCCAATTTACCGTGGGCTGGCCGCTGGCGCATCCGAGTTGGTTAGAGCCGGATCGGGTGTCGATTTACTACCGTATTAACATCGTTCTTTAATTTACAGGGAAAGGTTTCAAGGATGACGCAAAAAGACGATCGGCCCATTCATGCCAGCCAGCGTTGGTTGAGCTATACCCTGTGCAGCTTGCTAGCCTGGCAGCCGTTGCTGCCCGCCTTGGCGAACGGTGTTAACGTCGCCGAAGGGAATACCCGGCTCGATCAGGCTGGCAATGGCGTGCCGGTGGTCAATATCGCTACGCCTAATCAGGCCGGCATTTCCCATAATAAATACAATGAATTCAACGTGGGCAAAGAGGGGCTGATCCTCAATAACGCCACCGGGCAGCTCAATCAGACCCAGCTTGGCGGCCTGATCCAGAATAACCCCAATTTGAAGGCCGGGCAGGAAGCCCAAGGCATCATTAACGAGGTTGTCGCCCCGAACCGCTCCCAACTGCAAGGCTATCTGGAAGTGGCGGGCAAGCAGGCCAACGTGATGGTTGCCAACCCTTATGGTATCACCTGCGATGGCTGTGGCTTCATCAACACCCCAAACGCGACGCTGACCACCGGTAAACCGGTGTTAGGGCCGGACGGCAAACTGCAGGCGTTGGAAGTCACGCAAGGGGCGATCAGCATTCAGGGCAAAGGGCTGGATGCCAGCCAGAGCGGGAAATTTGCGCTTATTGCCCGTGCCACCGAGATTAACGCTCAGCTGTATGCTCAGGATGCCACCATCACGCTAGGGGCTAACCGCGTGGATGCGCAAGGTAATGCAACCCCGATCGCGGGCCAGGGCGAAGCGCCTAAAGTGGCGGTCGATACCGGTGCGTTGGGGGGCATGTATGCCAACCGAATCCATCTGGTTTCCAGCGACAAGGGCGTAGGCGTCAACCTCGGTAACCTCAATGCCCGTGCCGGGGATATCACCCTGGATGCCAACGGCAAATTGACGCTCAATAATTCGCTGGCCCAAGGTGGCCTGATCGTCAATGCGGCCGATGTGGCCCTGACGGGCAGCCACCAGGCAGAGCAGGGGGCGGTGTTAACCAGCCAAGGCTCCCTGGCATTGAACAACGCGCTCGTGAATACCGGTCAGCAGATTACACTGAAAGGTAGCGATGTGGCCCTGGAGCAAAGCACGCTCAGCGCAGGCAAAGCGATCGCCCTAAAGTCGACAGGTCGCTTGCGAGCGGCCAACAGCAAACTGCTAGCTGGTGTGGATAAGCAAGGCAATCTGACCGCAGGACAAACCCTGACGCTGAAAGGCAGCGAACAGCAATGGTTGAACAGCCAACTGGCCGCTGGCACGGTCAGCGCAGTGGCAAAGAATGGCCTGACGCTGGACGCAAGCTCCCAAATTACCGGGCTGAACGGCGTGGCCCTGCAAGGGAACGCGCTGAACGTGGCGGGGAAAGCCAGCTCTGGGGGCTATTTCACCGCGCAAGGTTCCAGCCTGCGAGGTGCCAGTGGCAGCCTGCTCAGCGCGCAAGATGACATCACCTTTAACTTCAGCGGTAATGTGGACTGGCGGGGGCAACTTACCGCCGGGCACGATCTGGCTTTGCAGGCCGCTTCTCTGAACAATCAGGGCCAACTGGCCGCTAATCGCGAAAGCCATATCACGGCACATAATCTGACCAACAGCGGCTTGATTCAGGCGCAGGGCACCCAGATCCTGCACGCCGGACAGTTCGACAACAGGGGGCGACTGCAATCGGCGGGCATGATGATGCTGTATGCCGATGAGATCCATAACGCTGGGCTGATCGGCTCCCAGCAGTGGTTGGCAATAGTGGCGCGAGATTGGCTGGATGTCAGCGGTTCGCTATATGCTGGTGGCGCACTGGATATTGATGTCGGTGAGTTCCAATTGACAGGCAGGGCGACAGGGGTCAATGGCGTCGGCCTGACTGGCAACCTGAATGCCCAATCAGGCTCGGCGTTGCTGAGTGGTGGCAATATCCGTTTGGAGGGTGATCGGTTCCTGCTGAGTGGGTTAGTGTCTAGCGACAGTCACCTAGCGCTGGCGGGCAAACAGCTCGTCACCAGTAGCAGCGCACAGATCCAGACCAAAGACGGCATCGCATTGAACGTGGCTGAGAATGCCCAGTTGGCGGGAGGGGTCTTCACCCAAGGTGATCTGACCGTCGTTGCCTCGGCAGTGGACAGCCGGGCAGATATGGTGGCTCGTAATATTGACTGGGGCAGTGATAGCCTGCTTCAGCTAGGGCGCATACAGGCGGATTATGATTTGACGCTTACTTCCGGGCGTATTGATCAGTGGGGAACGCTTCAGGCCGGGAAACATCTGACACTATCTGGTGATCAGCTAACTAACATTGGAATGATTGGCGCATCGCAACTGAACATTAATCTCAGCGAGATTTTGGAGAACGGAGGTTCTCTACTGGCTAGTGATGCTTTAGTGCTGAATGTTCCAGGGTTGATCAATAAAGGTAATTTGGCAGCAAAAACGCTCAAATCAACATCTAACACATTGAATAATTATGGGTTGATGCAGGCTGAGGGTGATGCCGATATTTATGCTCAATCGATAAATAACACTCTCACAGGGCAGTTACTTTCTGGGGGAACTCTGGCGTTGCAGGGGCAACAGTTGAGCAACTTTAACCTGTTGCAGGCTAACGCATTGCGAGTGAATGTTGGGCAGTGGGAAAACGTTGGAAGTGCACTGGGGATCGAAAGTTTAACGGCTACGGTTAAGCAATATTTCAACAACCGTGGACAGTTGCTGAGCCAAGGGTTGATCTCACTAGGTAGCACTCAGTTGAACAACCTAGGTAAGATTTTGAGTGAAGGTCATCTCAATCTGGATGCGCAGCAATTCACTAACAGCTGGGGATCTATACAGGGTAAAACCACTCAGGTAACAGCGCAACAACTGTATAACAGCGGCGATCTTATCGGGATAGATCGGCTAGTACTGCAATTGCAGCAGGACCTGCACAATATTGAAATTGGCAAATTGCTAAGCGGCGGAGAGCTGAAGGTCAGTGCGGCGAAGGTAAAAAATGAAGGCTTATGGCAAGGTGAACAAATTATCCTGTCTGCCCGCCAACTGGATCAGAACGGTACCCTACAGGCGAATAAACAGATCCAATTGGATCTGAACGGTGATCTTTACGGCGATTACCGTAGCCAGATCAACTCTAATGGCGAGATCGCAATAAACGCGCGGGCGATAGAAAATTGGGGAACCTGGCAAGCTACCAATTTTTATCTGCAGGGCGATTCATTGTTCAATATCGGTACGTTAACCGGGGTAAACCAGCTCAAAGCAGATATTAAGGGGGAGATCCGACAATCTTCCGGCCAAATGCTGAGTAATGGGACTCTGAGCCTGAATGCAACCAGCGTGGATGTTTACGGTTTGCTGCAAGCGCGGAACTTGATACTGCAGGCAGAATACATTGAGAGTGGCGCCAGATTACTGGCGCAAAATAGTTTTATTGCCCAAGTGACAGGGGTATTCATTAACTATTTGGGCGGTAGGATCAGTAGCCTTGATTCGTTGAAACTGAACGCCGAGAAGCTGGATAACCAGGGTAATATTCAAGTGGATGGCCGAGCTACCTTGTCGCTAACAGAGGGGATGCGCATTAGCAAGGTAGGTAAGCTGGTGGTGGGGGGAGGATTGGACCTCAGCGCTCCAAACCTGAATAACGGCGGCTGGCTGCAAGCGAACAGCATCGTCTTTAACGGCAGCCAGTTGGATAACGCGGGTACGCTGATAGCCGCAGGCGATAACCTGCTGACGCTCGATATTTTCAATAACCTAGGCACAGTGCAGGGAGAGAATCTGCAACTTAACACTGGCAGCCTAAAAAATACCGGTACCCTGTTGGCCACACGCCAACTGAACTTGAAGGCTGAGCAGACCGTAAACCAACAAACTGGCAAGCTGTTTAGCGCGGGTGATCTGCAACTGGTGAGTGGCTCATTCAGCCAATTAGGGCAACTGGTGGCGTTTGGGGATTTGGCGCTGACGTTAAGTGAGTCTTTCATACAGCAAGGCACATTGGCCGCAGGCGGTGCCTTGAGCCTCGCAGCCAATGGCGACATCACTTTGGAAGGTATAACACAGGGCCAAAGCCTAGATATCCGCAGCTTTGGCAAGTTCATCAATTCCGGTACGTTGCGCGGTGGTAATGGCGATATGCGTATTGTCGCGGCGGACATCACTCAAGATGCGGATTCTAGTCTGCAAGCAGGTGGCCGTGTACAGTTGCTAAGCGGCGGTTCTATCAGCAATAACGGCTTTATCGGTACCGCAGCCGATCTGCTGCTGAGCGCTGTTGTTCAACTGAGTAACAGCGGCATGTTGTACAGCGGCGGCAATATGCAACTGTTGGCAGACCGTATCACCAACCACTATGGCGATATCTTGGCGGGCAACAGCCTATGGATGCAGAAAGACGCCGGGGGTAACGCCAACAGTGAGATCGTCAACACCTCTGGCACCATCGAAACCGAGAACGGCGATATCGCCATCAATACGGCTTATTTGCTGAATGAGCGCGATGGGTTGAACGTGAGTAAAACGGAAGGTAGCTTACCGCGATACCCTTGGCTGACCGACTTTGAGGCAAAAGTACCGTTAATTTTCTTTAACAAAGGGGACTATGGCTACGTTATCAATTCTTGGGAAACGGGGGGCGGTAGCCCGGGCCACGGAGCTTCCCCAACCACGCATTACAGCTCGACGCCAACACCTTATCAGAGTCAATGGATTAAAGAGTTTGCCTCCGGCATATCGACAGTCACCGTTACGGCAAACGGTGGTGCGGCACGTATCGCTTCTGGGCGGGATATCACTCTTTATGCCGGTCAGTTGAACAATCGGGCTAGCGATATATTGGCGAACAATAACGCTTACCTTTCTGGCGGCAGCCTGAATAATGAATCGTGGTTCTCGGGTAGTGAAACGCGTTATCAGACCTATCAGTATGGTTATGGGCTGAATAAAGTCCCTGTACCGGAAACGGATAAAGTTAAAGGGGAAATCACCCAGAACTATATTGTTTACACCGCAACGGGGGAAGTGCGCTATGAACGTGGCGAGGGTGAACTCTACCGCTCCGTGATTCAAGCCGGTGGTGAAATTAACGCCAATTTCACGCACGATATCAGTAACACCACGGTAACGCCAAATGCGGGTGGCATCAGCCATACGCTGGTGGCTCCTATCTTGGATGCCTTGGCACAGCAGGAAAATATTACCGGTGCTCAGGCACAGAACCTGGCTGACGATCAAAGCATTGCCGTGGGAACTCCTGCCTGGAAAGATAGCCTGCAGAATGCGCTCAGCGGCCTGGGTAACAACGCGACGGAGTTGGTGGATTACCCACTGCCGAGCGGCAACAATGGCCGCTTTGTGCCGAACCCGGCTCCCGACAGCCCGTACCTGATCACCACCAACCCGAAACTAGATGGTTTGGGGCAGCTCGACAACAGCCTGTTTGACTCTCTGTACGCCATGCTCGGCCAACAACCGGGCAGCGCACCGCAGGAAACTAATGGCCGCTATACCGATCAAAGCCAGTTCATCGGCTCTTCCTATTTCCTTGACCGCCTGCACCTCCACCCGGATTACGACTACCGTTTCCTGGGGGATGCGGCCTTTGACACCCGTTACGTCAGCAATGCAATGCTCAATCAGACGGGGAGCCGCTATCTGAACGGCGTGGGTTCAGACCTGGAGCAAATGCAAACCCTGATGGATAACGCCGCTAAGACGCAACAATCGCTGGGGCTGAAGTTTGGTGTTTCGTTGACGGCGGAGCAGATCGCCTCCTTGGATCACAGCATCTTGTGGTGGGAAGCGACCAGCATCAATGGCCAGACGGTGATGGTGCCGAAGCTCTACCTGTCACCAAAAGATGTGACGATCAATAACGGCAGCGTGACTTCAGGGAAAAATGTCTCGCTCACCGCCGGTAATATCACCAACAGTGGCAGCACGCTGACCGCACAGAACGCGCTGACGCTCGATAGCCAGAACAGCATCAGCAACCTCAATGCAGGCCTGCTCAATGCGGGCGGCAACCTGCAACTGAGCGCGATTGGCGATATCAACAATATCGGCTCAATCATCAGCGGCAAAACGGTGCAGTTGGAAAGCCTTGATGGCAGCATCATCAACCAGACGCTGACGAATCAGTGGAGTACCCAGGGTTCTCTGGGCGGCTGGATGCCACAAAGCCTGGCACTGTCACACACGGAAATCGGCGATATCGGCACCATCCAGGCCTTGGATAGCTTGAGCCTGAGCGCTGGCAACAACATCGATATTCTGGGGGCCAAATTGACTTCCGGTGGTGCGATGGATCTGCTGGCAGGGGGCGATATCAACGTTCTGGCCAACACCACCTACAGCGCCGATAAATATCAGGGCTGGCGGAACGTAAGAGAGAGCGAAACTCACAGCAGCCAGGGCAGCGAAATTAGCGCTGGTGGACCGCTGACGGTTGATGCAGGCCGTGATGTCAATGTGAAGGCCAGCCAGGTTGGCAGCCAGAGTGATACTACCCTAATAGCTGGGCGCGATATCAACCTGCAAACGCAGGAAGCGAGCACCCGACAAAAAGATAACGGCACTGAACAGCGCAGTAACGATGCAACGCGCACCACCCTCACCAGCGGCGGCGATTTAACGCTGGATGCAGGCCGGGATGTGAACTCGCAGGCCGCAGCAATGGTGGCGGACAACAACGTCAAACTGAACGCCGGGCGTGACGTAAACCTCAATACCCAGCAAACCAGCGAATACCGCGAGAGCAAGGAAGGTAAACGCCAGCAGGTGGATGAGTCTATTCGCCAGCAGGGAACGGAGATTGCTAGCGGGGGCAACACCACTATTCGCGCCGATCGAGATGCCACCTTGAATGCGGCACAGGTGCAGGCCAGCGGTGATGTGGCGGTAAACGCCGGACGCGATCTGACGCTCAACAGCGCCACCGAAAGCGACTACTCCTTCTTCGAAGAAACCAAGACCAAGAAAGGGTTCCTGTCAAAGACCACCACCCACACGGTGCGGGAAGATTACGCCACGCAGGAAAAAGGCACGCTGCTGAGTGGCGACAATGTGTCGCTGTCTGCGGGTAACGATCTGACGGTGAAGGGATCTTCGGTTGTGGGTGACGGTAAAGTTAACCTGCAAGCAGGCAACAACGTCGAGATCGTGGCTGCGACGAAAGAACAGTCCAGCTACCGGTTGGATGAGAAGAAAAAGAGCGGGCTGATGGGCACCGGTGGTATTGGGGTGACGATTGGTAGCTCCAGCTCTCGCCATCAGGTGAACGAAGACGGTACGACGCAGAGCCAGAGTGTGAGCACCATCGGCTCGACCGGTGGCGATGTGAATATCGTTGCGGGT
>NZ_JBKABN010000042.1:0-29287 GCF_046269175.1 Serratia sp. J2
TCCAGTCCGTTGATACTCTCCATTACTTCCTGAAACGACGCAGATGCATCGAAGGTACAAACCAGTTCCGTTGTCCTATAGTTATTTGATATTAATATATTTTATTAATATCGCGGGTTAACCAAGTACTCTGACTAGCTCCCTCTCCCTGTGGGAGAGGGTTGGGGTGAGGGGACACGGGTTACCGCCGCATCAGTTGCGCGACGCACTGGCGTAGATAGTCCAACAGCGCGGGGGTGAGCCAGGTGCCCTCGGTCAATGTCGGCTCTTGCTCCATCGCCTGGCGGATCTTCATCTGGGTGGCCGGATTGTCACTGGCATAGGACTGGAACAGTTCCAGCCAACGGGCCGCCAACTGTTTAGCCTGTGTCGATGCAGGCGCAACCTCCTGCTGCATCGCTTGCTGGAATTGGGCAATCAGCGCTGGCCATTCCTGAATGCGATCAAAATAGTGCGTGCGGACATAGGCATATTCGGTATCAGACAGGTATTTTTGATAGATCGCCAGCTTGGTTTCGGCAAAGGCACGGGTGATGTAATCGGTCATTGCCGGTGTGATCCCCGTTTGTTCGCGCATCGAAGGCTCATCGGCGTGCATGGCGTTGAGGCGGGTCAGAAATGCCGGATTGCCTGCGGTATCACGCTCCAGTGTACACATCCAGCGGCGCGCAATAGCCTGAGCACGCGGATCTTCGGCGCTTGCCCCACCGTCCATCAGCGTTTGCACCGTGCTCACCATCTCCTGCCATTCGCGATTACGCGCTTCGTCGGCCTGATAGAACGGCAGCTGTGCCAGTTCATCGGCGGTAAAGTATTTATCGTACATGGTCATCATCTCCAACGTGATCAGCCAATCATTCAATTCAGGTTCACTGCCATGGGTCAATTGGGTGTGCATATGCTGTAAGCGGCTGCGCAGCGTGGTTATCTGCGTCAGTTGACGATCGAGCATGGCAATTTGCTGTTCAATAACCGCGGGTAACGCCAGCCCCGAGTGCGCCAGAATCGAGTCGATTTCTGCCAGTGCGACTCCCATTCGCCGCAAGGCTTGAATATGGTGCAGGCGAGTAATATCTTCCCGATTGTAAAGGCGATATCCGGCATCAGAACGTGCAGAGGGGATCAGCAGCCCAATGCTGTGATAGTGATGCAAGGTTCTTACGGTTATTCCCGAACGGCGGGCCAGTTCGCCGACTTTCAGTAACATGCTGGTTATCTCCCTGGTGTGAGCTGAGATACTACAGCCTGACGTTACGTGAGGGTCAAGCAGGGAGGTGGGGATTTTTGTAAAGTGTTGCAGGCACCAACAACCGGCACCTGCAACCGATCGTGGGGGAAGTTACCAGCCTTTGACGGCCCCGCCGTTGAAGATCTTCTCTGCCGCTTTGGCGACTTCATCGGACTCGTAGGCTTTCACGAAGTTCTGCACGTTCTGCGCATCTTTATTATCTTCGCGAGCCACCACGATATTGGTGTACGGCGAATCTTTATCCTCGATAAAAATCCCGTCCTTGGTCGGCGTCAGGCCTATCTGGTTGATATAGGTGGTGCTGATCACCGCCACCGCGACTTTAGGATCGTCCAATACGTGGGGCAACTGCGCGCCTTCCAGCTCCATAATCTGGTAGTTGTGCGGGTTGGCACTGATATCCAGCGAGGTTGGCAGCAGGCCTTTACCCTGCTTTAGTTCGATCAGCCCAACCTTTTTCAACAGCAACAGGGCGCGGCCCAGGTTGGTGGGATCGTTCGGGATGGCAATGACTGCGCCGTCCTGCAACTCTGACAGCGATTTGATCTTTTTCGAATAGCCAGCCATTGGGAACACAAAGGTATTGCCTACCACCACCAGTTTGTAGCCGTGATCTTTATTTTGCTGTTCCAGGAAGGGGCGGTGCTGGAATACGTTGGCATCCAGTTCGCCTTTGTCGGTGGCATCATTGGGTAGCAACGAACCGCTAAAACCAATCAGCTCAACGTCCAGGCCATATTTCTCTTTGGCCACCCGTTTGGCGACCTCCGCCACGTCCTGCTCGGCACCGTTAATGACGCCAACCTTGATATGGTTTTGATCGGCCTTCTGATCGCACCCTTGTAATAACAACGTTGCTGCTAATGCTGCGGCCAAGGCGGTGCAGCGCCAAACAATTGCCATGAGTGACTCCCTGTAAAAACAATAAGATCGGTCAGTGTTGTGCCAACAGCTAAACCTATGGCCGTAGCCAAGTCAAATCCTGGTTAAGCACAATTTCTTATAGCTCATAACGCGGCGATCAGCGCGGCCGTAACACCACGATACCCGGCGTATTCAGTACATAGTTGGCAAACGCCGAGTCCATCACTTTGTGGTTTTCCTGGCGTGAGGAAGCATGGCGCAGCACCGGCCCATTCTGGGTCATGATAAAGAAGCCGGTATGGGTAACGTCCAGCCCTGCCAGCTTGGTATAGATACCGATATAGTCGCCGGTCTGTAATTGGCTAATCACCTGCTCATCAATAAATTCGCTAGGGATATAGGTGATGTTGCGCTCGGTGACCGCGATGCCAGGCAGATAGAGCTCGCCATCCGCTTTGCGGTTGAGCTGTTTGACCACGGTGATGGCATGCGGGCTGAGCTGCGCGGTAACATCATCGGCAAGGATCTGGCGGGTGTGCGCCCAGTCGGTGAAGAAATGCTTGCGCTGCTGGAAACTGACATCACCATTGATATAGCGCGTCTGAATCACATTTTCGACGAAGTCGTTTTCGCTGGTGGCGGTTCTGAGCGCCTGCACGTAATCCAGATAGGTAAAGCAATCTACCCCACGGAAATCGATCACTAATTGTTCCGCTGCGGTGGCGGAACCGATTAGCCGGTTGGCTAGGTAAGGGGTTTCCAGGAAAGTCTGCGAGAGCAGATCGATGGCCCGCCCTTTATCGATTTCCGGTACCGCCGCATGCAGAGCCAGCGCTGCCTGCAGTTTGTTTACTGTGTAATCGTCCATAACTGTCGCCATTGTCAGAGGTTTCACCTGTTGCGGTAGGGATTCTACCGGGATTTTGGCCGGTTGTTTACCGCTGCAACCTATCAGCGTCGTACTCAATATTATCAGGGCCAAGCCACGCATCCCTCTCTCCCAAGCGATTATTGGTTTGGCCAGTATGGCGTGCGCAAGGTAAACCCAGTGTCACCCAAAAGCGGTAAATCAATAGCCCACTTCATTATTGAACGGCAGATACCAGAACAGTGCGATCTCATGATCGGCAATGTCCGGTTGCCCACGATAGAGTAAATGATCGATGCCACCCAGCACAAAGCCATAGCGCTGATAGCAGCGGCAGGCAATCAGATTATTGTTCTGAGTTTCCAGCATCAGCCCGGCGGTGTTCTGTTCCCGTGCCCAATGACGTGCGGCATCCAATAGCGCTGTGGCTATGCCTTGGCGGCGAGCGTGGCGGCTAACGGCAATCTCCTCGATCAGCGTATAGTCGTTCCAGTTTTTGCTCAGAGTGATATGCCCCACAGCTTCCCCTTGGTAACGAGCGAGGAAGGTTTCCCCATCGTCATTGAGGAAGGGGGCCAGCGGGTAGACTTTATTGAAAGGAACCACTGGCTGTGTTGGCCACTGCTCGACCGGCTTATCAAAACAGGGTTGTGCGTAACAGGCGACGGCAAAGGAAAAGTCACCGTATTCCAGGTAACCGAAGGGGAGTTCGCTGATAATTTCGATGCCGATCGCCTGATGCAATTATTCCAGCTCCCTTAGCAGCTTGGCGGGGTTGCCCGCATAAATGCCTTTGCGGGTAATGCTCTTGCTGACTACCGCACCGGCACCAATCACCACGTCATCGCAGATTTCCACGGCCAGTATGGTAGCACCAGAACCTACAGAAACCCGGTTGCCGAGCCGCGTGTGTCCCCAGCTTGCCGGGTCGGCGTTAGGGGCGCCCCCTTTGAACAGATCGTTGGCAAACATCACGCCGTGGCCAATAAAGCAATCTTCGCCCAAGGTCACGTATTCACAGATAAAGCTATGCGACTGGATCTTGCTGCGCGCGCCCACGCAGACGTTCTTCTGGATCTCGACAAACGGGCCGACAAACACATCGTCCCCCAACTGGCAGCCATACAGGTTGCTGGGTTCGATCACCATCACGTTCTGTCCGGCCTGCACGTTATTAATCCCGCTTTGGCGGGTGCGGATCTTGGTTGTCATGGTCTCCCTCCATCAAGTAGCGCAACATATTGATTATAGTGCAGAGTAACCCACAGGCCGCTGACAGCGTACGTTTTTTCAACCAAAGACTATAATTGATGCAGGGCCGAGAGCCTGATAGCCGCAACCCTTGCGCGGTGTCTGAACCGCCAGTGGTGTGTTTTCCGTTCGCCGATCGCGGTTGGCGGCGAAATGAGGAGGTGTCTCATGGTCAATCATGTCTGGGGTCTGCTGGCGCATCCCAACGCCGAATTCAAACAGATCAAAAGCGAGAATGAATCCGTCTCGCACTTGTATACCCACCACGTGCTGCTAATGGCATTGATACCGGTGGTCAGCGCGTTTATCGGTACCACGCGGCTAGGCTGGCTCTCTGGTCAAGGGCAGGCAATCCGCCTGGATATGTTCACCGCTTTCTACACCGCCGTCGCGTTTTATCTGTTGATGCTGGCTGGCGTGGCGATCATGGGCAAGGTGATCCACTGGATGGCGCGGCGTTATGAATCACGGCCAAGCCTGCATCTGTGTATGGTCTTTGCGGGCTATGTTGCGACCCCGATGTTTCTCAGCGGATTAGTGGCGCTTTACCCGTTGGTCTGGCTGTGTCTGTTTGTCGGCATTATCGGCCTGGCGTATTCGGGCTATCTGCTGTATCTCGGCATTCCACACTTCCTGAATATCGATCGCAAAGAGGGGTTTATCTTCTCCAGCTCAACCTTGGCGATCGGCATTCTGTTACTTGAATTGCTACTTGGACTGACTGTCTTGCTGTGGGGGTATGGTTTCTGGTTATTCTGAAGTTAGCGTGATCGTTGCCCCTCATACCCTGTGGTATGGGGGGCTTTTGTTTAAATAAGCTGAACTCGACCCTCTGGATTTGTTACTCCCCCCTGCTTATTATCAACTCATTAAATGATACCGACTGGAATAATTGATGGCGACAATGAAAGAGGTGGCGCAGCGAGCCGGGGTTTCCGCTGCGACGGTCTCTCGGGTGATTAACAATACCGCCTATGTCGAGCCGGTGACCCGCGAGCGTGTCGAAAAAGCGATGCGCGAGTTCAATTACCACCGCAATGCGGCGGCGCTGGCGTTAGCCAAACGTAGTGGCAACATGCTGGGGTTGCTGACCGGGAATCTGGCCGATCCCTTTTTCTCGCGCCTGGCGCGTGGGGTGGAAGAGGTGACCCGCAAAGAAGGAGCGAAGCTGATGGTGTGCAGCGGTGGGCACCAGGCGGAGCGCGAAAAGGCCGGGTTGGATTTTCTGATCAATCAGGGCTGTGAGGCGATTGTCGCTCACATCACCCGTATGAGCGATGCCGATGTGCTGCGCTATGCCGCTCACTCCCCCGGTTTGGTGATCATCAATCGCTACTTTCCTGCCATTGCCAACCGCTGCGTGTGGTTGGATAACGTCAGTGCGGCTCAGGCCTCGACCGAACATTTGCTGCAACAGGGGCATCGGCGCATTGCCTGTGTGACCGCCGATTTGCCCATTGACGATCGCAAGCTGCGTTTACAGGGCTACCGCAATGCGATGGCACAGGCGGGGATCGACGTTCCGGGGGAGTGGGTGATCAGCGTGCCTTTTGATGAAGAGGGGGGAGAATTGGCCGCAGAGCAGATACTTTCCAGCCGTCATCGCTTTACGGCCGCAGTGACGTTTAATGACGTGATGGCCGCCGGCATGATGCGAGCCCTGCACCAGCGTCAAATCCCCTTGCCGCAGCAACTGTCGATTATCGGCTTTGATGATGTGGTGCTGGCACGCTATCTGTATCCCGCGTTAAGCACCATGCATTATCCCATCGAGCGTATGGCCAAACGGGCGGCCAAGCTGGCGCTGTTGAGCCAGCAACAGCAAGGGTTGCCGCCGCAAAATAACATGTTTAGCGCTGAACTGGTGCTGCGTGACTCGGTCACTCGCTGGCAGGGATAGCTTGTCCAGAGGTTGTTCTGAGAGCTGCATCACAAAGTTATCCGTCATGAAAGCGGTTACATGGCTTGAGGCGCTAGCTCACACCCCGGTAAACCAGGATTCACTACGCTAGCGGCACATCAATAACAACTCGGGGTGACCTATGGATGGTAAGAAAACGCTCAACCTTTGGCTGGCTTTGCTGCCGATCGTTGCCATGCTGACGCTGTTGATCGTCGGCTATGGGGTGTGGGAATTACGTATTGAACCGCTGTTACTGCTTTCGGCGGCCGTTGCTGCCGGATTGGCACTGTGGCAGGGCTACAGCTGGGATGACATCATCAACTCGATCGTCAGCAAGCTGGCGAAGGCCATGCCGGTGATCATGATCCTGATCTGTGTCGGCGGCCTGATTGGTACCTGGATGATCAGCGGCACCATTCCTTACATGGTGTACTGGGGGCTGAAAGTGATCAGCCCGCAATATATTCTGATCGCGGCCTTCTTCCTCACCAGCGTGATTTCCGTCTGTACTGGCACCTCATGGGGGTCTGCGGGGACAGTTGGTGTTGCGCTGATGGGCGTTGCGGCGGGGCTGGATGTGCCGTTGGCGGCGGCGGCGGGCGCGGTGGTTTCCGGTGCCTATTTCGGCGATAAAATCTCTCCGCTGTCGGATTCGACCAACTTTGCCGCTATCGTGGCCGAAACCGATCTCTATGCGCATATCAAACACCTGATGTATACCACGCTGCCCAGCTTTGTGCTGGCAGCCACCGTTTACCTGATCGCCGGTCATAGCAGCGTGGTGGGAACGGTTGCTACGCCACAGCGGGTCACTGACATCATTGTTGGGCTGGAAAGCCTGTATCATTTCAACCTGCTGCTGATCCTGCCGCCGGTGCTGGTGCTGTGGGGCGCGGTGACCAAACGGCCGGTGATCCCGGTCATGCTGGCTGCCTGTGTGCTGGCGATCGGCCTCGCCGTGGTGATGCAGGGCTTTAGCCTGAAACAGGGCCTGAACGCGCTGATGGACGGCTTCAACCTGTCGATGTTTGCTGAACGCGGGCACGATATCAGCGGCGTGATCGCCGATGTTCCGCGCTTGCTTAACCGGGGGGGCATGTTTTCAATGATGAGCACCATCCTGCTGGTTCTGTGTGCCTTCTCATTTGCCGGTGCGCTGACCTTGACCGGTGCGCTGACGGTGATTATCAACCGGTTGCTGAAAGTGGTGCGCACCACCGGCCAACTGATTGCCGCTACGGTGGGTACCACCATTCTGGTCACCGGCGCGACCAGCGATGGCAAGCTGGCGCTGCTCATTCCGGCAGAGCTGTATAAGGACGCCTATCGTCGCATGGGATTGGACAACACCAACCTGTCACGCACCATCGAAGATGCCGGTACGGTGATTGAGCCCCTCATTCCCTGGACGGCGGCCGGTGTTTATATGGCGACCACGTTGGGAGTGAGCACGCTGGATCTGCTGCCTTGGGCGGTGCAGTGTTACGCGGCGGTCTTCTTCGCTTTGATTTACGGTTTTACCGGTTTTGGCATCGCCAGAGTGACGCCAGAGGCTCAACAACAGGAGACGCCAAATGAAACAGCCTGATTTCAACCAGGTGGTCGATCGCCACCATACCAGCTCGGTAAAATGGGATTTCATGGGGCATTATCTGCAATTGAATGAAACCGACCTGTTGCCGATGTGGGTATCAGACTTTGACTTTGCTTGCCCGCCAGCAGTGCAGCAGGCTTTGCATGCGCGTGTCGAACATGGCGTATTTGGCTATAGCGAACGTGATGAAGATTACTACCGGGCGGCTATTGAGTGGTTTGCCCAACGCCACCAACTGCCGCTGCAACGGCAATGGTTTACCTCGATCGAAGGGGTTGTGCCGGGGATTGCGCTGCTGATCCAGATGCTCAGCCAACCCGGTGATGGCGTCGTGGTGCAGGGGCCTTATTACGGCTCCTTTAAGAAGGTGATCACCCTCAATGGTCGTCGGGTACTCGAGAACCCACTGCAGGAGCGGGAAGGGGAGTATCACTTTGACTTTACCCAGTTGGCCGAGCTGTTGCAGCGGGAAAAGCCGCCGTTGCTGGTGTTGTGCAATCCGCATAACCCAACTGGCCGCTGCTGGAACCAGCAGGAACTGACGCAATTGCTGACGCTGTGCCAGCAACACGGGGTGACGGTGATCTCTGATGAGATCTGGGCGGATTTGATCCTGCCGGAAGAGCGCTTTACCTCGGTTTTACACCTGGGGTCGCAGTGGCACGATAGGGTGATTGTGGCAACCTCTGCCAGTAAAACCTTTGGTCTGTCCTCGCTACGCATCTCCAATTTCCTGATCCCGAATGCGGCGCTGCGTGAGCAATTTGTCGAACGGCTCAATGCGCACGGGCTAGACGTTTTCAACGCGCTTGCCATGACGGCAGCGACGGCGGCTTACCAGCAGGGTGGCCCGTGGCTAGATGCTTTGTTGGCTTATTTGGCCGAGAACCGGCGCTGGTTTGCACAGGCGTTGGAGCAGGCGGCTCCCTGGTGCCGGATGATATCAGCACAAGGCACTTATCTGGCCTGGCTGGATTGCCGTGCGCTGGCGTTGGATGATGAAGCTTTGCAGCTGGCCATGCGTCAACAGGCCAAGATTGCGCCTTCGATGGGCTATGGATTTGGCGAGCAGGGGGAGGGTTTTATCCGCATCAATCTCGGTTGTCCGCGTGCCTATCTTGAAATGGCCGTCGCAGGGTTGGCTAAACTAACCGATTGATTTTATAGTGGGCGCAGCATGCTGCGCCCACTTAGCGCCCCTCCAGTATAAAACCTTAGCTATGGCTAACCACCACCAGTTTCTGGTTCACAAACTCTTTAATCCCCAGGTCTGACAGCTCGCGGCCAAAGCCGGAACGTTTAATACCGCCAAACGGCAGCTCAGGTGCGGTATCGGTCAAGGAGTTGATATACACCATGCCGGTTTCAATGCGTGAGGCCAGCTTTTTGGCTCGTTCAATATCGGTGCTGAAAATGGCCCCACCAAGCCCGTAGTGGGAGTCGTTGGCCAGCTTGACGATCTCTTCGTCATCGCTCACTACATAGACCTGCGCCACCGGGCCGAAAAACTCGGTGAAATAAGCCGGGTTATCGCGGCTGATATGCGTGAGGATGGTGGGTTCAAAGAAGTTACCTTCGTGCTGTAACGCCTTGCCGCCCAGGTGCAGTTTGGCCCCTTGCTTCACCGCCTCATTGACCTGCTCGGTCAGCCCTTCCAAGGCAGACTTGGAGGATAGCGGCCCTAAGGTGGTGGTTTCATCCAGCGGATCGCCCATTTTCACATTCTTGAAATGCTCGGTGAGCTGTTGCAGGAAGGCTTTCGCCACTTTCTCCTGCACGATAAAACGCTTGGCGGCGGTACAGACCTGCCCGGCATTGTTGAGCCGCGCCTGTGCGCCCACTTTGGCAGCCCTCTCGAGATCGCAATCGTCGAGCACGACAAAAACGTCGTTACCTCCCAGTTCCAGCGTGGCCTTTTTCAGCTTCTTGGCCGCCTGAGCCGCCACGATGCTGCCCGCTTTTTCCGAACCGGTCAACGCCACGCCTTGCACCCGATCATCGGCGATGATGCTGGCCACCTGATCCTGGGAAATATACAGGTTGGTATAGGCCCCTTTGGGCGCTCCGGCCTCATGCACCAGCTTCTCGAACGCTTCGGCACAGTGCGGCACGATGCTGGCATGCTTGACCACTACCGGATTCCCGGCTGCCAGGTTAGGGGCGAGCACGCGCATCAGTTGGTAAAAAGGGAAGTTCCAAGGCTCGACCGCCATCAACACCCCGATGGGATGATGCTCGACCCAGGCCTCACCCAGGCTGGACTCATAGCTCACCGGGGCCAGGAATTTTTGCGCATTGTTGGCGTAGTAACGGGCAATCTGGGCACACAGCTTCACTTCGCCACGGCTTTGCTCGATCAGCTTGCCCATCTCAACGCTGGCAATGTTCGCCAGTTCCTCCACCCTGCTCTCCATCAGCTCGGCCAGCTTATGCAACACGGGTAGGCGCTGGATGATTTCGCCTTTGGCCCAGTCGGAATGATAAAGCGCATCGGCCTGGGCTAGCGCCAGTTCGACCTGATCGTCATTATGCGGGGTATATTCTTTAATTAGCTGATTGTTAAAGGGGTTTACTGTCTGGTATGGCATGAAGTGCTCCTTTCGTCGCTCATGTTGACGCCTGACAGACGCCTTATTCAGAACGTTAAGTCTAGACGATAGGGCTGCGAAGGAGGGGCATAAAGGGCGATCGTGCGCCAGTGCCCCGCATGCAGAGGCTTATTACGAGTGTGCCGAGATGATCCTTTGCTCCCAAAGGGCAAGCTCTACCAGCGCCCTCTCCCTGTGGGAGAGGGCTGGGGTGAAGGGGGGGGATAAAATGTTACTGAATGTTGTTACCCCAGTGTTTTTGCTTGCTGGTTTTGCCAATGCCGGGATTAAAACTGTTGGTAGGATCGGCATCCTGATAGAAGGCCTGCAAATCCGGTTTGGCATGATACAGATGGCCAACGTTGTGCTCGGCCGGATACTCCGCACCACGCTGATTGAGGATCTCCAACATCTGTTCTTTCAGCGCATGGCTGTCCGCGCCTTTTTTCACCACGTAATCCTGATGGAACACGTGGCACATAAAGTGGCCGTAATACAGCTTGTGCACCAGTTGGTTGTCGATCTCCGGCGGCAGGGTTTCAAACCACTCGGTATCGTTGCGGCGCAGGGCGATATCCAGCGCCAGAATGTCCTCGACCTGATCGGCATGCACCGCGTGATAGCGCACGGCGGCGCCCGCTGCGGCAAAGCGGTGCAGGAACGCTTTCTTGCCTTCTTCAGGCGTGCAGACGAAAAAGTCACCGTCGGCCTGGGCAAAATAGCTTTGCAGATACTGCTGGGCTTCCTCCACGCCTGGGCCGGCCATTTTCAGCAGCAGATGGTGTTCAAAGCGTTGGCGATACGCTTTCATGCGCGTTGGCAGATGGTTAGGGGCCAGCTTGCTCAGCTTCTGCATCAGGTTATCGGTGAGGTTATGCGGTAACAGCGGCAGTTTGTTCAGCGTGGCATCCACTCGGCCCTTCAGGGTGAAGAAGCGCGGCATTTGATCGGTGCCCAGCTTGTCGATCATCATAAAGGTGTCTTTGCCATACACCTCGGCGATATCGAAAATATCGCGGTGCATATATTCCCCGGCCACCGGCAGATTTTCAAACTGGCTCAGCATATGGCGGCGCAGCTCGGTCAATACCGCGGTATCGTTGGTGCCGATATAGAACACCTGCTCTTTATCTTCTTTGGCGAAGGTGTCCAGACGTACCGCAAACACCGCCAGCTTCCCGGCACAGCCGGAAGCCTCGAACAGGCGGCGTTTATCGGCATTAAAGCGGGAAGGGGTATCGGCATCCACATCGCGCACCCGGCTGGCGTATTCGTTATCCGAAGCGCGCAGTTCGCCATGTTCAACATCGGTTGGCCGGTAATCGCCCTTTTCCAACCGCGTGAGGATCTCTTCCGGCGTGTCGCCCAGGTTAATCCCCAGATGATTGACCAACCGTAACTGGCCATTGGCGTCCAGCTTGGCGTACAACGCCATTTCAGTATAGGCCGGGCCGCGCTTGACCAGCGCCCCCCCGGAGTTGTTGCATATCCCCCCGATCACCGAAGCGCCGATACAGGAAGAGCCGATCACCGAATGTGGTTCACGGCCATAAGGTTTCAACAGCCTTTCCAGCTTATTGAGCGTGCTGCCGGGGAAGCCTACCACCTGCTTGCCGTTATCCAATACCTGAATATGATCGAGCCGCAGGGTGCTGACAATGACAATCTCACGGTCATAATCCTGGCCGCTGGGGGTAGAGCCTTCGGTCAAGCCGGTGTTGGCCGCCTGCATAATGACAATCTTATCGGCGGCGACGCAGGCTTGCAGGATCTGCCACAGTTGCAGCAGACGGGTAGGGAACACGACGGCCAATGCCTTGCCACCGCCGGAGCGGAAACCTTTGCGATAACGTTCGGTGCTACGCTCGCCGGTCAGCACTTGCGCGTTGCCGACGATATTCTTCAACTGAGTGATAAATGCCTGCGTCATGCCCATCTCCATGTCCCCGCCTGGCTGCAACGGGGTTTAATGTTTAATAGCGTTCCTGATATCCCGCCTCACGTTCTTCTGCACGCAACGTCAGGATCTCCACGCCGTCAGCAGTAACCGCTACGGTGTGCTCCCATTGGGCGGAAAGCTTTTTATCGCGTGTGACCACGGTCCAGCCATCTTTCTTCTGCTTGATGCGGTGGTCGCCCTGGTTAATCATCGGTTCGATGGTAAACACCATCCCTTCCTGCAACACCGTGCCGGTGCCGGGCAGACCGAAGTGTAGCACCGCTGGGCCTTCGTGCATCTCACGGCCAATGCCATGCCCACAATATTCCCGTACTACGCTGTAACCTGCCTGTTCTGCATGTTGCTGTATGGCGTGGCCGATGTCACCCAGCGTAGCACCGGGTTTCACTGCCCGGATGCCTTGCCACATTGACTCGTAGACATTGTTGACCAGGCGCTTGGCGAGCGGGGTGGTTTGACCGATGCAGTACATTTTGCTGGAGTCGGCAATAAAGCCATTATTTTCCAAGGTGATATCGACATTGACGATCATCCCGGAACGCAGAATTTTGCTGGCCGATGGGATGCCGTGGCAGATCACTTCGTCGATCGAGGTATTGAGCACGTAGGGGAAATCATACTGGCCCTTGCTGGCAGGGCGTGATTTCAGCTCATTGACGATAAAGGCTTCGGTACGGTCATTGATCTCCATGGTGGTGATGCCTTCGCGGATCACTTCATCGAGCATGGCAAACACCTTGGCCAGCAGCGCGCCGGAGTGGCGCATGATGGCAATTTCCTGCGGCGTTTTAATCACAATATCTTTCACCCAACAATCTCCTTCAGCGTCAGCGCGTTATCTTTCATCATCTTCTTTACCAGTTGCGGATAGGTCAGCTCCGGGTTCAGCTCTGCCAGCATGCCGATCCTGATCCAGTGTTCCGCCTGTGCGTTGATAGAACGCGACATGGTCAGGCTGGCGAGCCTGAGATCGTCATGTAGCGTCTCCGAGATTTTTACAATCCCCATAGCCGACTCCGTCAGTGAATAATATACGGAGTGTATACGTTTTGGATGCTGTGGGTTAGGCATTCTGTGGCGCAGGCATTTTAGGTTCAATGGTCATTGCCGGGGTCGCACAATGCGTTTATTGTGATCGTCGGCTTTGTTGCCATGACATTTTAAAGAAGGATTTAGGGCGTGACTAAACTACGTGTTGGGGTGATCTTTGGGGGCAAATCAGCGGAGCATGAGGTTTCGCTGCAGTCGGCAAAAAATATTCTGGATGCCATCGACAAAGAGAAGTTTGACGTCACGCTGCTGGGCATTGATAAGCAGGGGCAATGGCACCTTAACGATGCCTCCAACTTCCTGCTGAATGCGGAAAACCCGGCGTTGATCGCGCTGAACCACTCGAATAAAAACGTGGCGCTGGTCCCTGGGTATGAGAAACAGCAACTGATTGAAGCCGATGGTGCTGGTGCGTTGGGGCAGCTTGATGTGGTATTCCCAATCGTCCACGGCACCTTGGGGGAGGATGGTTCGCTGCAAGGGTTGCTGCGCATGGCGAATATGCCGTTCGTGGGGGCGGGCGTGTTGGGTTCGGCGGTCAGCATGGACAAAGACGTTACCAAACGTCTGCTGCGAGATGCCGGGCTATCAGTAGCTCCGTTCGTCACGCTGACGCGTTCCAACCGCAACAACTACAGCTTTGCTCACTTAAGTGAAAGCCTGGGGCTACCGCTGTTTGTTAAACCGGCGAATCAGGGGTCCTCTGTTGGGGTCAGCAAGGTGCATGACCAGGCTGAATTCGAACAGGCTATCGCCCTGGCATTCAGTTTCGACCATAAAGTGCTGGTGGAATCGGCTATTGTTGGCCGTGAGATCGAATGCGCGGTATTGGGCAATGATAATCCGCAGGCCAGCGTCTGTGGTGAAATCGTCTTGACCGATGAGTTCTACTCTTACGACACCAAGTACATTAATGAGCAAGGCGCGCAGGTGGTGGTACCGGCGGCGATCGATCAGGATGTCAGCGATAAAATCCGCGAGGTGGCATTGCAAGCCTTCAAGGCGCTGGATTGCTTGGGTATGGCACGTGTCGACGTGTTCCTGACACCGGACAATAGCGTGATTATCAACGAAATTAATACGTTGCCTGGTTTCACTAATATCAGCATGTATCCAAAACTGTGGGGAGCCAGCGGGGTGAGCTATAGCCAGCTGATCACCATTTTGATTGAGCTTGCGCTGGAGCGGCATCAGCAGGATCGCGGGCTGAACAGTTCGATGTTTGACAGCAAGTAAATGGCGTTTTCCTGGCACTCTCCGAGTTGAAGAGTGCCAGAGAACAACGGTTTATTTCACCGTCACATCGATATCGCCAAAGTACTTCTTGGACAGTTCGCCAATGGTGCCCTGCTGCTTGACCTTGGCGATGGCGTCATTGAGCTTTTTCAGCGTCGCGGTGTCGTCTTTGCGCAGGCCGAAGGCGATGCCTTCGCCGAGGATCTTGTCGTCCTGTACCGCTTCGCCCACAAACGCAAAGCCTTTACCATCTGGATGCGCCAGGAAACCGCTCTGCCCGGCAGGCGCCATGATCAAGGTGGCATCCAGGCGGCCAGCGGTCAGATCAAGATAGACCTGATTCTGATCCTGGTAGGACACTACATCGACCCCTTCCGGTGCCCAGTGTGCTTTGGCATAGTTTTCTTGAATGGAGCCCTGCAATACGCCGACGTGTTTACCCGCCAGCGATTTGGCATCGGGCTTCAGGCCGCTGTCGGCCTTGGCAATCAGGCGGTTTGGCACCTGGTAGATCGAATCGGTAAACGCAATCGCCTGTCTGCGCTGCTCGGTGACGTTCATCGCCGAGTTAATCACGTCAAATTTGCGGGCCTGTAGCGCCGGGATCAGACTGTCGAACGAGGTTTCTACCCAGCTGCATTTGACCTGTGCGGCGGCGCACACGGCGTTACCCAGATCGATATCAAACCCTTCCAGCTGGCCGCTGGCGGATTTGGATTCGAAAGGCGGATACAGGGCTTCAAGCCCAAAACGCAGGCTATTCTCAGCCGCTAGTGTGGTACCGGCTGCCAGTAAACATCCCGCCGCGATCAGCGTTTTCAGTGTTTTTTTCATTGTTGTTGCTTCCCCATGGTAAAAATCAATGGATCACACCTGACACAGACGGCGAGCGCCTTCCAGCAGGGTGTCATTATCTTTCGAGAAACTAAGCCGGATAATGCCGGTATCGGTACCGTCGCTGTAGAACGCCGACAGCGGGATGGTGGCCACCTTGGCTTCGCGGATCAAGCGCACCGCAAAGTCGTTGTCGCTTTCATTACTGAAACCGCTAAAGCGGGCCAACATAAAGAAGCTGCCACGGCTAGGCAGTAACTCAAAGCGTGACTTTTGCAACGCGGCTGCCAGCAGATCGCGCTTTTGCTGATAGAACTCCGCCAACCCCAGGTAGCTTTGTGGATTATTCAGGGCGGCGGCAAAGGCATATTGCATCGGCGTATCGGCAGAGAACACCATAAATTGGTGTACCTTGCGGATTTCATCCATCAGCGCTGCCGGTGCCATGCAGTAGCCCACGCGCCAGCCGGTGACGTGATAGGTCTTGCCGAACGACGAGACGATCACGCTGCGTTCTGCCAGAGCAGGATGGCAGGCCATGCTGTGGTGAATGCCGCCGTCGAAGACCACGTGTTCATACACTTCATCGGAAAGAATGACGATATCGGTATTGCGGGTCAGGGCGGTCAGGCGCTCGATATCGTGTTCATCGAAAACGCTGCCGGTAGGGTTATGCGGGCTGTTGACGATGATCATGCGCGTTTTGCTGTTGATTGCCGCCGCCACCTCATTCCAATCGATGGTTAAATCTTGCAGCGAAAGCTTGATGGCAACCGGAGTTGCCCCCTGCAGGCGCACAATTGGGGCGTAGCTGTCGAAGGCGGGTTCGAAATAGATCACCTCATCGCCGGGATGCACCAGCGCGCTGATGGCGGAGTACAACCCTTCGCTGGCGCTGGCGATCACCGTGATTTCGTCGTCGGCGTCATAGCGGGCGCCATACAGCCGCTCAACTTTTTCCGCCAGTGCATGACGTAATGCTGCTACACCGCTCATTGGGGCGTACTGGTTATGACCTGCGCGCATGGCTTGGGCGACGCCCTCAACCAGTTGCACATCACAGGCAAAATTGGGTGCGCCCTGTGACAGATTCAGGGCTTGGTGTTCGGCGCTCAATTGGCCAATCACGGTGAAAATGGTAGTGCCAACGTCCGGCAGTTTCGAACGTTGCGAGCAGGCGCTGTGCATGGTGGGCTCCTGGCAAAAGAATCGAGTGTCGAATGATTAAGCATCAGTTAGGATGGGCTAACAAGAGAAAATTCGTCATGCTTGCCATGCAACCAGATCATGGCTGACAGTGAAAATAAATGCAGGTATCGGGATTTATTATGCAAACATCGCTGCCGTCGCTCGACGTGCTGAAAACCTTTGTGGTGGTCGCTGATCGCCTCAATTTCACCCATGCGGCCCAGGCACTGCATCTAACGCAGGGCGCGGTCAGCCGCCAGATCCTGGGATTGGAACAGCAGCTGGGTTATCCGCTGTTTAGCCGCCGTGCGCGTGGGCTGACGCTAACGCCACAGGGGGCGCTGCTGTTGGCGCCGGTGCAGCTGGCGTTAGAGCAATTGGCGCAAGCGCTGGCCAAGGCTGGGGAACAGCCGGGTACGCTACGCGTCAAATGCCCAACCTGTGCGATGCGCTGGGTATTGCCGCGTATTATTCGCCTGCAGAATGAACGGCCAGAGATACATATCGAATTGACCGCGTCGGTGTCGCACGGGCTGGATTTTGGCAGCGAACATTTTGATGCGGCGGTGGTGTTTGGCAAACCTCAGGGCAAACGGCTGGTGGTGCACCACCTGTTTGATGAGATCCTGACGCCGGTCTGTACGCCAAACTATCTGCCTGACCTGGTTCGGCCACCAGAACCTGCCGATCTGGCGGAGACAACCTTGCTGCATCCCACACGCGATCGTCGTGATTGGTTGCTATGGTTGAAAGCGGCGGGGCAGACGGCTTTGCCCTCCGCCAAGTCACAGCATTTTGATACGCTCGATCTGGCGATGAGCGCCGCTTTACAGGGCTGCGGTATCGCGATTGGCGATTTGTGCCTGCTGGAGGAGGATATTCAGGCCAATCGCATTATTACGCCGTTCCCGATCAGCGTGATCAGCGGTGCCGCCTATTATCTGGTTTACCCGGAACATGCGGTGGTGCCTGCGGCCTTAACCCGGCTGGTGGAGTGGCTGGGGGCAGAGGCGCAAGCCAGCCGGAGCAGACTGCATCATCTGCTAACAACAACGCAGACGAATTGATTCTGCAAACAAAAAGAGTATGGCAAACTGCGTGCTCACATCTATTAATGCCTCCTGGCCGACATTGCCGGCGGGGACGTGCCTGAGAATAAAATTATGAAATGGCTTTGTGTGGTGAGTATGTTGTCCGGCCTGGCTATCAGCCCGGTTTTTGCGCAGGAAAGCAGTGCGACCCAAGGGATCTATGCTCAGGAGCGTGATGCCTTTGTCTCCAACCTGATGAAGCAGATGACGCTGGAAGAAAAAATCGGCCAGTTGCGCCTGATCAGCGTTGGCCCAGATAACCCGAAAGAGGCCATTCGCGACGGCATCAGCAAAGGCCAGATCGGGGCGATTTTTAACACCGTGACCCGCCCGGATATCCGCGTGATGCAGGATCAGGCCATGCAGCTCAGCCGCCTGAAAATCCCCCTGTTTTTTGCTTATGACGTGGTCCATGGCCAGCGTACCGTATTCCCGATCAGCCTGGGGTTGGCGGCGAGCTTTGATCTGGAGGCTATCGCCCTAAGCGGACGTGTTTCAGCGCAGGAAGCCAGCGATGATGGCCTGAACATGACCTTCTCACCGATGGTCGATATTACCCGCGATCCGCGTTGGGGCCGGGTCTCTGAAGGATTCGGTGAGGATACCTGGCTGGTATCGAAGATTGCCAAGGTGATGGTGGATGCCTACCAGAATGGCGATCCGTCCAAGCCGGGTTCGGTGATGGCCAGCGTGAAGCATTTTGCCCTGTACGGTGCAGTTGAAGGTGGCCGTGACTACAACACTGTTGATATGAGCCCGTTACGTATGCATCAGGATTACCTGCCGCCATATAAGGCGGCGGTAGATGCTGGTAGCGGTGGTGTGATGGTTTCGCTTAACTCGATCAACGGCGTACCGGCAACGGCCAATCCGTGGCTGCTGAAAGATCTGCTACGCGATCAGTGGGGTTTTAAAGGCATCACCATCAGCGATCACGGCGCGATTAAAGAGTTGATTAAGCATGGCGTGGCCGCGGATGCGCGTGACGCGGTGCGCTTGGCGATCACCTCTGGGGTCGACATGAGCATGAGCGACGAGTATTACGACCAATACTTGCCGGGTTTGGTGAAGGATGGCCTGGTTTCTGAAAGCGAGATCGACCGTGCCTGCCGCGACGTGCTGAACACCAAATATGATATGGGCCTGTTTAAAGATCCGTATAACCACCTTGGTCCGGTAGGCTCTGATCCACTGGATACCAATGCCGAAAGCCGTCTGCACCGTGCGGAAGCCCGCGTGATTGCCCGTAAAACGATGGTGCTGCTGAAAAATGACAAGCAGACGCTGCCATTACAAAAGCAGGGCACTATTGCGCTGATCGGGCCGATGGCCGACAGCCAGCGCGATATCATGGGAAGCTGGTCGGCGGCAGGCGTGGTGAAGCAGTCGATCACCGTGCGTGAAGGTCTGCAGAATGCGGTGGGCGATAAGGCCAGCATCCTGTACGCCAAAGGGGCCAATATCACTCAGGACAAGAGCATTGTTGATTATCTGAACGAGTATGAACCTGCGGTCGCCTTTGATACACGCCCGCCACAACAGATGATTGATGAAGCGGTAAAGATTGCCAAACAGGCCGACGTGGTAGTGGCGGTAGTAGGGGAAGCGCAGGGAATGGCTCATGAAGCCTCCAGCCGGGCGGACATCACCATTCCACAAAGCCAGCGTGATCTGATCGCGGCGTTGAAAGCCACTGGTAAACCGCTGGTTCTGGTGCTGATGAATGGCCGTCCGTTGGCATTGAGCTGGGAAAGTGAACAGGCAGATGCGATGCTGGAAACCTGGTACAGCGGCACCGAAGGCGGTAACGCCATCGCCGACGTGCTGTTTGGTGACTACAACCCTTCCGGTAAGCTGCCAATGACTTTCCCACGTTCGGTGGGGCAGATCCCGATTTACTACAACCATCTCAACACTGGCCGACCGTTCGGCAAGGAAAACCCGGGCAAGTACACTTCGCGCTACTTTGATTCGCCAAATGGCCCGCTGTATCCGTTTGGTTATGGTCTGAGTTATAGCCAGTTTGCCCTGTCCGATTTCAAACTCTCCAGCCCCGAGATGGCGCGCGACGGTAAAATTACCGCCAGCGTGATGCTGAAAAACACCGGTAAATATAACGGTGCCACCGTGGTACAGCTGTATGTACAGGATGTGACCGCCTCGGTCAGCCGCCTGATCAAGGAGCTGCGTAACTTCAAGAAAATTACATTGCGTGCAGGGCAGGAACAACGGGTGGAATTACCGATCACCGAGGACGATCTGAAGTTTTATAACGCTAGCCTGAAATGGGGCGCGGAGCCGGGTAAATTCAACGTGTTTGTTGGTTTGGACTCGGACAACCTGCAACAGCAGAGCTTTACCTTGAAGTGAGTTTGTGAGCGTTCACTTTTGTTGCTGACCCCTCACCCCAACCCTCTCCCATAGGGAGAGGGAGCTGGCATGGCGCTGCTGTCAGGTGCCGGAGTCAGTTTTTGGCATGTTTTATCTAGAGCCAAGGTTAAATACTAGAGTTACGTTGTGGCACGTTCAATCCTCTCTCTTGGGGGAAAGGGAACTGGTATGGAGCTGCTGTCAGGTGCCGGAGTCAGTTTTTGGCATGTTTTATCTAGAGCCAAGGTCAAATACTAGAGTTACGTTGTGGCACGTTCAATTCCCTCTCCTGGGGGAGAGGGTTAGGGTGAGGGGGCTTTACCAGCTCAAAGATCTGCTCTCCCTTTTCTATGAGTACCCATCATCGGAGATCCCATCATGAAACGATATTTGGACTGTAGCGCCAGCGATCTGGCCAACATCAGCAAAGACGATCTGATCTACGCCATCCGTGCCAGCGAAGGGCGCATTCTGGTCAGTGAGACCATCGCGGTCACTCAGCCGCTGCTCAATAACGTCACCAATGCCGAACTGGCCGCCAGCCAAGGGGCCGACATCCTGTTGCTGAACCTGTTTGATGTCAATCAGCCGCACATTGCCGGGCTGCCTGCCGATGTGCCACCTGAGGATGCCATACGCGAACTGCAACGGCTGACTGGGCGAGTCATCGGGGTCAATCTGGAAGCCGTCGATCCGGCGTTTGCCACCACGCACAATGAGTTCTGGCAGATGACGGCGGGGCGCGCAGCCACGGCGGAAAACGCCCGAAAATTGTATGAGCTTGGCGCTCGCATGGTGGTGTTGACCGGTAACCCGAATAACGGCGTCAGCAACCAGGCGATTGCCGAGGCGCTGAAGCACATTCGTGACGAAGTGGGCGATAAGTTGGTGCTGGTGACCGGCAAAATGCACGGTGCCGGGATTGTGCGTGAAAGCGGCAGTCAGTTGATCACCGAACAGGATATTGCGCTGTTTATTGAAAACGGGGCCGACATCGTTCTGCTGCCTGCTCCGGGCACCATCCCTGGCATGTCGCAGGAAAAGGTTGCCGCGCTGATTGCGTTTACTCAGCAGCAGGGCGCGCTGGCGATGACCGCCATCGGGACTTCTCAGGAGGGGTCCGATGTGCAAACCCTTCGCCAGATTGCCCTGATGAGCAAAATGGCCGGAGCAGATCTGCACCATATTGGCGATACCGGCTATCTTGGCTTGGCGTTGCCGGAGAATATCTTTGCCTACAGCGTGGCGATCCGTGGTGTACGTCATACTTATACCCGTATTGCCCGCTCCGTTAACCGCTAGCCCCTCACCCCAACCCTCTCCTTTAGTGAGAGGGAGTTGTTAGCCTCTGCTCTTTTAGTCATATAAACGTAATCTCAGCAGCTCGACCGCTCTCTCATCCAAGGTGAATCACTACAATTTCAAACAGACTCGATCGGTTCCCTCTCCCTGTGGGAGAGGGTCAGGGTGAGGGGCGCCACCGTAGTTAACCATCCTCATTTTCAACGCGTTGTTTGATCCGGCAGATTGTTTCAATGTAGCTATCGCTATATCATTTTGTATATAACGATAATCCACCGGAAACTCCCATGTTCAAACGCCTATTACTGCTTGCCATTCTCTTCTCATCCGCCGCTTTGGCGGATCGCCAGGTCACCGATCAACTCAACCGCACCGTGACGCTGCCGGACCACATTACCCGAGCCGTGGTGCTACAACATCAGACATTAAACTTGCTGGTACAGCTAGACGCCATGCCGCAGGTGGTTGGCGTGCTCAGCAGTTGGCAGAAACAGCTGGGGCCCAACTATTTACGGCTGGCTCCGAGCCTGGCCAAGATGCCGATGCCGGGCGATCTTACGGCGGTCAATATTGAAAGCCTGCTGGCTCTGCACCCGCAGGTAGTGTTTGTGGCCAACTATGCCCCGGCAGATATGATCGCCCAAATCGAACGTGCCGGTATTCCGGTGGTGGCGATCTCGCTGCGCCGTGAACCGGTGGCTCAGGCTGGGAAAATCAACCCTGTGTTAGAAAATGAAGATCGGGTTTATAACCTTGGCTTGCAGGATGGTATTCGCCTGATTGGTAAGGTGATGGGTCGTGAGGCCCAGGCAGATGCAATGGTGAAAGATGTTTTTGCCCAGCGCGCGTTGGTGGCCAAGCGTCTGCAGGATATTCCAGAGGATCAGCGGGTGCGGGTCTATATGGCCAACCCGGATCTCACCACTTACGGTTCGGGTAAATACACCGGCCTGATGATGCAACATGCCGGTGCCGTCAACGTAGCGGCCAAAGACATTCAGGGCTTTAAGCAGGTTTCAATCGAAGACGTGCTGAAGTGGAACCCGGCGGTGATCTTTGTGCAAGAGCGTTATCCCGACGTGGTGCAGCAGATCCTGACTTCGCCACAGTGGCAGGCGATTGACGCGGTGAAACACCAACGGGTTTACCTGATGCCGGAATATGCCAAAGCCTGGGGCTACCCAATGCCGGAAGCATTGGCGCTTGGGGAACTGTGGATGGCAAAAACGCTCTACCCACAGCGTTTCACCGACGTTGATCTGCAACAGCATGCAGACGCTTACTATCAACGCTATTACCGTGCCACTTGCTGCCAGAGCGGCAAATGAAGCTGGGGTTGTTGCTACTGCTCACGGCCTGCTGCGCACTGCTCTCCCTGGGTATTGGCCGCTATCCGGTCACGGCTGGCCATAGCCTGATGATTTTGTTGGAGCCGGTTATCGGTCAGCATGCAGATATCACGGCGATCGAACGGCAGGTGATCCTTGGCGTGCGTGTGCCGCGCGTGCTGTTGGCGATGGGGGCGGGTACGGCCTTGGCGCTGTGTGGGGCGGCCTTGCAAGGGGTCTTTCGTAACCCGTTGGTCGATCCACATATTATCGGCGTCTCTTCAGGCGCTGCTTTTGGCGGCACCTTGGCGATCCTGCTTGGTCTGCCGGTATTGATGCTGTTGCTGAGTGCCTTCGTCTTTGGCATGTTGGCGCTGTTGCTGATTTTTGCCATCACCAGCGCCATCGCCCGGCGTAATATTCTTTCTTTGGTGCTGGCTGGGGTGATCCTTAGTGGCTTCTTTTCCGCCTGCGTCAGCTTGGTGCAATACCTGGCCGATAGCGAAGAGAAGCTGCCCAGCATCGTATTCTGGTTACTTGGCAGCTTTGCCACGGCGGATAGCCATAAATTGCTGATGTTGTTCCTGCCGCTACTGCTGGCCGGTGGCCTGTTATTGGCACTGCGTTGGCGTATCAACCTGCTTTCTTTGGGGGATGAGGATGCGGCTGCGTTAGGGATTAACGTTGAACGCACCCGTTGGCTGATCCTGACTCTGTGTGCGGCGATCGTAGCTGCACAGGTGGCAGTCAGCGGCAGCATTGGCTGGGTAGGGTTGCTGATCCCGCATTTGGCACGTCTGCTGGTGGGGCCGGACCATCGGCGTTTATTACCTGCCGCGATGTGCCTTGGGGCGTTGTATATGGTGCTGATCGACGATTTGGCGCGCACCATAAGCAGCAGTGAAATTCCTTTGGGTATTCTCACCGCTCTGATCGGCGCTCCTTTGTTCGCCTTGCTGCTACGGCGTGCGCAGGTAAGGGGCTGGAATGGTTGAAACGCTGCTACAGGTCAGCAATCTGAGCTTTGGCTGGCCAGGACAACCCAAATTGTTCCAACAACTCGATTTGCATCTGCAACGCGGAGAAGTGCTTGCAGTGCTTGGCCCCAACGGGCGTGGCAAAAGCACCTTGATGCAACTCTTGTTGGGCGCTTTGCCGTTACAGCAAGGGAGCGTTGTCGCCCATTGTGGATTAGGGTTTGTGCCGCAGTATTTCACGCCGCCGTTTGCCTACAAAGTGCTGGATATTGTGTTGATGGGCCGGGCTCGGCATGTCGGGCTGTTCCGTTCGCCTTCGGCTGAGGATCATCAGTTAGCCAAACAGGCCCTTTATTCGCTGGATATGCTGGCATTTGCCGATCGCGAGTTTGGCAGCCTTTCCGGCGGTCAGCGCCAATTAGTGCTGATAGCCCGGGCGTTGGCGATGGCTTGTGAAGTGCTGATCCTCGATGAGCCGACCTCGGCACTGGATTTACACCATCAGGACCGGGTGCTGACCATGATCGACCAACTGGCACGAGAACGGCAGATGGCGGTGATATTCTCGACTCACCAACCTAATCATGCTTATGCCGTGGCCGACCGCGCACTCTTGCTGGGGGCTGAAGGGCGCTATCAGTTGGGCTGTTGCCAGCAGGTGCTGACGGCAAACAATCTTGCGCCGCTGTTCCATTTGCCGATTGAACGGGTATCCGTTCCCTTTGCGGGCAGCCAACTGGAAACGTTGGTGCCCATCTTCCACAGCCAACAGGAGCGCAACCGTGAATAGCATTACTCTTTTTGCCGCAGGAAGCCTGAGGCTGGCGTTCACTCCGCTATTGGCGGTGTTTGAGCAGGAGAGCGGTTACCGGGTCGAGGCCACCTTTGGCCCGGCAGGGATGCTGCGGGAACGGATTGAGCGAGGAGGAAGGCCGCAGGTGTTTGCCTCTGCCAATCTCGAACATCCGCAGCGGTTAGTGGCCCTTGGTTTTGCGCAGGCGGTGCAGCCGTTTACCCGTAATCGCCTATGCGCCACTGTGCGTAATATCCCGGAGTTAACGCAACCGGATTTGCTGACGTTGCTGTGCGACCCACAATGGCGTGTTGGCACCTCGACACCGGTAGCCGATCCTTCCGGTGACTATGCGCAACAGTTGTTCGAGCGCTTGGAGCAGTGCTTGCCGGGGCAGGGGAGTGCATTGCGTAGCAGGGCAGTGGCGCTGGTGGGTGGGCCAGATTCTAAGGCAATACCGGCAGACAGGTTGGCAGCGGAATATCTGATTGCTGAAGGTCAGGCAGATATCTTCCTGGGCTACGCCAGCTATGCCGATGCGCTAGCCAACTGCCCACAGGTAAAAGTGCGCATGTTACCTGCCGCGCTCGACTTCAAAGTGACCTATGGGCTGTGTCTACTGGATGAGGGGGGCGCCGCCGCGCAGCAGTTGGTGGCCTTTATTCAGAGTGTTCAGGGGCAGAGCATTTTGCATCGTATGGGCATGTTGGCGCTGGATTAAGGCATGAATATCAATGACATTAAGTTGCTAGCTTAATAATTTACCGGCTTGGTAATTTGTTTATTAAGCTTGCCAGCTCACTTGTTTGTTAACTTGTTAAGCTGGCAAGTTATTGGGTTACTAAATCTTCTTTAGCAGGGCCAGCAACTGTGCCTCGCTCTTGTCGGCCAAAGTGTCGATGGCCAACTTGATCACATCGGAACGGGTGATGCGCACGATGCCGTTACGCGCCGCATGACCGATCACTTCGTCGATCATCTCCACGTGGTTATCCGTCAGGCTGACGGACAGCGCTTTATAAACGCGCTTACGGCCCTGGGGCTTTTCGGCTACTGCGGCAGGAGCTGGAACAATCAACGTATGTGACGTGGCGCTGTTGATAAATTCATCTTCCGACATGCGGTGGGTTGGCGTACGTTTTTTCACAGGATCACCTCTGTTACCAGGCTTTCGATTTCGTGCTGCGCTTTTTCATTGTGCGCTTCATGCACGGTTAGCGCTTCGCCCCAGGCATCGCGATAAATTTTGCGATCGCACAGGCGGTTGTTCACCAACTTCAGTTCCGGGTATTCACTTAGCACTTCGGCCGCTTCGTTGGCTTCGTTAATGAAGATGTTGGTTGGGCACAGGTTGAGCACAATGTGGCCTTTTACCTTTTCATTGTATTCCTGGGCGGTGGAGAACATCTCGGACAGGTAGCCGATGGTATCCAGGTCCATCTGCGAAGGGCGCAACGGCGAGATAAACAGATCGGCGGCCAGCAGCCCGGAGCGTAATTCTGCGCTGTCGCGGCCAGCGGTATCGACAATCACATAATCGTAGTGACGATTCAGTTCCAGCAGGGTTTCTTTGATCTTGCCTGAGGCGGCCACCACTGGGATCTGTGGAAGTCCTTCTACATTCTGACGGTCGTTGAACCAGGTCATGATGGATTTCTGGTCGTCGGCATCGACGATAATGGCCGTTTTCTTCTGCTGCAGGATCAGATATCCGGCGATGTTTACCGCCATGGTCGATTTGCCGACACCGCCTTTCTGCGAACCAATCAAAACAATCATGTTGCCATCTCTCAAGTTGCCAAGCAGATAACTTATTAATCAACTAACTTAATAAGTTAATGCGCTTGCTAGGTTGGTAATTAAATGAGTTAACAAGTGCGTATGACGACAATATGCCCCATTGGCAGCGGCTTGCCAAGTAGTGAAAGTCTTAACTTGTGGGTTTACTTGTTTGTCAGCTTACTAACTTGGTAAGTAATTAGTTGAGAATAAGGACTCAAATAGGCGTTGGATTTAACCAAGTTAATAGCTTAACAGGTTGGTATTTTGTGAAGTGATTAAGGTAGGAGTCTGACGGAACCGCATGTCGGATGCGGTCCCGCTTGGGGGGATACGCTACTTTTTCATCATGTTTTTCAGATTGGCGAAGGGGTTATGTGTGGCTAACCCTACGTCTTTCTGTGCATCTTCACCGGCGACCACCGTGGAGCCATACTGATCGGCTTCGGTGTATTTTGAGTGTTCATGATCGTGGCAGTACAGGCACAGCATTTCCCAGTTACTACCGTCTTCCGGGTTGTTGCTGTGGTCATGATCGATGTGATGCACCGTCAGTTCACGCAGGTTGGAGTAAACAAATTCGCGTGAACAGCGCCCGCAGACCCACGGGAAGATTTTCAGTGCTTTTTCGCGGTAACCGGTTTCCAGTCTCGCGTAGTTTTTTGGAATGTATGCCATGTGGGCACCTACAGGATCAGAATGATATTGCGCTCAATATTACCACAAACTGCCAGGAGATCGCGTAATCCGCACCCGATGCCCAAGAGAAGTCGTTCCCTGCGCCAAGCCCGATGAGTTTGAACGCTTTCCCTGGAAATCAAAGTGAAGTTGTAGGGCAATTTTGTTCAATACTCTCCCGCTGTAACCCGGCACGCTGGCACCTGTAACTCTCTTTTACAGGTGCTGACTATGACGCTTTATCTTTCTATGGCCGCTTTTGCGTTGGCCTCCTCTATTACTCCCGGTCCGGTAAACATCGTGGCACTCAGCTGTGGCGCGCAGTTTGGTTTTACGAGCAGTCTGCGGCATGTGACCGGCGCAACCTTGGGTTTTACGTTATTACTGGTGTCGGTTGGCTTGGGAATGCATGAAGTGCTTACCTTATGGCCGGGGCTGACCACCGTTATTCTCTGGGGCGGCGTGGCTTTTCTGCTCTATATGGCCTATCAGCTTGCAGCGGATGACGGGAGACTGAGCCAGGGCAATCGGCAACAAACCCCCTCTTATTGGTATGGTGCCTTGCTGCAATTGCTCAACCCCAAGGCTTGGTTAGCCTCTGTTGCCAGTATGGGGGCCTTTGTCGGTGATGGGGAGATGCGGTTGCTGTGGCAATTTGCCGGGCTATATTTTGTGATTTGCTACCTGTCGATAGCCTGTTGGGCCTACGCTGGGGCGATGCTTAGCGGCCTGTTGCAGCGGGCGCACAATCTGCGGCGCTTTAACCGCTTGATGGCGCTGCTGCTGGCGTTCAGCGCCTGTTACTTGCTGGCAGAGGGGATCTGATACTGGCCGGGGGTGGCTGCCAGCAGTTGTTTGAAGGTGCGCTGAAAGTGCGCCTGATCGGCAAACCCGCTTTCGTTGGCGGCAGCTGCAATGGAGAAGCCCTGTTTCAGTAGCCGCTGGCCGTGCTGGACGCGCTGATTGACCAGATAGGCATGAGGCGTCATGCCGTAGCGTTTCTTGAATGCGCGGATCAGGTAAGAAGGGGAGAGTCCGGATGCTTGGCAGATCGCCTCTAACGTCAGTGACTGGGTGCAATGGGTACGGATAAACGCCGCAGCCATTTCCAGCTTTGGGGTCATATCCTGCTGTGGAACCGGAGACTCGCCGAGTAACTGCGGCAGGTTACTGAAGTAATCCACCAGGGCGATCTGTTTTTCCAGGTGGCAACAGAGCGGATCGGTCAGTACCCCATACAGCTGATTCAGGCCGCTAAACAGCGCCTGATCCTGGCTGATAATCTGCTTGAACGGAATAAAGCCCGCGGTAGGGTCCTGCTGAAGCGTTGCCAACCAGTACTGGTCGATATAAAACATGGTATAGGCCCAACGCTGGTCGCCAATGGGGTTACAGCCGTGAGCCTGTTGTGGGTTGATGATCACCACGTCACCGGTTTTGACCTGGAGGTGCTGGTCGCCGTTAACATAGGTGCTGGTACCGGCGGTGATGGTGCCAATACAGAAAAACTCATGGCTGTGCAGCGCATAACAGAGCTTGCGGCCATCTTCGACGGCGCGGGCCTCAACGAACGGCAGGCGTTCATCGCGCCAGAATTGTGGGGCATATTGGCTCATCGTCTCTTCTCTGGCGTGGTTACAGGGAGAGCTTGTTATAGCGCAAATAGTATTGTGTGGTCGAGAGGGAACAGGAAAATGGTAGCGTGGTTGCAACGATTGGTTTTGCCGCCGGTGGTGATGGCAGTTTGTGCTGCTGGGATGGCGGCAACCTGCTGGCTAACCGAGGGGGGCTGGCAAGATAGCCTGCTTATTCTCTTGGCCGCTGGCGTATTGGCGGTGGCTTCCGTGGCGATCATGTTTAGTGCCAGTTATGCCTTTCACCGGGCGGGTACCACGCTACATCCACAAAAATTTCAGCGGGTCAGCGCGTTGTTGGTTAACGGGGTTTTCCGTTTCAGCCGTAATCCGGTGTATCTGGGGCAGATCCTGCTGTTGGCGGCTTGGGGACTATTGCTGGGAGGGATCGGCGTCTGGTTATGGTGGGGGCTGTTTTTTGCCTACCTGGATCGCGTGCAGATCCCGCGTGAAGAGGCGTTCCTACGAGACAACTTTGGGCAAGACTATCGGGTGTTTTGCGATCAGGTAAGGCGTTGGCTTTGAGTTGTTATTCCAGCCCGCAGTTTGTCTGTGCCCCTCACCCCAACCCTCTCCTTTAGTGAGAGGGAGCTGGAATGGTGTCGTAATCAGGTACGGTGATCACTCTATTACTTCCGCAAAGGGGCAGGTACAGTGCCTAGTCGGGTAGGGTGATCAATAAAAGAGAGCTGACTCAGTGCGGTGGTCAGGTAGATTTCTGCAACTGAAATCGAGCTCGAACGGTCCCCT